>NZ_JBEZGX010000062.1:0-53697 GCF_040650235.1 Kitasatospora sp. NPDC048722
CCACCCCCGCAGCCACCCCCGGCGAACCCCACCCACCCGAAAGCCCACGACCACACCCCAAGCCCACGACCCCGAAGCCCCGCGCAGCGGAACCCTCACACCCCCGGCGGCGAAGCCGGCCCCGAAAGCGCCACCGCCACCAACGCCCGCATCGCACAAGCCGCCTGCCCCAGAGGAAGCGTCGCATCATCCGCGAACAGCTCCACGAGCCAGCCACCCGCCGGATTCTGCCCACCCGCCGCGACCATCCCCCGGTAGCCGGAGACGACGAGCATCGCCTCCTCCGCCGGGTCGTTCCCCGCCGCCCCCGCCCGGAGGGCGAACGCACCGCCCCGAACGGCCCGTCGAGTCATCGGGTAGTGCCGGAGATCGAAGACCGCGTCCGGGGCCTCGATCTGGGCGCGCTGGGTCTCGGCACGAGTGCTGCTGGGCCCGCTCGTCATCCGGTAGACGGCGTGCTGGGCGGTCCGCATCAGCTGGGACCCCGGCGGCACGTACGACACCCACCACCCCACCGCGTCCAGCAGCCGGGCGGCGGCCTCGGCGACGACCACCAGCTTGCCGAGGGTGTCGGCACTGTGGACGGTCCTCGCGGCGCTGTGCTGGTCGAGGGCGGACAGGACGGCGGTGAGCAACTGCCCGGGGTCGGCGCTGTGCGCGGCACCCCTGAACCGCCGGCGGTCGCCGTTGCCCATCCGACCGCCGGGCCGCCCGCGCCCGTCCGCCCGGTGGTGGGGGTCGGCGGCGTCGGCCAGCAGCACGGTGGGGTCGGGCGAGAAGCCGGGCCCGTGGCTGCGCCCGGCGACGACGGGGTGGGCGGCGCGGGCGGCCTTGGCCCGGTACTGGGCGGCGTCGGCGAGCCGGAAGAGGCGGTCGGGGGTGGTGACGGGCCCGATGGAATCCCCCGTCGAGGCGACCCCGCACGCCACGCCCTCCCCCTCGGACAGCGCCAGCGCCCGCGCGCACAGCTCCTCGGCGACGGCCACGACCTCGTCGGCCTTCTGGCCCTCCACGAGCAGGCAGAACTCGTCGCCGCCGAGCCGGGCCGCGAGGCTGCCGGGCAGTTTGGCGGCGGCCAGCGACAGCTGGTGGGCGAATCGTTCCAGCAGGCGGTCGCCCATTTCGTGGCCGAGCTGGTCGTTGACCCGCTTGAGGCCGTTGACGTCGCACACGACCAGCGACACGACGGTGTTGTCCCGGTTGTGCGCCTCCAGGGCGTTCTCCAACCGGGCGTCCACCGCGCGCCGGTTGGCGAGGCCGGTGAGCGGGTCGGAGAAGGCGAGCTTGCGCAGGTCGGCGAGGCGCTCGGTCTGGGCGAGCCCGGCCGAGACCTGGGCGGCCAGCAGGGTCGCGTAGTCGGCGTCGGCCTCGGTGAACTCGGGCATCCCGGCGGCCCGGGCCAGGTAGAGCTCACCCCAGGCCTGCCCGTGCAGGACGATCGGCGCGACGACGCAGCAGCCCCGCCCGCGCCGGCGCAGCGCTGCGGCGCGTTCCTGGCAGTACGCGCCGGCGGTGGGATGCACGTGACCGGCGTGGGGTTCGCTGTTCTCAGCGGTCTGCAGCCAGGCGCGCGGCAGCCGTCCGGTGGTCCAGCGTTCCTCCAGATAGGTGACGATCTCGGGGAAGTCGGCGACGGGGTAGGACTCGTCCTCGGGCTGTTCCTCCTCACCGGGGGCGAGGTCGCCGTGGTTGACGAGGACCCGCAGCCGCCCGGACTCGCGGTCCCAGACGGAGACGGCGGCCATGGTGGCGCCGAGCGCCTCGGTGGCGCGGGCCGCGGCGGCCCGGACGGCCTCCAGGGGGGTGAGCGCCCCGGCCATGTCCTGGGCGAGCTCGACCACGGACTGCAGCCGCAGGTCGGGCAGGGCGGCGGGCCGCCCGGAGGCGTCGCAGTCGCAGCCGCGGTCCGTCATGGTCGCCTCACTGCTCACCGGCTCGCCCCGCTCCCTGTGCCCGGTCCTACCGAGGGCGGCCGCACCCGTCCCGGCCGCTGCACCAAGACTATGGCGACTTCACCCGGTTATGCCCCGTTTCACCCCATACGCCCGTCGCCGGTTCACCGGCAGGCACCCGGCCCCAGCCGCAAACCCGACCCCAGGCCCCAGCCCGGGTACCCCGACCAGCCTCGGCTACCCCGACTCCCGTCGGCTACTCCGGCTTGAGCCGCCGCGACAGCAGCCAGGGCTCGACCAGCCCGAGCCCCCGCACCGGCCGCCGCCACATCGGCTGCAGGTGGAAGCGGTGCCCGGAGTCCGACGAGGGCAGCGGAAGCCCGGAGGCGGGCATCCCGGCGGCGGCCGAGAGCGCCTCGGCGAGGCCGGGCCCGTCCGCGTCGGGCGGGGCGACACTGCCGTTCTGCTCCAGCGCGGCGGCGAACTCGCCGTCGATCAGCACGGCGTCCTTGGGCGCGATGGAGGTGAGCCGGCTGGCCAGGTTGACGGTGGTGCCGAAGACGTCGCCCATCCGGGAGGTCACGGTGCCGAAGGCCATGCCGACCCGCAGCGCGGGGATGGTCTCGTCCTCGGCGAGCGCGTCGATCAGGCCGAGCGCGATCTCGGCGGCGGTCACCGGGTCCTCGGAGACGTAGAGGATCTCGTCGCCGAGGGTCTTGATGACCCGGCCGCCCTGCCCGGCGATCAGGTCGGAGCAGGTGTTCTCGAAGGTCTCGACGAGCTCGCCGAGTTCCTCCTCCTCCAGCCGCCGGGAGAGCCGGGTGAAGCCGACCAGGTCGGCGAAGCCGACGGCGAGCCGGCCGCTGGTGATCTCGTGGTCCTCGGCGGCCTGCACGACCCGCCCGGTGACGGCGGCCAGCTGGCGCCGCCAGACGTAGACGAGGAACTGCTCCAGCTCGGGCAGCAGGAGCTCGACCAGCGGGTAGGCGACCTCGGCGCGGGTGAGGCCGGGCTCGACGGACTGGGTGAGGTTCTCCAGGAAGGTGTCCATCTGCCAGCCGGCCAGCCGCGCCGTGGTCTGCCCGGTGGAGCGGGCCACCTGGATCGCCATCGACTCGCTGAGCAGGCCGGACTCGACCAGTCCGGCCAGTCGGCGCAGCGCGATCACGTCACCGTCGGTGAGGGCCCGGGACTGTCCGATGTCGGGGAAGCCCATCGCCCGCCAGAAGCGGGTGGCCAGCTCCATCGGGACGTCGGCGGCCCTCGCGGCCTGGTAGGGGGTGTAGCGGCGCGGTGCGTCCAGGATCAGGCGTTCGAGTTCGAGCGCGACCGTCTGGTCGTGGCTGTCCGCCGTCCCGCCGTTGCTGCCGTCCTCTGCCACCGGTCCGTCCCCGTGCGGTCGCCGCACTTTCCTCGTGTCCTACCTGTCCGGGCGCCCGTCCGCCACCCGGGCGGACAGTGGCGCGCCTCACACCGCTGCCAGGTGGAATGTTCGCACGGAATCGCGTGATCCGGGGCATCCGCCCGAGTCAAGGAGAGGTGAAGACTGCCGTTCAGCGGGGTTCGGGGCGCACGTGGACGACGTCCCCCGCGCCCACCGCACGGCGCGCGCCCTCCGGCGTACGAACCACCAGCCGCCCGTCGCCGTCGATCGCCACGGCCTCGCCGGTGAGCTCGATGTCGCCCGGCAGGTGCACCTTGACCGGGCGCCCGAGCGTGGTGCAGCGGTCGACGTAGGCGCGGAGCAGGTCGCTCCCGTGCGGGTCGCCGGCGGCGGCCGTCCAGTCGCCGTACAGCTCGGCGAACTCGCGCAGCAGGGCGCGCAGCAGCGTGGAGCGGTCGGTGACGGCGGCGCCGGCCAGGGCGAGCGAGGCGGCGGTGGGGACGGGCAGCTCGTCCTCGCGCAGCGTGACGTTGAGGCCGACCCCGGCGACGACGGCGCCGCCGCTCAGCTCGGTCAGGATGCCGCCGAGCTTGCGCTCGGCGCCGTCGACCTCGACCTGGAGGTCGTTGGGCCACTTCAGCCCGACCTCGACGCCGGCGACCCGGTTCAGGGTGCTGGCCACGGCGACGCCGACCAGGATCGGCAGCCAGCCGTACCGCTCGACCGGCACCTCCTCGGGGCGCAGCAGGACGGAGAGGAACAGCCCCGAGCGCGGCGGCGCCGTCCACTGCCGGTTCAGCCGACCGCGCGCGGCGCTCTGCGCCTCGGCGACCAGGACGGCGCCCTGCGGCGCGCCGGTCAGGGCGCGGGCGGCGAGGTCGGTGTTGGTGGAGCCGGTCTCGGTGACGACGTCGAGCGAGGTCCACAGGCCTCCCGGGAGCACCAGGTCCCGGCGCAGCGCGTCCTCGTCCAGCGGCGGGCGGTCCAAGTCGGTCCACGGCGACGGCCCGGCGTGGCCGAAGCCGCGGAGTCCACTGCGGCGGGGGGTCTCGGGTGCGCTCATGGGAACGACCCTAGACGGGCCCGACGGCCCACGCCGTCCCATCGTCCCGCAGAACGGCCGTCAACAAAACTGTGTCGCTGACCATAACGGCCGGGCGTTACGTCTGGCCCTCCGTGCTGGCTACGCTACCCAACGGTAGTTCGCAGCGCCGCCCTGCCCTCCTGTGCGGGCCCCCGTTCCGGTCCGCGCGCACTCGAACAGGTCGCGGCCCAGGATCAGGGAGAGCCACCGGAATGACCGAGGCCCCGTACGACCCCCACACCACCGCGGGCAAGCTCGCCGACCTGCGGCGCAGGATCGACGAGGCGGTGCACTCCGGCTCCGCCAAGGCGGTGGAGAAGCAGCACGCCAAGGGCAAGCTGACGGCCCGGGAGCGGGTCGCGGAGCTGCTGGACGAGGACTCCTTCGTCGAGTTCGACGAGTTCGCCCGGCACCGCTCGACCAACTTCGGGCAGGAGAAGAACCGCCCGTACGGCGACGGCGTGGTCACCGGCTACGGGACCGTCGACGGCCGCCAGGTCGCCGTGTTCGCCCAGGACTTCACCGTCTTCGGCGGCTCCCTCGGCGAGGTCTTCGGCGAGAAGATCGTCAAGGTCATGGACTTCGCGCTGAAGACCGGCTGCCCGGTCATCGGCATCAACGACTCCGGCGGCGCCCGGATCCAGGAGGGCGTGGTCTCGCTCGGCCTGTACGGCGAGATCTTCCGCCGCAACGTGCACGCCTCCGGTGTGATCCCGCAGATCTCACTGATCATGGGCCCCTGCGCGGGCGGCGCGGTGTACTCCCCCGCGATCACCGACTTCGTCGTGATGGCCGACCGGACCTCGCACATGTTCATCACCGGCCCGGACGTCATCAAGACCGTCACCGGCGAGGACGTCGGCATGGAGGAACTGGGCGGCGCGCGCACCCACAACAGCAAGTCGGGCAACGCGCACTACCTGGCCACGGACGAGAAGGAGGCGATCGAGTACGTCAAGAGCCTGCTCTCGTACCTGCCCTCCAACAACCTCTCGGACCCGCCGTCCTACCCCGAGCAGGCGGACCTCGACATCACCGACGAGGACCTCGAACTCGACACGATCGTGCCGGACTCGGCGAACCAGCCGTACGACATGCGCAAGGTGATCGAGCACATCGTCGACGACGGCGAGTTCCTGGAGACCCAGCCGCTGTTCGCCGGCAACATCATCACCGGCTTCGCCCGGGTCGAGGGCCAGTCGGTGGGCATCGTCGGCAGCCAGCCGATGGACCTGGCCGGCTGCCTGGACATCAACGCCAGCGAGAAGGCCGCCCGCTTCATCCGCACCTGCGACAGCTTCAACGTCCCGGTGCTGACCTTCGTCGACGTGCCCGGCTTCCTGCCCGGCACCGAGCAGGAGTGGGACGGCATCATCCGCCGCGGCGCCAAGCTGATCTACGCCTACGCCGAGGCCACCGTGCCGCTGATCACCGTGATCACCCGCAAGGCCTTCGGCGGCGCCTACGACGTCATGGGCTCCAAGCACCTCGGCGCCGACCTCAACCTGGCCTGGCCGACCGCCCAGATCGCGGTCATGGGCGCCCAGGGCGCGGTCAACATCCTGCACCGCCGGGAGATCGCCGAGGCCGAGGCCACCGGCACCGCCGAGGAGAAGCGGGCCGAGCTCATCGCCTCGTACGAGGACACCCTGCTCAACCCGTACCTCGCGGCCGAACGCGGCTACGTGGACGCGGTGATCGCGCCGAGCGAGACCCGCCGCCACATCGTCCGCGGCCTGCGGGCGCTGCGCGGCAAGCGCGAGGTGCTCCCGCCGAAGAAGCACGGCAACATCCCCCTGTAGGCCCACTGCCCAGAACAAGGCCGTAGCGAGAGGATTGAGCCATGGCCCCGATCCACGTGCTGCACGGGCAGCCGACCCCCGAGGAGCTCGCCACCGTCCTGGCGGTGGTCCAGGCCCGGGCCGCCGCCGCGCAGGCCGCCGCCGAGGCGGCGCGCCGGGCGGGCGTCGGCCCGGCCTCCCCGTGGAACGACCGCGCCCGTCTGCACCGCCCCGCGGTCCGTCCCGGCGTCAGCGCCTGGCGGACCTCCGGCTGGGCGAGCTGAGCACGCGCAGCACACCTTGAGGAGTGGGAAGTCGGCCGGGCCGACTTCCCACTCCTTTCCTTGTCGCGAGCACCGCGCCCCTTGCCCCAGGCACTCCGTTCCGGCCCGAATCGCCCGGAACCTGAGTACGGATACTCAGGCGCCCCGCCCGGCCCGCGGCGCACCCTGGAGGGGTGCTCTGGTCAGACCCCCGCGACGAGCCCTCCCCCGAGGCCCGCCGGGTGCAGGAGAAACTGCACCGCGCCGGCCGTGTGCTCGCCGCCTACCTCCTCGTGATCGCCGTGCTGCTCCTGCTGTGACCACCGCGGCGCCCCGCGAAGCCCCCCGGCGGATACCACCGAGAGCCCCCGGAGACCCCGCGGGGACCACCGTTCACCCGAACGGCCGACACCACGACCCCCTACCCTGGTGGGCATGACCGACCCGCGCGCCCTCGTCCTCGCCTCCGCCTCCCCCGCCCGCCTCGGGCTGCTGCGCCAGGCGGGCCTCGACCCGCGCGTGGTGGTCAGCGGCGTCGACGAGGACGCCATCACCGCCGCCACCCCGGCCGAACTCGCCCTCGTGCTCGCCGAGGCCAAGGCCAAGGCGGTCGCCGCCGAACTCGTCGGCGGCGAGCTCGTGATCGGCTGCGACTCGGTCCTGGAACTCGACGGACGGGCCCTCGGCAAGCCCGCCGACGCCGCCGACGCGCTCGCCCGCTGGCAGTCGATGCGCGGCCGCTCCGGCGTGCTGCGCACCGGCCACTGCGTCATCGACAGCGTGACCGGCGAGCAGGCCTCGGCCACCGCCTCCACCACCGTCCGCTTCGGCACCCCGGACGACGCCGAGGTCGCCGCCTACGTCGCCTCCGGCGAACCGCTGCACGTGGCCGGGGCGTTCACCCTGGACGGCCGCTCCGCACCGTTCATCGAGGGCATCGACGGCGACCCGGGCAACGTCATCGGCCTCTCCCTGCCGCTGCTGCGCACCCTGCTGGCCGGCCTCGGCGTCCGCATCACGGACCTCTGGGCCACCGACTAGTCCGAGCTCACTGCGGCGGCACGTTCTGCGCCAGGAAGGCCAGGACGTCCCGCAGGGCACCGTCGGCGAGCAGGTCGGCGCCGTGCCGCGAGCCCGGGTAGATCTTGAGCGTCTTCGCGGGCGACACCGAGATCGCGTACAGGTCCTTGGCGTCGTCCGCGAAGGGCGAGTCGTCCTCCTCCGCCGCGAAGAACACCGGGGCCTTGATCTTCGCCACCGCGATGCGCGCGTGGTCCCCGGCGTAGTCGGTCGGGCCGCTCAGTGAGACCACCGCCGCCACCGGCAGCGGGGTCGACCGCTCGGCCGCGGCCTCCAGCGAGCCGGTGCCGCCCTTGGAGGCGCCGATCAGGACCGCCTTGGTGATGCCCTTCCCTCCCAGCCAGGTCAGCGCCGCCGGGACGTCCCGCGCCGGGCTGTCCGGCTCCTCGGTGGCGAGCACCGCGTACCCGGCCTCGGTGAAGGCCGGCAGGTAGGGCACCCAGTCGCAGATCGAACCGCCGAGCTGGTGCGAGAAGAACAGCGCGACCTTGGCCGTTCCGGCGTCGGACTGCTGGAAGTACCCGGGCCGCACCCCGGACACGGCCGGCACGTTGATGCCGTTCATCCGGTTCTGTTCCTCGGTGAGGCACCCGAATCTTCGCGCCGGATCCGCCGTCGAGGTCGGCGCACCGGGCGACACCCTCGACCCCACGGTCTGGCACCCCGCCGCCACGAGCACCGCCAGTACGGCCGCCGCGACACCCAACTTCCCCGCCTTCAACGTCATTTGGCGAACGCTAAGGACCACCGGCAGCACCGTCAATGGTCCCGACGGGCGCCCCCGGCTAGGCTGTCCGCCGTTTCGAACGGGGAGGGACGGCGCCGATGACCGACAACGTGCTCAACGTCGTACTGGGCCTGGTGGCGAGCGCCATCAGTGCCGGGCTCGGCTGGCTCGCCCAGGCCCTGCGGCGCCGCCGCAGGGTGGAGCGGGTACGGGCCTTCTTCGGCCTGCCCGCCGGCGGCGAGTGCCTGATCGTCGTGAACCGCAGCGTCGGCACCGGGTCGGACGCGAAGACGGTGACCCGCCGGGACGCCTACGCGCTGATGTGGCTGGCCGGGCTGGTGGAGGAGTGCGGGGCCAAGGCCGAGCTCGTCGCGCACGACGAGGTCGGCCGGGGGCTCGGCGCCAAGACCGAGTTCTGTCTCGGCGGCCCGGTCAGCAACGAGCGGATGGCCGCCCACCTGGCCTGGGGTCTGCCGGGGGCGCTGATGACCAGCGGCCCCGGGCCCGGTAGCAACGTCATCGTCGTGGGCGACCACGAGTTCACCGCCGACCGCGACCAGGCACACACCCTGCTGGCCCGGATCGCGACCCCGGAGGGCGGGCGCCCGGTCTACCTCGTCTCCGGGCAGACCGGCATCGCCAACCAGGCCGGCGTGCGCTATCTCGTCGCCAACCACCGCAAGCTGGCCCGGACTTACGGACAGAACGGCACCTTCGCCCTGGTGCTGCGGATCGTCAACCCCGACGCGTACGGCCCGGACATGGTCGAACTGGCCGCCGACGTGACCGCCGCCGCCCTGCGCCGGACCACCCCCCGGACCCCGGCCACCGCGTGAGTGTGGCCAAGCCCACCGGGCCGCCACGCCGTCGCGCCACGACCGTACCGGCACCGGGCCGCGCCCGCCCCGGCCACCCCACCTGCGAGGACGTCCGGGTGGTCGTCCACGGGCCCGCGCAACAGATCACCGTCCGTGTGGGATAGTTCACAACCTGGGGCTACTCGCCGGTACTGCCCAGGAATCCATAAACTCAACGAGGTTCAAGAAGGGAGCCACAGTGCGCAAGGTGCTCATCGCCAACCGCGGGGAAATCGCCGTCCGCGTCGCCCGGGCCTGCTCGGACGCCGGTATCGCCAGCGTCGCCGTCTACGCCGAGCCGGACCGGGATGCGCTGCACGTGCGCGCGGCCGACGAGGCTTACGCGCTGGGCGGTGACACCCCGGCCACCAGCTACCTGGACATCGCGAAGGTCCTGAAGGCCGCCGAGGACTCGGGCGCGGACGCGGTCCACCCCGGTTACGGCTTCCTGTCGGAGAACGCGGAGTTCGCCCAGGCCGTCCTCGACGCGGGTCTGACCTGGATCGGCCCGCCCCCGCAGGCCATCCGCGACCTCGGTGACAAGGTCACCGCCCGTCACGTCGCCCAGCGCGCCGGTGCCCCGCTGGTCGCCGGCACCCCCGACCCGGTCTCCGGGGCGGACGAGGTCGTCGCGTTCGCGCGGGAGCACGGTCTCCCGGTCGCGATCAAGGCGGCCTTCGGCGGCGGCGGCCGCGGCCTCAAGGTCGCCCGCACGCTGGAGGAGATCCCCGAGCTGTACGAGTCGGCCGTGCGCGAGGCCGTCGCGGCGTTCGGCCGCGGCGAGTGCTTCGTCGAGCGCTACCTCGACAACCCGCGTCACGTCGAGACCCAGTGCCTCGCGGACAAGCACGGCAACGTCGTGGTGGTCTCCACCCGCGACTGCTCGCTGCAGCGCCGCCACCAGAAGCTCGTCGAGGAGGCCCCCGCGCCGTTCCTCACCCCCGAGCAGAACGCCGAGCTGTACCGGGCGTCCAAGGCCATCCTCAAGGAGGCCGGCTACGAGGGTGCCGGCACCTGCGAGTTCCTCGTCGCGCTGGACGGCACGATCTCCTTCCTGGAGGTCAACACCCGTCTGCAGGTCGAGCACCCGGTGACCGAGGAGGTCACCGGCATCGACCTGGTCCGCGAGATGTTCCGCATCGCCGACGGCGAGGAGCTCGGCTACGGCGACCCCGAGGTGCGCGGCCACTCCTTCGAGTTCCGCATCAACGGCGAGGACCCGGGCCGCGGCTTCCTTCCCGCCCCCGGCACCGTGACGCTGTTCGCCCCGCCGTCCGGCCCGGGCGTGCGCCTGGACTCGGGTGTCGAGACCGGCTCGGTCATCGGCCCCGCCTGGGACTCGCTGCTGGCCAAGCTGGTCGTCTCCGGCCGCGACCGCAAGCAGGCCCTGGAGCGCGCCCGGCGCGCGCTGAACGAGTTCAAGGTGGAGGGCATGGCCACCGCCATCCCGTTCCACCAGGCCGTCGTCACCGACCCGGCGTTCGCGCCCGAGGTGCACGGCAGCGAGGGCCCGTTCACGATCTACACCCGCTGGATCGAGACCGAGTTCGACAACACCATCCCCCCGTTCGCCGGCGCGCCCGGCGAGGGCGAGGAGGCCGAGGGCCGCGAGACCGTCGTCGTCGAGGTCGGCGGCAAGCGGATCGAGGTCTCCCTGCCGTCCTCCCTCGGCGTCTCGGCGGCCCCCGCCGCGGGCGCGACGGGTGCGGCCAAGGCCAAGCGCCGGGTGGGCGCGAAGAAGGCCGGCTCGGCCGTCAGCGGTGACACGCTGGCCTCGCCGATGCAGGGCACGATCGTCAAGGTCGCCGTCGAGGAGGGCCAGGTCGTCGCCGAGGGCGAACTCATCGTCGTCCTGGAGGCGATGAAGATGGAGCAGCCCCTCAACGCCCACAAGGCCGGCACCGTCGTCGGCCTCAAGGCCGAGGTCGGCGCGAGCGTCAGCAGCGGCGCCGCGCTCTGCGAGATCAAGGACTGACACCCCGTCGACCGGCCGGTCCGTACGCCCCCCGCGGGTGTGCGGACCGGTCGCGTTTCACCCGCAGGTGTCACCGCCCGCGCGGGACGCCCAGTTCGGCCAGCCTGACCTGCATCCCGCCCGGCCCGGCCGGGCCGCCGTGCGTCCCGGGCCGGCGCTGGCCGGGCAGCGGCGCGCCGCCGGGCGGCGGGGCGGCCCGGCGCGGCAGCGGGCCGGGCTGGGTCTGGTGGACGGGCCCGCTGCCGGTGCCGTGCACCGGGGCGTCCCCGCTGGGGGCGGCGCCGAGCGGCGCCAGGTCGATCTGCACCCCGCAGTCGGCGAGGGCGTCCAGCTCGCGCGCCGAGGCGTCGTCCGAGGTCGCGTGCTCGTCGGTGACCAGCCGGGTGATGGTCTCCGTGGGCACGGTCTGGAACATGGTGTCCGCGCCGAGCTTGGTGTGGTCGGCGAGGACGATGACCTCGGCGGCCGACTGCACCAGCGCCCGGTCCACGCTCGCGGACAGCATGTTGGTGGTGGACAGCCCGCGGTCGGCGGTGAGCCCGCTGCCGGAGATGAAGGCCTTGGACACCCGCAGCCCGTGCAACGACTGCTCGGCACCGCTGCCGACCAGCGCGTAGTTGGAGCCCCGCAGGGTGCCGCCGGTCATCACCACCTCCACCCGGTTGGCGTGCGCCAGCGCCTGGGCGACGAGCAGCGAGTTGGTGACCACGGTCAGGCCGGGCACCCTGGCGAGCCGGCGGGCCAGCTCCTGGGTGGTGGTGCCGGCGCCGACGACGACCGCGTCGCCCTCCTCCACCAGCCCGGCGGCGAGGTCCGCGATGGCGCTCTTCTCGGCCGCGGAGAGGTGGGTCTTCTGCGGGTAACCGGGTTCGCGGCTGAAGCCGCCGGGGAGCACCGCGCCGCCGTGCCGGCGGTCGAGGAGCCCTTCTGCCTCCAGCGCCCGTACGTCCCGGCGCACGGTCACTTCGGAGGTCTGGACGACGCGGGCCAACTCCCGGAGCGAGACCGCTCCGTTGGCGCGCACCATTTCGAGGATCAACTGGCGACGTTCTGCTGCAAACACAGAACCGAAGGTAACCTGCGTGACCGTCTGCTTTCAGGCGTTTGCAGCTAGTAGCGGGAAATGCTCACGCACGAGCGGCGCGTGACCGTACAATACGCGCCGTCAATGACCCGGGACTGCGCCCGCCGTACGGGTGAGGATCACGCGCGCGAAAAGGGCGGCCGCCGATCGGCGACCGCCCTCAACTGTGCGCCGGACGCTCAGGATTCGCCCTCGGCCCGCTTGCGGATGTGCAGCTGCCGGGCGGCCTCGGCGGTCGAGCCGGACACCGACGGGTAGACAGTGAAGGCGCTGGCCACCTGTTCGACGGTGAGATTGGCGTCCACCGCGAGGGAGATCGAGTGGATCAGCTCGCTCGCGCGCGGGGCGACCACGACGCCGCCGACCACGATGCCGGTGCCCGGGCGGCAGAACAGCTTCACGAAGCCGTCCCGGATGCCCTGCATCTTCGCCCGCGGGTTGCCGCGCAGCGGCAGCTTGACCTCGACCGCGTCCATCTTGCCGCACTGCACGTCGGCGGCGGTGTAGCCGACGGTGGCGATCTCCGGGTCGGTGAAGACGTTGGAGGCGACGGTCTTCAGGTTGAGCGGCTGCACCGCGTCGCCGAGCGCGTGGTACATCGCGATCCGGCCCTGCATGGCCGCCACCGAGGCGAGCATGAAGACGCCGGTGCAGTCGCCGGCCGCGTAGACGCCCGGGGCGCTGGTGCGCGAGACCCGGTCGACCTGGATCTGGCCCCAGTCGTTGAGCTTGACCCCGGCCTCCTCCAGGCCCATCTCGGCCGTGTTGGGGATCGAGCCGACCGCCATCAGGCAGTGCGTGCCCTCGATCACCTTGCCGTCGGCGAGGGTGACCTCGACCCGGTCGCCGATCCGCTTGGCGCTCTCGGCACGCGAGCGGCCCATGACGTTCATGCCGCGGCGGCGGAACACGTCCTCCAGCACCTCGGCGGCGTCCGGGTCCTCGCCCGGCAGCACGCGGTCGCGGCTGGACACGAGCGTCACCTTGGAGCCGAGCGCCTGGTAGGCGCCGGCGAACTCGGCACCGGTCACACCGGACCCGACCACGATCAGCTCGCGCGGCAGCTCCTCCAGGTCGTACACCTGGGTCCAGGTCAGGATCCGCTCGCCGTCCGGCTGCGCGTCCGGCAGCTCGCGCGGGTGGGCGCCGGTCGCGATCAGCACCGCGTCGGCGCGCAGCGAGTGCACCGTGCCGTCGGGGGCGTCCACGAGCACCTCGCGGGAGCCGTCCACGGCCTGACCCCCGGCGCCGAGCCGGCCCCGGCCGCGCAGCACGGTGACACCGGCGCGGGTGACCGACTGGGTGATGTCGTGGGACTGGGCGATCGCCAGTCGCTTCACACGGCGGTTGACCTTGCCCAGGTCCACACCGACGACCTTGTCGCCGTGCTCGCGCGCGCCCCCGTCCCGGGCGACGGTGATGCCGAGCTCGTCGTAGGAGCTGTCGAAGGTGGTCATCACCTCCGCGGTCGCGATCAGCGTCTTCGACGGAACGCAGTCCGTGAGCACCGCCGATCCGCCCAGACCGTCGCGGTCGACGACGGTCACCTCCGCGCCGAGCTGAGCGGCGACGAGAGCCGCCTCGTAGCCGCCTGGTCCGCCACCGATGATCACGATCCGAGTCACGCTCACCATTGTCCCGCACGCCCGGAGCACTGCCACGCCGGGGTACGGGCTTCTGTGCGATCGCCCAGTCGCCGTAGTCTGGCCCGCATGCCCCTTTACGCCGCGTATGCCACGAACCTCGATGCCCGGCAGATGACCCGCCGCGCCCCGCACTCCCCCCTGCGCGGAACCGGCTGGCTGGACGGCTGGCGGCTCACCTTCGGCGGCGAACAGCTCGGCTGGGAGGGCTCGCTGGCCACCGTCGTCGAGGACGAGAAGGACCAGGTCTTCGTCTCCCTCTACGAGATCGCGCCGATGGACGAGGAGGGCCTGGACCGCTGGGAGGGCGTCCAGCTCGGCATCTACCGCAAGATCCGGCTGCGCGCGCACACCCTGGACGGCGACATCCCCGTCTGGACGTACGTCCTCAACGACTACGAGGGCGGCCTGCCCGCGGCCCGATACCTCGGCCTGATCGCCGACGCGGCGGAGAGCGCCGGCGCCCCGGACGACTACGTGATGGACCTCCGCCGCCGGCCCTGCTGACCCCTCGCGGAACACCACCGGAGGGCGGTGCGGAACTGTCGGTACCGACGAGGCGGGCCACCCGGAAAGCGCCACCGAGCTGTGCTTTCGGGTCAACCGGGTAACGATCCGGCAAGCCGCGCCGGATTTTCTACGCGCGTAGCCGATTCCCGTCTATCCTCGGATCCGTGAACGCTACTCCTCAGTCGGTCGTCTCCGCCGACCCCTACGCCGCCGCCCAGGCCGCCGCCGCGCGCCTGCGCGAGCTGACCGGTGCCGAGCGCCACGACGTCGCCCTGGTGATGGGCTCCGGCTGGGTGCCGGCCGCCGACGCCCTCGGCGAGACCGTGGCCGAGTTCCCGGTCACCGAGCTCCCGGGCTTCCCCGCCCCCGCCGTCGCCGGCCACGCCGGCAAGATCCGCTCGGTGAAGATCGGCGACAAGCGCGCCCTGATCTTCCTCGGTCGCAACCACTACTACGAGGGCCACGGCGTGGCCACCGTGGTCCACGGCGTGCGCACCGCCGCCGCGGCCGGCTGCGGGATCATCGTCCTGACCAACGGCTGCGGTGGTCTCCGCCAGGGCTGGGTCCCCGGTCAGCCGGTGCTGATCAGCGACCACATCAACCTGACCGCGGACTCCCCGATCGTCGGCGCCAACTTCGTCGACCTCACCGACCTGTACTCCAAGCGCCTGCGCGCCCTGTGCCGCGAGGTCGACCCGTCCCTGGACGAGGCCGTCTACGTGCAGTTCCGCGGCCCGCACTACGAGACCCCGGCCGAGGTCAACATGGCCCGGGTGATCGGCGGCGAGCTGGTCGGCATGTCCACCACCCTGGAGGCCATCGCCGCCCGCGAGGCCGGCGCCGAGGTGCTCGGCATCTCGCTGGTCACCAACCTGGCCGCGGGCATCACCGGCGAGCCGCTCAACCACGAAGAGGTCCTGGAGGCCGGCAAGGCCTCGGCCGAGCGCATGGGCGAACTGCTGGGCAAGGTCCTGGAGCGGATCTGACCCCGCACGGCGCACAATCATGAACGACGGGGCCCGCGGGCGGCCGTGATCCCGCTGATCACACCCGCCCGCGGGCCCCGTCCGCATGCGCACACCTTCTTTGCGGAACCCCCCGGCCGACACACCGACGCACTTCCCGATGGAGCAGCCGCCATGACGCTGGCACTTAACCCCGACCTCCTCGCCCGGGCCAGGGCCTGGCTGGCCGAGGACCCCGACCCGCAGACCCGCGAGGAGCTCACCGCGCTGCTGGCGCGCGCCGAGGACCCGGCGGCCGACGAGAACGGCAAGCTCGCCTGGGCCGAGCTCACCGAGCGCTTCGCCGACCGGCTCCAGTTCGGCACCGCCGGCCTGCGCGGCGAACTCGGCGCCGGCCCGATGCGGATGAACCGCGCCGTCGTCATCCGGGCCGCCGCCGGCCTGGTCGCGTACGTGAAGGCGCAGGGCCTCGGCGACCTCGTCGTCATCGGCTACGACGCCCGCCACAAGTCGTACGACTTCGCCCGCGACACCGCCGCCGTCGTGGTCGGCGCCGGCCTGCGCGCCGCGCTGCTGCCCCGCCCGCTGCCCACCCCGGTGCTCGCCTTCGCGATCCGCCACCTGGGCGCCGCCGCCGGCGTCACCGTCACCGCGAGCCACAACCCGCCGCAGGACAACGGCTACAAGGTCTACCTGGGCGACGGCTCGCAGATCGTCCCGCCGGCCGACGCCGGCATCGCCGCCGAGATCGACGCGATCGGCTCGCTGGACGACGTCCCGCGTGCCGAGGACGGCTGGGAGGTGCTCGGCGAGGACATCGTGGAGGCGTACCTGGCCCGCGCCGCGTCGATCGTCGACCAGCACGGCCCGCGCGACCTCGACGTCGTCTACACCCCGATGCACGGCGTGGGCCGCGACACCCTGCTCGCCGCCTTCCGCAAGGCCGGCTTCCCCGCGCCCACCGTGGTCGCCGAACAGGCCGAGCCGGACCCGGACTTCCCGACCGTGGCGTTCCCCAACCCGGAGGAGCCGGGGGCGATGGACCTCGCCTTCCGCACCGCCGCCCAGGTCGGCCCGGACATCGTCATCGCCAACGACCCGGACGCCGACCGCTGCGCGGTGGCCGTCCCGGTCAACGCCAACGCGGCCGGCAGCGGCAACGGCACCTCCGGCTGGCGCATGCTGCGCGGCGACGAGGTCGGCGCGCTGCTCGGCTCGGCCCTGGTCGCCAAGAAGGTCCAGGGCACCTTCGCCACCACGATCGTCTCCGCCACCCTGCTGGGACGGATCGCCGAGGCGGCCGGCCTCGGGTACGCCGAGACGCTCACCGGCTTCAAGTGGATCTCCCGCGCCGACGGCCTGCGCTACGGCTACGAGGAGGCGCTCGGCTACTGCGTCGACCCCGAGGGCGTCCGCGACAAGGACGGCATCACCGCCGCCCTGCTGGTCGCCGAGCTGGCCGCGACCCTCAAGAAGTCCGGCCGCACCCTGAGCGACCTGCTGGACGACCTGGCGCTGGAGCACGGTCTGCACGCCACCGACCAGCTCTCCGTCCGCGTGCAGGACCTGTCGCTGATCGGCGCCGCGATGGCCCGCCTGCGCGAGCGGCCCCCGACCGTCCTGGCCGGCCTGAGCGTCACCCGGGCCGACGACCTCACCGCCGGCTCGGCCGAGCTGCCGCCCACCGACGGGCTGCGCTACTACCTGGCCGGCGACGCCGTCCGCTCCGCGCGGATCGTGGTCCGGCCGTCCGGCACCGAGCCCAAGCTGAAGTGCTACCTGGAGGTCGTCCTCCCGGTCGCCTCGGCCGCCGACCTGGCCGGCGCCCGGGTGCGCGCCGCCGAGCTGCTCGACGCCGTCAAGCGCGACCTGGCCGTGGCCGCGGGCATCGAGGGCTGACACCGTCCCGGATCGCCGCACGAGCGCCTCCTGTCGGGGGCGCTCGTGCGGTGTCCGGCCTCCCACGGGGCCGACCCGCTGCCATAGGCTCCACGCATGGACACATCCGACGCGGTGAGCACCGAGCAGCGACTCGTGGCCATCGAGGCCAGACTCGACGCCATCATCGGCCACTTCGGCATCCCCTACCCCCGCCCGGAGGGCCTGCCCCCGGCCGTGGCGTCCCGCGACCCCCGGACGATGCCGGAGGTGGTCGCGCACGTGCAGCGCGGCAAGCTGATCAACGCGATCAAGGTCTACCGCGAACGGACGGGCGCCGGGCTCGCCGAATCGAAGAAGGCCATCGACGTCCTGGCCGCCCAATTGGGCCGCTGACCGGCACGCCCGTGGTCGCGCTTCGGCCCGGCCCCCTCACCCGCTCGCGGGAAGCCGGCCGGGCCGACTTCCCGCGCCGGACGCACGAGCGGCCCACCGGAGAGTCCGGCGGGCCGCTCGACGCACCACAGGGCTCAGACGGCGATCACCGTGATCAGCGCGGCCAGGCCGAGCAGCGTCGGCGCGATCACCCACCAGCACCACCGCACGACGACCGGCCCGGCGGCGTCCGGACGGGAGGCGTTGCGCTCGGCCATCTCCTGGAGCACCGAGGTCACCTGGTCGGACCAGGCCCGGGTCGGATCGGAGGAGCCCAGCACCGGCGCGCCGGCGGACGCGCCGCCACCGCCGCCGAACACCATCCCCATCCGGGAGGTGTGCTCGGGGGCGCCGCCGCGGGCCCGGACGCGGTTGGCCCGCTTGCGCTGGCGCAGCGACACCGGAACGGCCCACACCTGGAACTTCCTGCCCTCGGCGAGCAGCTCGACCGAGTAGCCGGCGCGCAGCGCGTCCACCGCGGCCCACGGCGCGGTGATCGTGCGCCACGGGTTGCGCACCACCAGCCGCCGGTCGTTGGCCAGCACCGCCGGGCGCAGCGTGTAGGCGATCACCGGGAAGGCGAACACCGGCACGGCCGCGAGCGACACGGCGGGTGTCTTCCCGGTCCCGTTCAGGGCGGCGTCGCCGATCAGCCACGCGGCGACGGCCAGCAGCAGCACACCGGAGATCACGCCGGGAACCGAGCGGTACACGCGGTCCGCGTACCCGGGTTCCCCGTCGGGGGCGGCGGAGCCCTGGTGGGGCTTGCCGTCGGAATCGGTCATGCCGACGATTCTGCCCCATGCCTCCCGGGATGAGGTCTCGGTAGGGCATCGGTTGCACGGGAGGCCCCCGGCCCGCCCGGCACCGGTTGCGCGCCCCCGATCAGCCCCTGCACGCCCCCTCCCCCGCGCGCCCCTCCCCCGTTCCACCGCTCCCGTCCGGGCGCAGGAGATCTCGGTCCGGCCACGAAAGCAAGGCCCTCTAGCGGTCGGCTACGCGCGTAGATATGCTGGTCTGGTGACTATGTCCACTGTTGCAGCCAATGCCCCCGGCGTTGCGGGCAGCGGCCTCGCGGACGTTGCGGCGTCCGAGGCCTCGCTCCGCCGCTTCCTGCACGGCCTGCCCGGCGTCGACCAGGTCGGCCTGGAGGCGCGTGCCGCCGCCCTCGGTACCCGCTCGATCAAGACCACGGCGAAGGCCTACGCCATCGACCTGGCGATCTCGATGATCGACCTGACCACGCTGGAGGGCGCGGACACGGTCGGCAAGGTGCGCGCCCTGTGCGCCAAGGGCAGGACCCCCGACCCCTCCGACCCGTCCACCCCCCGCGTGGCCGCCATCTGTGTCTACCCGGACATGGTCGCCACCGCGAAGGACGCCCTGCGGGGCACCGACATCCAGGTCGCCTCCGTCGCCACCGCCTTCCCGGCCGGCCGCGCCGCCCTGCCGGTGAAGCTCGCCGACACCGCCGACGCGGTCGCCGCGGGTGCCGACGAGATCGACATGGTGATCGACCGGGGCGCCTTCCTCTCCGGCCGCTACCTCGACGTCTTCAACGAGATCGTCGCCGTCAAGGAGGCGTGCAAGCGCGCCGACGGCAGCTACGCCCACCTCAAGGTCATCTTCGAGACCGGCGAGCTCCAGACGTACGACAACGTGCGCCGCGTCTCCTGGCTCGCGATGCTGGCCGGTGCCGACTTCATCAAGACCTCCACCGGCAAGGTCGCCGTCAACGCGACCCCGCCGGTCACCCTGCTGATGCTGGAGGCCGTCCGCGACTTCCGCGCGCAGACCGGCGTCCAGGTCGGTGTGAAGCCCGCCGGTGGCATCAAGACCACCAAGGACGCCATGAAGTACCTGGTGATGGTCAACGAGACCCTCGGCGACGACTGGCTGAGCCCGCACTGGTTCCGCTTCGGCGCCTCCAGCCTGCTCAACGACCTGCTGATGCAGCGCCAGAAGCTGGCCACCGGCCGCTACTCCGGCCCCGACTACGTGACGGTGGACTGATCACCATGGCCAAGAAGAAGAACATCGAGGAGCCGGTGAAGGCCTCCGGCCTCTTCGCCTACGCCCCGGCCCCCGAGTCCCCCGCCGCCGCGGGCGACATCGCCACCTCCTACGGCCACTTCATCGGCGGCGAGTTCGTCGACTCCTCCGGCAGCGAGGCGCTGAAGACGGTCAACCCGGCCACCGAGCAGGTGCTCGCCGAGTTCGCCCAGGGCACCGACGAGGACGTCGACCGCGCGGTCGCCGCCGCCCGCAAGGCGTTCGCCGACTGGTCGGCGCTGCCGGGCAGCGAGCGCGCCAAGTACCTGTTCCGGATCGCCCGGATCATCCAGGAGCGCAGCCGCGAGCTGGCCGTGCTGGAGTCGATCGACAACGGCAAGCCGATCCGCGAGACCCGCGACGTCGACCTGCCGCTGGTCGCCGCGCACTTCTTCTACTACGCGGGCTGGGCCGACAAGCTCGACTTCGCCGGCTACGGCCCGAACCCGAAGCCGCTGGGCGTCGCCGGCCAGGTCATCCCGTGGAACTTCCCGCTGCTCATGCTGGCGTGGAAGATCGCGCCCGCCCTGGCCACCGGCAACACGGTCGTCCTGAAGCCGGCCGAGACCACCCCGCTGACCGCGCTGCGCTTCGCCGAGATCTGCCGCCAGGCCGGTCTGCCCAAGGGCGTCGTCAACATCGTCACCGGTGACGGCCGCACCGGCGCCGCGCTCACCGCGCACCCGGACGTCAACAAGGTCGCCTTCACCGGCTCGACCCCGGTCGGCCGCGCGATCGCCAAGCAGCTGGCCGGCACCCGCAAGAAGCTCTCGCTGGAGCTGGGCGGCAAGGCGGCCAACATCGTCTTCGACGACGCGCCGATCGACCAGGCGGTCGAGGGCATCGTCAACGGCATCTTCTTCAACCAGGGCCACGTCTGCTGCGCGGGTTCGCGCCTGCTGGTCCAGGAGTCGGTCCAGGACGAGCTGCTGGACGCCCTGAAGCGCCGGATGGGCACCCTGCGGGTCGGCGACCCGCTGGACAAGAACACCGACATCGGCGCCATCAACTCGGCCGAGCAGCTGGCCCGGATCACCGCGCTGACCGAGGCCGGCGAGGCCGAGGGCGCCGAGCGCTGGTCGCCGGCGTGCGAACTCCCGGGCACCGGCTTCTGGTTCAAGCCGACCCTGTTCACCGGCGTCAGCCAGGCCCACCGGATCGCCCAGGAGGAGATCTTCGGCCCGGTCCTGTCGGTGCTGACCTTCCGCACCCCCGACGAGGCGGTCGCGAAGGCCAACAACACCCCGTACGGCCTCTCCGCCGGCGTCTGGACGGAGAAGGGCTCGCGCATCCTCTGGATGGCCAACAGGCTCAAGGCCGGCGTGGTCTGGGCCAACACCTTCAACAAGTTCGACCCGACCTCGCCGTTCGGCGGCTTCAAGGAGTCGGGTTACGGCCGCGAGGGTGGCCGCCACGGTCTGGAGGCCTACCTCGATGTCTGATGTCGTTGCGCGTCTTGACGTCCTCAAGACCTACAAGCTGTACGTCGGCGGGAAGTTCCCGCGCTCCGAGAGCGGGCGGGTGTACGAGGTGACCGACGCAAAGGGCGAGTGGCTCGCCAACGCTCCGCTGGGCACCCGCAAGGACACCCGGGACGCCGTCCTGGCCGCCCGCGCGGCGGTCAAGGGCTGGGCCGGCACCACCGCGTACAACCGCGGCCAGGTGCTGTACCGGGTGGCCGAGATGCTGCAGGGCCGGCGCGAGCAGTTCGCCGCCGAGGTGGCCGTCTCCGAGGGCATCGGCCCGAAGAAGGCCGCCGCACTGGTGGACGCCGCGATCGACCGCTGGGTCTGGTACGCGGGCTGGACGGACAAGGTCGCCCAGATCGCGGGCGGCGCCAACCCGGTCGCCGGCCCGTTCTTCAACCTGTCGACCCCGGAGCCGACCGGCGTGGTCGGGATCGTCGCCCCGCAGGCCGGGTACGGGCACTCGCTGCTCGGCCTGGTCTCGGTGATCGCCCCGGCGATCGCCACCGGCAACACGGTCGTGGTCGCCGCCGCCGCGGACGCCCCGCTGCCGGCCCTGTCGCTGGGCGAGGTGCTCGCCACCTCGGACCTCCCGGGCGGCGTGGTCAACATCGTCTCGGGTCGCACCGCGGACATCGCGCCGACCCTGGCCTCGCACCAGGACGTCAACGCGCTGGACCTCACCGGCGCCATCGCGGCCGACGGTCCCGGCGCGGCGCCCGCCCTCGAGGCCGCCGCCGCGGATACCCTGAAGCGGGTGGTCCGTCCGGAGCTGGACCCGTTCGCCCAGGACTGGACCAATGCGCCCGGTACCGACCGGCTACTCTCCTTCCTGGAGACGAAGACGGTCTGGCACCCGATGGGGATCTGACTCTCCGTCGAAACCGAGTAACAACTCCACAGACTGGCCGTCCCCAGTGCCCTCTCCCCCCCAGGGCCCGGACGGTCATAGGACGGACCCGCACCTCTCCCCCCCTGGTGCGGGTCCGTCGGCGTTCGCGGCCGTCCGCACCCCCGCCGTCCGCCCGACCGACGACTTTGGTCGCACCGGGACGATCCCTTCGGCGCTCACGGACCGGCCGGCCCGTCCGGACACTGGGCAGGGACGGCAGAACGGAGAGGAGACCCGATGGGCGAGTTCCTGGGCGAGCTCATGGCGCTGTTCGCGGACGGTTTCGTCCGCCGGCTGCGGCTCGCCCGCACCCGGCGCCGGCTGGCCGCCGGACGGCCCGCCCGGATCCCCTGCTCGGCACGCGTCGACCGTCCCGGCGAGGAGGCGGGCTACGTCGGCGGCCGACTGCTGATCACCCCCGGCTCCGCGACCGTGACCTTCGCCTCATCCGCCCTGCGCCTGGAGCTCGCGGCCGGTGGCGAGTTCCACGAGCCCGAGCCCGAGGTCTGGCACGACCAGGACTGGGCGGCCACCGCCTACCGGCCGCCCGGGCCCGGCCCGTTGGTCTACCTCCAGACCGACACCGCCCACCTCCCGCTGCTGCACGCCGCGTTGGCCGCGCCGGCCGCGGCGGAACCGGTGTAGTCCGACCGGTTTCGGCATCGGGCCCGGATGCGTCAGACTGGTGTCCCGTGAGTGACGAGCCGCTGAACCCTGTGCCGACGACCCGCGCCCGGGTGGTCCTGCTGTCCGGCCCCTCCGGATCCGGGAAGTCCTCGCTCGCCGGCCGCAGCGGCCTGCCGGTGCTCCAGCTGGACGACTTCTACAAGGACGGCGACGACCCCACCCTGCCGCTGCTGCCCGACGGCGCGGTCGACTGGGACTCGCCGCTCGCCTGGCACCGCGACCAGGCCGTCGCCGCCATCCGCGACCTCCACGAGACCGGCCGCACCGAGGTGCCGGTGTACTCGATCCCGGACAACGGCCGCGTCGGCACCCGCACGCTCGACCTGGCCGGCGCCCCCGCGTTCATCGCCGAGGGCATCTTCGCCGCCGAGATCGCCGTCCGGTGCGCCGACGAGGGCCTGCTCGGCGACGCGCTGTGCCTGCGCAACGGCTCGCTCACCACGGCCTGGCGCCGGCTGCGCCGGGACGTCCGCGAGGGCCGCAAGTCGCTGCCGGTGCTGGTGCGCCGCGGCTGGCGGCTGATGCGCGCCGAGCGCTCGATCGTCGGCCGTCAGGTCGCCCTGGGCGCCCACCCGTGCGCCGGCCCGGAGGCCGCCCGCCGGATCACCGCGGCGGCCGGGCAGCCTCAGCTCTCGTCCGTCTGAGGCCGCCCCGGGCGGCGGGCCGGGCGGCGGGCCGGGCCCCGAACGGCAGAACGACGGGCCCGGTGCGTCTCCCCCGCACCGGGCCCGTCGCCGTCGGACGGTCGTCGGGCTCCCCCGTGGACATCGCTCCCCCGAGCCGACGTCCGCAGTCCGTGACCGTCCTCTTCCCGTCCCCCGACGGGAGTCCCCTTTACTCAGACGCTTCGAGCGTCCCTTCCTGTTACAGCCGTCACGCGACCAGTTCGCCGAACGCCCGCATCGTGTCGCCGGACTTGTTCAGGTGCTCGTCGTCGCGCAGGCGGCGCAGGGCGCGCCAGATGCTGCTCTTGACCGTGCCGACGCTGATCCCCAGCACGTCGGCGATCTCCGGGTCGGTCTTGCCCTCGTAGTACCGCAGCACCAGCATGGTCCGCTGGTTCTCCGGCAGCTTCGCCAGCGCCTGCCAGAGCACGGTGCGCAGCTCGGTGCCGCCCATCGCGTCGGTGTCGCCGGCCGTCTCCGGCAGCTCCTCGGTCGGGTACTCGTTGACCTTGCGGCGCCGCCAGGCGGAGATGTGCAGGTTGGTCATGGTGCGGCGGAGGTAGCCCCCGACCGCGGCCTTGTCGGTGATCCGGCCCCAGGCGCGGTAGGTGCTGAAGAGCGCGCTCTGCAGCAGGTCCTCGGCCTCGTAGCGGTCACCGGTCAGGTGGTACGCCGTGGCGTACAGGGAGGCGCGGCGCTCGCGCACGTACGCGGTGAACTCCGTGATGTGGTCCTCCGCGACGGCCGGGTGCTCCCCCTGCGCGCCTCCCTGTCCCGCCTCGGTGGTGCGCGCGGCGGCGGGGTTCAGCCGCAGCAGCGTCGCACCGGCGGCCTCGCGGCCGGTCGGCTCCCCCGAGCCGACCTTCCGCAGGCCGTTCCCCCCGTTGCCCCCCAGGGCGTCCTTGCCCTCGACGCGGACGGGGAGGATCCCCCGCAGCGTGAGGGTGTTGGCGGAGTCGACCGCACTCCCCATCCGGCCGATCCCGTACAGCTCCCCCGCCCTGCCCGCGCCGCTCACCCGGCGAGTGGCAGGGTTCCCGGTGCTGTGCGCGCACCCCCGTACGGTCACGGCACCGGAGTTCTCGTCGGTCCTGATCTCGTACCGGGTCCGGTGGGTGGTCGCTGAGGAACGCGCGGTGCGGACAGCCGGGTTGGTCCGGGTCTGAAGCATGGCGTTCATCGTGCGCCCCCTTGGTTCGGTACGAGCGGGTTCCGGTTGCCGCCCTCCAGCCGGGCCGGTTGGCCCGCTGTCCTGCGGCGACATGGAAAATCCTGCCCGGCGGTTGTGATGGCGCTGTCCGCCGACTGTCACAGGGGTGTCACAGGGAACGGGCCGTTCGTCCCGGTCCGCCTCCCTCCTACCGGACGCCGGTGGCGCTCCTTCCGGTTCCCGTACGGGCGGTGACCGGTCCGGGGGGTGATTCGCGGCTTCCGGTGGGCCAAAATGGGGCCGTGCCTTTCCTCCTACTGATCGAGGACGACGACGCCATCCGGACCGGCCTCGAACTCGCCCTCACCCGCCAGGGCCACCGTGTGGCCACCGCCGCCTCCGGCGAGGACGGTCTGAGGCTCTTCAAGGAGCAGCGGCCCGATCTGATCGTGCTGGACGTGATGCTGCCCGGAATCGACGGCTTCGAGGTCTGCCGTCGGATCCGTCGCACCGACCAGCTGCCGATCATCCTGCTGACCGCCCGGTCCGACGACATCGACGTCGTGGTCGGCCTGGAGTCCGGCGCCGACGACTACGTGGTCAAGCCGGTGCAGCCGCGCGTCCTGGACGCCCGGATCCGGGCCGTGCTGCGGCGCGGCGAGCGGGAGAGCTCGGACTCCTCCGCCTACGGCAGCGTGGTGATCGACCGCGCCGCCATGACCGTCACCAAGGACGGGCAGGACCTCCAGCTCACCCCGACCGAGCTGCGGCTGCTGCTGGAACTCAGCCGCCGTCCCGGCCAGGCGCTCTCCCGGCAGCAGCTGCTGCGGCTGGTATGGGAGCACGACTACCTGGGCGACTCCCGTCTGGTGGACGCGTGCGTGCAGCGGCTGCGGGCCAAGGTCGAGGACGTGCCGTCCGCGCCGACCCTGATCCGGACGGTGCGCGGGGTCGGTTACCGGCTGGACCCGCCGTCCTGAGCCGCGCCCTTTGTGCCCGCAAACTCCCGTACGACGACAGGCTCCTGTGACTGACCAACAGACGACGACCCGGCGCTTCGCCACGGGCCCGTGGCGGAGCCTGCGCTCGCTGCGGGTCCGGCTGATCGCGGTGTTCGCGGCGGTCGCGCTGCTCGCCGCCGTGTCGGCCTCCGGCATCGCCTACTGGCTGAACCGCGACGCGGTGCTCAAGCGCGCCCAGGACACGGCCCTCAACGACTTCCGGGTCTCGCTCACCCGGAACGTCTCCGACCTGCCCTTGGGCGCGAGCTGTCCGGAACTGGCCGCGCTCGCCACGAACGTCGCCAGCTCCGGGCTCAGTTACGACGTCGTCGTGGTCGACCCGGCGCACCCCGAGTGCCCGGCCTCCTCCGACCCGGCGCACTACACGCTCGCCGACGTGCCGGCCGCGCTGCAGTCCACCGTGGCCCGCCCGCGCGAGATCACCGAGAGCAACCCGTACCCGTACCACCTGTACTGGCAGCGGCAGAACCTGGAGGGCCGGCCGTTCGTGATCGGCGGCACCAAGGTGGTGCCGAACGGGCCGACGGCGTACATGTTCAAGTCGCTGGAGAACGAGCGGGCCGATCTCAACACCCTGGGCTGGTCGCTGGCCATCGCCACCCTGCTGGCCCTGATCGGCTCGGCACTGCTCGCGCAGGCCGCCTCGGCGACGGTGCTGCGGCCGGTCAAGCGACTCGGCGACGCCGCCCTGGCGCTCGGCGAGGGCCGCCTGGACACCCGCCTCGAAGTCGACGGGTCGGACGAACTCGCGGACCTCGCGCGGACGTTCAACCGCGCCGCGGAGTCGCTGCACGAACAGGTCGAGGAGCTGAGCGCGCGCGAGGCGCAGAGCCGGCGGTTCGTCGCCGACATGTCGCACGAGCTGCGCACGCCGCTGACCGCGATGACGGCCGTCACCGACATCCTGGAGGACGAGGCCGAGTCGCTCGACCCGATGATCGAGCCGGCCGTCCGGCTGGTCGTCAGCGAGACCCGGCGGCTGTCCGACCTGGTGGAGAACCTGATGGAGGTGACCCGCTTCGACGCCGGCACCGCCAAGCTCGTCGCCGACGAGGTGGACGTCGCCGACCTGATCATGTCCTGCATCGACGGCCGGGCCTGGTACGACGCGGTCGAACTGGACGCCCCGCGCGGCATCCTCGCCGTCGTGGACCCGCGCCGCCTGGACGTCGTCTTCGCCAACCTGATCGGCAACGCGCTCAAGCACGGCGGCTCGCCGGTGCGGGTCAAGGTCCGCGAGACCGACGGCTCGGTGGTCGTCGAGGTCTCGGACAGCGGCCCGGGCATCCCCGAGGACGTGCTGCCGCACGTCTTCGACCGCTTCTACAAGGCCGACCGCGGCCGGGCCCGCTCCGAGGGCAGCGGCCTCGGACTGTCCATCGCGATGGCCAACGCACAGATCCACGGGGGGACGATCACGGCGGCGAACGGGGAGGTCGGGGCGGTGTTCACGCTGACGCTGCCGCTGACACCACCACCGCCGCCGTCCGCGGACGGGGCCGGCGACGGCACCGTCCGGGACGCCGTCGAGCACGAGGACGCCCAGTGAACCCCCCTGCCCCCGCCACCGTCCGGCGTCCCGCCGCCCGCCGGGCCGCCGGCGTACTGCTCCTGCTCGCGCTGGCCTCCGGCTGCGGGATCCGCCCGACCGCCGTCCCGGTGGACGCGGGTGCCCCCGCCAGCCGGACGGCCTGCCCGACCGCCCCGCACATACCGACCGCGCCGGCCACCCCGACCCCGGTCGCACCGAGCCCGCCCGCGGCCCGGAGCACCGCCAAGGCCGGCCCCGGCCCGTCGCCCAGCCCGGCCGGGCCGACCAGCCCGCCGCAGGACACCGTGTTCAGCGCCGTTCCGACGGCGGCGGCGAACGCCTGCAAGTGACGGGTTCCGCCCGCTCGGGGCGGATCGGGGCGCGTGTCGGAATGTTCACGCCCGGCGTGGAACCGCCGCGCCACCGGCTCACGTCCTTCCCCCCGTGCAGCGAGATGGCACCAGGACACGCGACGAGCGTTCCGGCGCACGGGCCGACACCGGGCCGGCGCCGGCCGTCCACCGTCCCCTGCGACAGGTCGGACTGGCGGGCCTCGCCCTCCACCTGTCGCTGGTCCTGTGGCTGGTCGTGCTCAGACCCCTGCCGGTGGCCTGGGTCTACGACGCCAATCTCACGCCGCTGGCCTCCCTGCGCTCCTCCTCGGCCTGGCAGGTGGTCGGCGAGCTCGTCCTGCTGGCCCCGCTCGGCGTCCTGCTCCCGCTGGCCGGCGGACGGCCGCGCGCCCCGTGGCTGCCGTCCTTCCTGCGCACCACCGGCGTCTCCGCCCTGCTGGCCACCGGCCTGGAGTTCCTCTCCTCCTGGACGCCCGGGCACGTCCTCAACGTCGACCACATACTGCTCGCGGTGATCGGCGTCGCCGTGACGCACGTGACCCTCGTCCCGGCGCTGCGGCGCCTGGTGCGGGAACGGCGGCCCCGGACCCGCAGGCCCGAGGGGGCGACGGAGGGCGTTCAACGGGCGGCGAAGGCCGCGAATGCCCCGAAGACCTCGAAGATGACCAGCCTGGTGAGCCCCCCGGTCGCCGCCGCGATCACTCCGGTCCCGGCCGCCCGGGCGTCGGCCGAGCCGACTCCCTGAGCACCAGACCGCCGACCTCGATCAGCCCGCCCGTGCGCGGCGCGGTCACGATCCGCGAGCCCCGGCCCTGCGTGACGGTCAGCGCCCGCCCGAGCCGCGCGGTCAGCAGCAGCGCCGCCGCACCCGTCGCCTCGTCCTCGTCGATCCCGTCGCCGCGCCCCGGGAAGCCGCGCGCCCGGACCGTCCCCTCCGCCTCGTCCTGCCACGCCCACGCGTAGATCCAGTCGCCCGGCGGCGGCACCTCCAGCGCGTCCACCTCCGCCTCCGACCCGTACTGCCGCAGGGTGCGCGGCGGTGCCCAGTCGGCGCGCGCCTCGATCAGCGTCAGCCCGTCCTCCCGCCGGACGCCCACCTCGCCGGCGGGCGTCACGAGGCGGTCCACCCCGAGCAGCCAGCCCGTCCCGACGCACGGGTGCCCGGCGAACGGCAGCCGCAGCGTCGGCGTGTAGATGTCGATCACGCCCCGCACCGGGTCGTCGACGAACACCGTCTCGCTGAACCCGAACTCCCGGGCCACCGCCTGCCGCTCGTCGCGACCCGGCACCGACGCCCCGTCCCGCACGACGCCCAGCGCGTTCCCGCATTCCCCGCCGGGCCCGCAAAAGACCCGCAGCACGTCATAGTCAGTCATTTCCCCACCCTCTCAGCCCGATTCCCGCGAAACGCAACGGCTCCGTGACGAAAAGCGCGCGACGGATGTCGGCGGCCTCCAGTACCGTGCGCTCTCGTCCCCAACGGTTCACCGTTTCTTCCTTCCAGCCCACAGGATTCCGCGTTGAACAACCTCGACTTCGGCAACCAGCCCCTGTTCTCCTGGTACGTCGTCCTGCTGGCCATCAGCGGCATCGCCATGGTGATCCTGGGCGCCATCAACATCGGCGGCCTGAAGGGCGGTTGGCGGGTCCTCAACATCCTCGCCGGTGCCGTGTTCGCCGGCTACGCCTACTACCTGGGGTTCGTCTTCGAGGGCGGCGTCTACCACATCTACTTCCAGGCCTTCATCCTGCCGGTCCTGCTGATCGCCAGCGCCGTGAAGGCCGTGGTCAACCGCGGCACCACCCCGGCGGCCCAGCAGCCGGCCCAGCCGTCGGCGCCGGCGGCCTACAACCCGAACGCCCAGCCGCTCCAGTCCTCCCCCGTGGCCCCGCCGCCCCAGCCCGCGCCGACCACCCCGCCCGCCCAGCCCGTCGCGGACAACCCCTACGCCCGGCCCCAGCAGCCCCCACGCGCGAACTGACCCCTGGAAACCGCCGGGCACCTGCGCGGGGACTCGGGGTGGACCCCGAGGTGGCCCCGACTCGTGGGTACGCCTCGCCGGTGAGACGGGGGGCGGGCGAATCGGCTGGCGGGCGGAGGATTCCGGGCCGGCGGCGGCGGAGCATGGAAGTACGCCCGCCGGAGAGGCCGGACCGGGCACGACTCCACGGAGAGCCCCATGAGCCCGCGCCTCGCCCGTCCCCGTCACAACCGAGTCATCGCCGGCGTCTGCGCCGGGATCGCCGAGCGCTTCGGCCTGTCGGCCTGGACGGTCCGGCTGATCTTCCTGGCTTCCTGCCTGCTGCCCGGCCCGCAGTTCCTGATCTACCTGGCGCTCTGGGTCCTGCTCCCCCAGGAGCCGTGACGCACGGCGACGGGCCGCGCACCACCGGGATCACCGGGGTGCGCGGCCCGTCGCCGTGCGGGTGGAACGGTCAGCCGCCGAGGCCCGGCAGGGCACCGGTCAGCCCGCCGACAGGGGTCTTGTCGAGGCCGGGGATGTTCGGCACCGCAGCGCGCGTCTGGGTGACGCCGGCGACCGGGGCGGCCTCCGCGGGGGCGGCCGGAGCGGGGGCGGCCTGCCCGGCGCTCGGGGCCAGGGGGCCGAGGGTGCTGGTGACCTTGTCGCCGCCGGGCAGCTTGTTTGCGGTGTCGGTGACCGCGCCGGTGACCGCGGGGTTCTGCAGCGCCGTGGTGGGCAGCCCGACGCCGCCGGGCGCGGGGGCGTCCGCGGACGCGGTGCCGGCGCCGACCGCCGCGATGGCGATGCCGAGCGCCGCGGTGCCGGCGGCCTTGAGAGCCTGCTTCATGAGTTCGTCCCCTTGAGTCCTCGTCGGTGGCCGACGCGACACGCGGGAACGGACGGCGGACCGTCCGCCACGGCCTGTCGGCGATGACTGGCACACCGTAGTGAGCCGGTCGTGCGAGGACCAAAAGGCGTTCACTCACCCGAGTGAGTAGTCGGATGAACGCCAACTGCCCTGCGGGGCAGCGGCGTTCACCCGGGACTCACCCGGAGGCCGCTCCGGACCCGCTCAGCCCTGGCCGCCGCCCGTGCTGAACAGCCACTCGGCCTTGAGCTCGGCGTAGCCCGGCTTGATGACGTCGCTGATCATCGCGAGCCGCTCGTCGAACGGCAGGAACGCCGACTTCATCGCGTTCACCGTGAACCACTCCATGTCACCCAGCGTGTAGCCGAAGGCGTCCACCAGGTGGCCGAACTCCTGGCTCATGCTGGTGCCGCTCATGAGGCGGTTGTCGGTGTTCACGGTGACCCGGAACTTCAGCCGGCTGAGCAGCCCGATCGGGTGCTCGGCGTACGAGGTCGCGGCGGCCGTCTGGAGGTTGGAGGTCGGGCACATCTCCAGCGGGATGCGCTTGTCGCGCACGTACGCGGCAAGGCGGCCGAGCTCGACGCTGCCGTCCTCGTTCACCGTGATGTCGTCGACGATCCGCACGCCGTGGCCGAGCCGGTCGGCGCCGCAGCACTGCAGGGCCTCCCAGATCGACGGCAGGCCGAAGGCCTCGCCCGCGTGGATGGTGAAGTGGTTGTTCTCGCCCTTGAGGTAGTCGAAGGCGGCCTGGTGGCGGGTGGGGGGGTAGCCGGCCTCGGCACCCGCGATGTCGAAGCCGACGACGCCCGAGTCCCGGTGGCGGTTGGCCAGCTCGGCGATCTCCTGCGAGCGGGCGGCGTGCCGCATCGCGGTGATCAGGGTGCCGATCCGGATGCGGTGGCCGGCCGCGCGGGCGTTGGCCTCGCCGAGGCGAAAGCCCTCCTGGACGGCCTCGACGACCTCGTCCAGGCTCAGGCCGCCCTCCAGGTGCTGCTCGGGGGCGTAGCGGACCTCGGCGTAGACGACGCCGTCGGCGGCGAGGTCCTCGGCGCAGTCCGCGGCGACCTTGATCAGGGCGTCCCGGGTCTGCATGACGGCGCAGGTGTGCGCGAACGTCTCCAGGTAGCGGACGAGCGAGCCGGAGTCGGCGGCCTCGCGGAACCACTCACCGAGTTCCTTGGGGTCGGTGGTGGGAAGGCCCGCGTAGCCGACGGCGGCGGCCAGCTCGACGATGGTCTCCGGGCGCAGCCCGCCGTCGAGGTGGTCGTGCAGGAGCACCTTCGGCGCGCGGCGGATCTGGTCGGGGGTGGGGATGCGCGGGCCGGTGCCCGCGGTGGTGACAGGGATCTGCTTCTCCATTGCGGAAATATAGACCCTACGCGCGTAGACCCACCACTCCCCACACGGCCGGTTCGCCGAAAGTCCACCGGGAATTCCACCACTCGGGTCAGTCCCGTCCCGTATCCCGGGACGAAAGCGAGATCGGCGACCCCCCTCCCCCGGAGTTCGCCGCACCCCGCCCCGCGGTTCGGCGCCGGAATCCGCGGGTCTCAGTCGTGTTCGAGCAGCCGCCCGCGCCGCGACAGCACGAAGTCCCGGAACGCCCGCACCGGCGGCGTCAGCGGCCGCCCCGCCGCCCAGGCCAGCCCGATCGCCCGCCGGGTCCGCGGCGCCGTCACCTCCAGGTCCACCACCCCCGGCCGGGGCACCAGCGCCGGTGGCAACAGCGCCACCCCCAGCCCGGCCGCCACCAGCCCGCGCAGCGTCTCCGCCTCCTCCCCCTCGAAGGCCAGCCGCGGCACGAACCCGGCCTCCGCGCAGAACCCGTCCGTGATCGCCCGCAGCCCGTACCCCTCCTCCAGCCCGACGAACGTCTCCTCCGCCACCTCCGCGAGCCGGATCCGCCGCCGCCCGGCCAGCCGGTGGTCCGCCGGGACGACCAGGTGCAGCCGCTGCTCGTCCAGCGGGCGGGCGGCGAAGGCCGGGTCATCGGGCAGCGGCGCCACCAGGCACAGGTCCAGCTCGCCGTCCAGCAGCCGTTCCAGCATCGCGCCGACGTAGTCCTGCACCAGCTGGAACCGCACCTGCGGGTGCGCCGCCCGGAAGTCGCGCAGCAGCGCGGGGACGGCGTCCGTCCCCATGGTGTGCAGGAAGCCGAACGCCACCCGCCCGACCGACGGGTCCGCCTCCGCCCGGGCCGCCTCGGCGCCGCGCTCGATCTCGGCAAGCGCCCGCTCCACCGAGGCCAGCAGCAGCCGTCCCGCCCTGGTCAGCCGGACCGTCCGGCCCTGACGGGCCAGCAGCTCCACCCCCAGCTCCTCCTCCAGCCGCGCCACCGACCGCGACAGCGTCGGCTGCGGCATGCCGAGCACCGCCGCCGCCTGTGTCACGTGCTCCAGCCGGGCCACGGCCGCGAACTGGGCCAGCCGAGGCGCCAGTTGGACGGCCGGCAGGTCGGGCCCCAGCTCGGCCGGCCGGTACCGGGACTGCTCCGTGCCGTTCGCCGCTTCCTTCGCGGTCATCCCGCCACCATCCTCGACTCATGCGCCAGTGCATCGATCATCGCGTGTTCATGCATTGGACGCATCAACCCGGCAGGCCTAACGTCGACTTCATGCAGCCCGCCGATACCAGGGCATCCGTGCCCGCCCCGGATGCCTCCGCCGCCCGCGTCCCGACCCACGACGACCGCCACCGCCCCGGCCAGCGCGCGTTCCGCCGCGCCAACCTCGCCCTGTTCGCCGCCGGGGTCGCCACGTTCGTCCTGCTCTACTCCACCCAGGGCCTGCTGCCGGTCCTCTCCGCCGACCTCGACCTCACGCCCGGTCAGGCCAGCTGGACCGCCTCCGCCGCCACCCTCGGACTCGCCCTCGGCCTCCTGCCCGCGAGCGCGCTGTCCGACAGGTACGGCCGCACCGCCGTGATGACGGCCTCCACGCTCGCCGCCTCCGCCCTCGCCCTCGCCCTGCCGTTCGCGCCCGACCTCACCACCCTCGTCGTCCTGCGCGTCCTCCAGGGCGCCGCCCTCGCCGGGCTCCCCGCCACCGCGATGGCCTACCTCGCCGAGGAGGTCCATCCGAGCGCACTGGCCTCCGCGATGGGCCTGTACGTGGCCGGCAACAGCATCGGCGGCATGGGCGGCCGGCTGCTGTCCGGCTGGACCGCCGCCGGGTTCGGCTGGCGCTGGGGCCTCGCCTCCTCCGCCGTCCTCGCGCTGCTCGCGGTGCTCGCGTTCCGACTGCTCATCCCCGCCGCCCGGCACTTCACCCCGGCCCCGGTGGACCCGCGCGCCCTCGCCCGGACCGTCGGACGGCACCTGCGCAACCCGCTGCTGGTCCGGCTGTACGCGCTCGGGCTGCTGTTCATGGCCGTGTTCGGCGCGGTCTACAACACCGTCGGCTACCGGCTGATCGGCGCCCCCTTCCACCTGCCCGAGTCGGTCGCCGCCTCGATCTTCGTCGTCTACCTGGTCGGCACCGGCACCTCGGCCGCCGCCGGCCGGCTCTCCGGCCGCCTGGGCCGCCGCGGCGCCCTCTACGTCTCCATCGGCGTGACGGCCGCCGGGCTCCTGCTGTCCCTGGCCGGCTCCCTGGTCTGCGCCCTGCTCGGCCTGGTCCTGATCACCGCCGGCTTCTTCGCCGGCCACGCCACCGCCTCGTCCGCCGTCGGCCGCACCGCGACGGAGGGCCGCGCCCAGGCCTCCGCCCTCTACCTGATCGCCTACTACCTGGGCAACAGCCTCGGCGGCACGATCGGCGCCGACGCCTACCACGCCACCGGCTGGCCCGGCGCCGCCGCCGTAGGCCTCACCGCCATGACCCTCGCCGCCGCCGTCACCCTGTACGCGACCCGCCAGGCCCATACCACTCGAAGAGCAGTCCCGGGCTCTTGACAGCCAGCGCCGATAGGCCCCGGCCAGCTGCGTAACCCGGATCTGATGGTCTTCCCCGAGGCCACCCTGGCGGGAGAGCAGCCGGCGGTTCTCCCGCACGAGGTGCTGCTCGCCGTGGAAGTCGTCTCCGAGTCCAATCCCGACAACGACTACCACGACAAGGTCCGCGACTACGCGGCGATGGGCATCCCGGTCCACCTGCTCATCGACCCCCGCGGCGGAACCGGCATCGTGCACCCGGAGCGCGGCTACGCGTCCCACGAGAAGTTCGACTTCGGCGCCACGATCACCGTCGGCCCGTGGACCCTCGACACCAGCGGTCTGCTCACCTGCGCCTGACACCCCGCCCGGCCCGGCCGTAGGTTTTCCTCCGTCAGTTCGTACGAACAGCAGAGGAATCCATCATGGCCACCTTCGTCCTCGTCCCCGGCGTCCTGCACGGCGGCTGGTGGTACCGGCCACTGACCGAGGGGCTGCGTGCGGCCGGGCACGAGGTGCATCCGGTGACGCTGAGCGGGGTCAGTGAGCGCGGGCACCTGAACAACGGGGCGATCAATCTGGACACGCACGTCCAGGACGTGGTCGGGCTGCTGGAGGCCGAGCGGATCGACGACGCCGTGCTGGTCGGGCACAGCTACGGCGGCATGGTGATCTCCGGGGTGGCCGACCGGGTGCCGGAGCGGGTCTGCGCCCTGCTCTACGCGGACGCGTTCGTCCCGCGCGACGGCGAGTCGGCCCACGGGATCGCCAACGAGCTCTGGAAGCAGCGGTACCTGGCCGGGGCCGCCGCCGGGAACGGGCACACCATGGTCGGCCTGCACCCCGCCCTCGACCCGCGCGCGACCGTCCACCCGATGGCCGCCCTGCTGCAGCCGGTCCGGCTCACAGGCGCCGCGGACTCCGTCGCCCGCCGCGTCTACATCCACGCCGAGCGCTTCGAGGGCACGCCGTTCCTGGACACCTACGGCCGTCTGCGCGACGACCCGGCCTGGACGGTGCACGTCCTCCCCGTGGGCCACGACCTGATCCAGGAGGCCCCGGAGGAGTTCCTCAAGGTCACCCTCGCCACCGTCGGCTGACCCACGCACATCGGGCCCGGCCGGCCCGGCGCACCCGCGCCGCGCCGACCGGGCCCAGTGCCCGTCCGGCGACTACGCGATGCGGTCGAGGACGATCGGGTTCGGGGTGAACGCGGTGCCCGCCGGGGCGACCTCGATGCCGCCGGCGAGGGCCTCGATGGCGTACTCGAAGCGCTCGGGGGTGTCGGTGTGCAGGGTCAGCAGCGGCTGGCCGGCCACGACGGTGTCACCGGGCTTGGCGTGCATCTCGATGCCGGCCCCGGCCTGCACCGGGTCCTCCTTGCGGGCGCGGCCGGCGCCCAGGCGCCAGGCGCTGACGCCGACGGCGTACGCGTCGAGCGTGGTGAGCACACCGGAGGCGGGGGCCGGGATGACGTGCTGCTCGCGGGCGACCGGCAGCGGTGCGTCGACGTCGCCGCCCTGGGCGGTGATCATGCGGCGCCAGTGGTCCATCGCCGAGCCGTCGCGCAGCGCGTCCGCCGGGTCCTTGCCGTGCACGCCGGCCGCGGCGAGCATCTCGCGGGCGAGCGCGAGGGTGAGCTCGACGACGTCGGCCGGGCCGCCGCCCGCCAGCACCTCGACCGACTCGCGGACCTCCAGCGCGTTGCCGGCGGTGAGGCCGAGCGGGGTCGACATGTCGGTGAGCAGGGCGACGGTGTTGACGCCGGCGGTGGTGCCGAGGCCGACCATGGTGCGGGCGAGCTCGCGGGCGTCGTCGATGTTCTTCATGAACGCGCCGGAGCCGACCTTGACGTCGAGGACGAGCGCGCCGGTGCCCTCGGCGATCTTCTTGGACATGATCGAGGAGGCGATCAGCGGGATGGCCTCGACGGTGCCGGTGACGTCGCGCAGCGCGTACAGCTTCTTGTCGGCGGGCGCGAGGCCGTCGCCGGCGGCGCAGATGACGGCGCCGGCGCCGCGCAGGACGTCCATCATCTCGTCGTTGGAGAGCAGCGCCCGCCAGCCCGGGATGGACTCCAGCTTGTCGAGGGTGCCGCCGGTGTGGCCGAGGCCGCGGCCGGAGAGCTGCGGGACGGCGGCGCCGCAGGCGGCGACCAGCGGGGCGAGCGGGAGGGTGATCTTGTCGCCGACACCGCCGGTGGAGTGCTTGTCGCTGGTGGGCAGCGGGAGCGAGGAGAAGTCCATCCGGACACCGGAACGGATCATGGCCTCGGTCCAGCGGCTGATCTCGCGCGGCTTCATGCCGTTCAGCAGGATGGCCATGGCCAGGGCGGACATCTGCTCGTCGGCGACCTCGCCGCGGGTGTAGGCGTCGATGACCCAGTCGATCTGAGCGTCGCTCAGCTCTCCGCGGTCGCGCTTGGTCCTGATGACGGAGATGGCGTCCATGCGTGCTCCAAGAGGGGATTCAAAAAGCGAAGAGTGTCGCGAGATGACCGGGTTTCGGCCCACTCGCGACACTCTACGCGCGTAACAAATGCAGATGCTAGAGCCGCTCCGGCCCGAACGCTTCGGGCAGGACTTCGCTCATCGGCTTCACGCCGGAGGCCAGGTCGACCAGCAGGTCGGGCCCTCCGTGCTCGTACAGCAGCTGGCGGCAGCGCCCGCACGGCATCAGCAGCTCGCCGGAGCCGTCCACGCACGTGAACGCGGTCAGCCGACCGCCGCCACTGGCGTGCAGCGCGGACACCAGCCCGCACTCGGCGCACAGACCGAGCCCGTACGAGGCGTTCTCGACGTTGCAGCCGGTGACCAGCCGCCCGTCGTCCACCAGCGCGGCCGCGCCGACCGGGAACTTGCTGTACGGCGCGTACGCGCGGGTCATCGCCTCGCGCGCGGCCTCGCGCAGCCGCTCCCAGTCGATCGCGGGGGCCGTCACTTGCCCTGGCCCTTGCGGTAGATCTGGCCGTCCGCCTTCGGCATCCGCAGGCGCTGCGAGGCCAGCGAGAGCACCACGAGGGTGATCACGTACGGCGTCGCGACGATCAGCGGGCGCTGCACCTCGTCGGTGAGCGCGTACCAGGCGCCGAGGCCGCCGGCGACCACCAGCGAGATCACCGCGGAGGTGTACTTGCGGCGGTACAGCTGCCACAGCGCGAGGAGGCCCATCGCGATGGAGACGGTCAGGAGCAGCACGTGCACCGACTGCGGGTCACGGAGCTGGAGGCTGTCGGTGAAGCCGAACAGCCCGGCGCCCATGGAGAGCCCGCCCGGCATCCAGTTGCCGAAGATCATCGCCGCGAGGCCGATGAAGCCGCGGCCGTTGGTCTGGCCGTCCTTGTAGAAGTGCGCGGCGACCAGTGAGAGGTAGGCGCCGCCGAGGCCCGCGAAGGCGCCGGAGGCCACGACCGCCAGGTACTTGTACTTGTAGACGTTGACGCCCAGCGACTCGGCCGCGGTCGGGTTCTCGCCGCAGGAGCGCAGCCGCAGGCCGAAGACCGTGCGCCAGAGCGCGAAGTAGCTGACCACGATCAGCGCACCGGCCAGGACCACGACCACCGAGATGTTGGTGACCATGCCGCCGATCACGCCGGCGAGGTCCGAGACGAAGAACCAGTGGTGCTTCTCGATGCCCTGCAGCCAGGGCGACAGGCCCGGGATGGTGATGTACGGCAGCGGGTCGGCCGGCGGGGACTGGTTGGCGCCGGCACCGACGGCGACGTAGTCCTTGTAGTAGATCCGGTTGACGTACGCGCAGATGCCGGGGATCAGCAGGTTGATGCCGACGCCGGAGACGATGTGGTCGACGCCGAAGGTGACGGTGATGAGCGCGTGCAGCAGGCCGCCGAGCGCGCCGCCGGCCATGCCGGCCAGCAGGCCGACCCACGGGTTCACCAGGTAGCCGGCCCAGGCGCCGCAGAAGGTGCCGGCGACCATCATGCCTTCGAGGCCGATGTTGACCACGCCGGCCCGCTCGGACCACAGACCGCCGAGACCGGCCATGCCGATCGGCACCGCGGCGCTGAGCGCGGCGGTGATCTGCCCGGAGGAGGTCAGCGAGTGGTTGCCGGTGGCCATGCCCACGGCGGAGAAGAGCGCGAGGGCGCCGGCGATCAGCAGCAGCACGACCGGCCAGGACAGCTTGCGCTTCTTGGCGGGCGCACCGGGCGCCTTGGGACGAGCGGCAGCGGTAGCCGTGCTCATGCGGACACCTCCTTCTTCTCCGTGGCCGCGAGCTGGGCGGCGAGCTGGGCGCCGACCTTCTGCTGCTGGCGCTTCAGGCCGTAGCGGCGCACGAGCTCGTACGCGACGACGACGCAGATGACGATGGTGCCCTGCATGACCGCGACGATCTCGAACGGGAAGCCGCCGTTCAGCGGCAGCTGCGAGCCGGTGGCGTCCAGGAACGCGAACAGCAGCGCCGCGAAGGCCATGCCGAGCGGGCTGTTGCGGCCCAGCAGCGCGACCGAGATCCCGAGGAAGCCGAGACCGGCCTGGAAGCTCTGGCCGAAGTAGAACGAGTTCTGCAGCAGTTCGGGCAGGCCGATCAGACCGGCGATGGCGCCGGAGACGGCCATCGAGATCATGACCATCCGCTTGACGTTCACGCCGGACGCGGTCGCGGCGCTCTCCGAGCGGCCGGTGGCGCGCAGGTCGAAGCCGAAGCGGGTGCGGGTCAGCACGAACTGGAAGACCACGCCGACCAGGATCGCGATGAACAGGAAGCCCCAGAGGGGACCGCCGGCCGTGTTGATCGAGAAGAAGTGGCTGGACTGCGAGACCGGGCTGGTCTGGATCGAGTTGCTGGTGCTGCTGACCTTCGGGGCGAAGATGCCCGGGACGAGGAGCAGACCGACGATCGCGATCGAGATGGCGTTCAGCATGATGGTCGCGATGACCTCGCTGACGCCGCGGAAGACCTTCAGCGCACCGGCGATCGACGCGTACAGGCCACCGGCCAGCATGGCGGTGATCAGCAGCAGCGGGACCTGGATGAACGACGGCAGGTCGATCTGGCTGCCGACGTACGCCGTGAACAGCGCCGCGACGCGGTACTGGCCCTCGACGCCGATGTTGAACAGGTTCATCCGGAACCCGAACGCGGCGGCCGCGGCGGCCAGGTAGTAGGTGGTGGCCCGGTTGAGGATCGCCACCTGGCCGTCCGACTTGGTGGCGTACGTGATCATCACGTTCCACGCGTCGAACGGGTTCTTGCCCGAGGTCGCCAGCAGGATCGAGCAGATCGTCACCGAGAGCACGACCGCGAGCACCGGCGCCGCCAGTGCGAACACGATCCGCTCACCGCTGATCCGCTGCGCCAGGCTGCGCTTGGCGGCAGGGGGGTTGGGACTGGTCATGTGGGTTACTCCCCCGCCTCGGCGTCGTCGGCGGTGTCGGTGTGCGGGTGCGCGTCCTCGACCGTGGTGCCCTCGGCCGCGACGGCCTGCGCCGCGGCGACGGCCTCCGGGTCGGACTCCAGGTGGCCGCGGGCCGCACCGGTCATCGCGGTGCCCAGGTCCTCGGCGGTCACGGTCGCCGGGTCGGCGTCGGCGACCAGGCGGCCGCGGTAGATGACCCGGATGGTGTCGGAGAGGCCGATGAGCTCGTCCAGGTCGGCGGAGATCAGCAGCACGGCCAGGCCGTTGCGCTGCGCGACCCGGATGTGCTCCCAGATCTGCGCCTGCGCGCCGACGTCCACGCCGCGGGTGGGGTGCGCGGCGATCAGCAGCTTGGGGTCGTGGGCCATCTCGCGGCCGATGATCAGCTTCTGCTGGTTGCCGCCGGAGAGGGAGGCCGCGGTGACCTCGATGCCCGGGGTGCGGACGTCGAACTCCTGGACGATGCGCCAGGTGTCCTGCCGGGCCCCGGCCGGGTCGAGCAGCGGGCCGTTGGAGTTCGGCTTCTCGGTGACGTGACCGAGGATCCGGTTCTCCCAGAGCGGGGCCTCCAGCAGCAGGCCGTGGCGGTGGCGGTCCTCGGGGATGTAGCCGATGCCGGCCTCGCGGCGGGCGCGGGTGAGGCTGCCGGACAGGTCCTTGCCGTCGAGGGTGACGGTGCCGGCGTCCAGCGGGAGCATGCCCATGATGGCCTCGACCAGTTCGGCCTGGCCGTTGCCCTCGACACCGGCGATGCCGAGGACCTCGCCCTTGCGGATGGTCAGCGAGATGTCGTCGAGGACGACGCGCTCGATGCCCTCGGCGTCGGTCTTGGCGATCCGCAGGCCCTGGACGTTCAGCATCTCGGTGCTGGTGACGGTCGACTCGCGGCTCTCCGGGGAGGGCAGCTCGGCGCCGACCATCATCTCGGCGAGCTGGCGGGCGGTCACGGACTTCGGGTCCGCGTCGCCGACCGTGGTGCCGCGGCGGATGACGCTGATCGCGTCGGCGACCGCGAGCACCTCGTGCAGCTTGTGCGAGATGAAGATGACGGTGACGCCCTCGGACTTCAGCTCCCGCAGGTTGTCGAACAGCGCGTCGACCTCCTGCGGGACGAGGACGGCGGTGGGCTCGTCGAGGATCAGGATCCGGGCGCCGCGGTAGAGCACCTTGAGGATCTCGACGCGCTGGCGGTCGGCGACGCCGAGGTCCTCGACCAGCGCGTCCGGGCGCACGCCCAGACCGTACTGGTCGGAGATCTCCTTGATCTTCGCCTTGGCCTTGGCGCCGATGCCGTAGAGGCTCTCGCCGCCGAGGACGACGTTCTCCCACACCGTGAGGTTGTCGGCGAGCATGAAGTGCTGGTGCACCATGCCGATGCCGCGGGCGATGGCGTCGCCCGGGGAATTGAACTCGCACTGCTCGCCGTTGATCGCGATGGTGCCCTCGTCCGGCTTCTGCATGCCGTAGAGGATCTTCATCAGCGTCGACTTGCCGGCGCCGTTCTCACCCATGAGGGCGTGCACGGTGCCACCGCGGACGGTGAGGTTGATGTCGTGGTTGGCCACGACGCCGGGGAAGCGCTTGGTGATGCCGCGCAGTTCGACGGCCGTTGTCGCCGTCCCCGCGCTGGGGGTTCCGTCCTTGCGCAGGGGGACGGGATCGGATGCGGTGATGGCGATCTCCTGGTGGTCTGGAGGCGCGTCGTTGCGCTGGGAGGGCCAAAAGGGGGGAACGGGGAAGCGAGGGGGGACGGGAGAGGGCCCGGGGGTACGCGTTGAGCGCACCCTGCCGGGCCCCTCCCGTGTTGCTGTGCCCATCATCGCGCTGCCGGGCAGGCGGCAGCCGCTACGACGTCCGGGCCGCGCGGTGCCTTACTGGGCGGGCGCGGTCGGGACGGTGGTGGCGCCGGTCTTGATCGCGTTGGCGGCGGCGTCCAGCTGGGTCTTGATGTCGTCGATCTTGCCACCGGTGGTGGCGAGCTGGACACCGTCGGCCTTCAGGTCGAAGAGCTTGGTGCCGGTGAACGGGGCACCCTGCTTGACCGACTGGATGTAGGCGAAGACCGCGTTGTCGACGTTCTTCACCATCGAGGTGAGGATGCTGTTCTTGTACTTCGCCAGGGCCGGCTGGGCGGCCTGGTCGGAGTCGACGCCGATGGCCAGGGCGCCCTGCTTGTTGGCGACGGCCTCGATGGCGCCGTTGCCGGAGGAGCCGGCGGCGGAGTAGATGACGTCCGCGCCCTTGTCGAGCTGGCCCTGCGCGGCCTCCTTGCCCTTGTCGGGCGAGGCGAAGCCGGAGAAGTCCGGGGGCGTGGTGAGGTAGGTGACCTCAACCGGCATGTTCGGGTCGACGGACTTGACGCCCGCACGGTAACCGGCCTCGAACTTCTTGATCAGCTCGGTCTGCACACCGCCGATGAAGCCGACGTGCTTGGCCTTGCTCTTCAGCGCGGCGGCCACACCGGCGAGGTAGGAGCCCTCCTGCTCGGCGAAGACCAGCGAGGTGACGTTGGCCGGCTGGGCGTCGTCGTGCGAGTCGATGATCGCGAACTTGACGTCCGGGTTGTCCTTGGCGACCTTGTTGACGGCCGGCTGGTACACGAAACCGACCGCGATGACGGTCTTGTAGCCGGCGTCGATCAGGTTCTTGAGGCGGGTCTCCTTGTCCGCCTCGGCCTCGCCGGCCTTGGCCTCGGCCTCGGTGACCGAGACGCCGAGGTCGGACTTGGCCTTGTCGAGACCGCGGGCGGCGGAGTCGTTGAACGACTGGTCGCCACGGCCACCGATGTCGTAGGCCATACCGACCTTGAGGCCGCCGTCGGAGGACGAGCCGGAGGAGGTGTTGTCAGTGCTCTTTGCGCCGCAAGCGGCGAGCGAGGCCATGCCCAGGGAACCCGAGAGCACAACCGCGGCGAGCTTCATTGAACGGCGCAAGGGAGTTTCTCCTTCTCACACGCACCCGATTAGCGTGGTCGGACGCCACCGTAACGCGCGTAGAACACGGTTGTGTTACGGGGTGCCGGAGCATTCGGGTTGTTATCAAACCGTGGTCTGACGGTCGCCCCGAGGCCCATTTCCCGTGCGCGGACGGTGATCCGGAACTGATGCGCTCCAGTTTACGGAACAGCGCCAAAACCCCGGATCCCGACGGATCCGCCACGCGACGGCCGAACATGCGCGGATGCGGGTCAGCTCCCGTGGGCCTCCAGCGCCAGCGCCGCGAACAGCTCCGCACCGATCCCGATCGCCCGCTCGTCCACGTCGAAGCGGCCCTGGTGCAGGTCGCGGACGGAGGTGTCGCCGGGGGCGCGGACGCCCAGCCGGGCCAGCGCGCCCGGAGCGTGCTCCAGGTACCAGGAGAAGTCCTCTCCGCCCAGGCTCTGTTCGGTGCCCTCGACCACCTGCTCGCCGCCCCGGCCGAACCGGGCCGTCATGGCCTCCTCCAGGAGGGCGACGGAGACCGCCTCGTTCACCACCGGCGGCACCCCGCGGTGGTAGTCGAGCGTCCACTTCGCCCGGTAGGTCTCGGCAACCTTGGCGATCAGGTCGTGCAGGACGTCCGGCGCCTCGCGCCAGCCGTCCAGCTCCAGGCAGCGGATGGTGCCCTCCAGCTCGGCGTGCTGCGGGATGACGTTGGGCGCGGAGCCGGAGGCGATCCGGCCCCAGACCAGGCTGACGCCCCACCGCGGGTCCATCCGACGGGCGAACGCGGCCGGCAGGTCGGCGGCCATCCGGGCGATCGCGGTCACCAGGTCGGTGGTCAGGTGCGGCCGGGCGGTGTGCCCGCCGGGGCCGTCCAGGTGGAGCACCAGGCGGTCGCAGGCGGAGGTGATGGCCCCGGTGCGCAGCGCGATGCGGCCCACCTCGACCTTCGGGTCGCAGTGCACGGCGAAGATGCGCTCGACGCCGTCCATCCCGTCGGCCTTGATGACGTCCAGCGCGCCGCCGGGCATGACCTCCTCGGCCGGCTGGAACACCAGCCGGACCGGGCGGCGCAGCTCGCCGCTGCGGGCGGCGTCGGCCAGCACCAGCGCGGTGCCGAGCACGACCGCGGTGTGCACGTCGTGGCCGCAGGCGTGGGCCCGGCCGGGGACGGTCGAGCGGTAGGGGACGTCGGTCTTGGCGTCGTCGATCGGCAGTGCGTCGATGTCGGCGCGGAAGGCGAGGATCCCGGTGCCGGCGGCCGTCCCGGCGGGGACGATGTCGACGATCAGACCGGTGCCGCCGGGCAGCACCCGGGGGGCGAGCCCGGCCGCCACCAGCCGGTCGCGGATCAGGCCGGTGGTGCGGAACTCCTGGCGGCCCAGCTCCGGGTGCCGGTGCAGATCGCGGCGGAAGGCGATCAGCTCGGGCTCGAGCCTCTTGACCCGGGCGCGCAGTTCGGCGGCGGGGCGGGCAGCGGCCAGAGTGGCGCCCGGCTGAGCGGGCTCAGGACGGTTCATCTCCCCAAGCGTAGGCCTGTCGGGGGTTTTTGGCCCGACTTCCGGAAAATTAGTCCCCGGATGGGCGCATACCGGCCGAGCAGGTGGGTATGACATCTCGTTTCAGCCGCCTTCCCCGGGTTGCTTGTCCTGTGCAACGATCACCCGGGGCGACGGTCACGGCCCTTGCCTGTTTGACGGATAGTCAGAAGCGTTCCACCGGCGCGTAGGTGCCCCAAACCTCGCGCAGCGCGTCGCACACCTCGCCGACGGTAGCGCGGGCCGCCAGTGCGTCCTTCATGGGGTAGAGCACGTTCTCCCCTCCTTCGGCGGTCCGACGCAGCGCGTTCAGCGTCCGGTCCACCGCGGTCGCGTCACGCTCCGCGCGCAGCCGGGCGAGGCGCTCGGCCTGCTGCCGCTCGATCGCCGGGTCGACCCGCAGCGGCTGGTACGGCTCCTCGGCGTCCAGCTGGAAACGGTTGACACCGACCACCGTCCGCTCTCCGGCGTCGGTCTCCTGCTGGACGCGGTAGGCGGTGCGCTCGATCTCCGCCTTCTGGTAGCCGCTCTCGATCGCGGCCACCGCGCCGCCCAGCTCCTCCACCCGGGCCATCAGGGCGAGGGCCGCGGCCTCCACCTCGTCGGTCAGCGACTCGACGACGTAGGAGCCGGCGAACGGGTCGACGGTGGCGGTCACGTCGGTCTCGAACGCGAGCACCTGCTGGGTGCGCAGGGCGAGCCGGGCGGCCTTCTCGGTGGGCAGCGCGATCGCCTCGTCGAAGCTGTTGGTGTGCAGCGACTGGGTGCCGCCGAGCACGGCGGCGAGCGCCTGCACGGAGACCCGGACGAGGTTGACCTCGGGCTGCTGGGCGGTGAGCTGCACCCCGGCGGTCTGGGTGTGGAAGCGCAGCATCTGCGAGCGGGGGTCCCGGGCGCCGAACTCCTGGCGCATCACCCGGGCCCAGATGCGGCGCGCGGCGCGGAACTTGGCGACCTCCTCCAGCAGCGTGGTGCGGGCCACGAAGAAGAAGGAGAGCCGGGGCGCGAAGTCGTCGACGGCCATCCCGGCGGCGAGCGCGGTGCGCACGTACGCGATGCCGTTGGCCAGCGTGAAGGCGATCTCCTGCGCCGGACCGGCCCCGGCCTCGGCCATGTGGTAGCCGGAGATCGAGATGGTGTTCCAGCGCGGGATCTCCGCCCGGCAGTACCGGAACACGTCCGCGACCAGCCGCAGCGAGGGGGCCGGCGGGAAGATGTAGGTGCCGCGCGCGATGTACTCCTTCAGCACGTCGTTCTGGATCGTCCCGGTGAGCCGGGCCGGCGCCACCCCCTGGGCCTCGCCCACGAGCTGGTAGAGGAGCAGCAGCAGGCCGGCCGGCGCGTTGATGGTCATCGAGGTGGACACCTCGCCCAGCGGGATCCCGTCGAACAGCACCGCCATGTCCTCGACGCTGTCGACGGCCACCCCGACCTTGCCGACCTCCCCCGCGGCGAGCGCCGCGTCCGAGTCGTAGCCCATCTGGGTGGGCAGGTCGAAGGCCACCGAGAGCCCGGTGCCGCCGCCGGCGATCAGCTGCCGGTAGCGGGCGTTGGACTCGGCCGCGGTGCCGAAGCCCGCGTACTGGCGCATCGTCCACGGCCGGCCGGTGTACATCGACGGGTAGACGCCCCGGGTGTACGGGAACTCCCCCGGCCTCCCGAGCCGGCTCCCCGGATCCCACCCGGCCAGCGCCTCCGGTCCGTACAGCGGCTCGATCGGGAAGCCTGACTCGGCACGGCGCGGCTCGGCTGCCATGGGTCCCTCCACGGGGCTCGGCGGGCTGGGGCTCGTTGCTCGCAATGTAGGGCCTGCCGGGCCGGAGACCGGGGAGCCGACGCGGTTGAGATGATCGGACTGACGACCGAAGTGCGTACCCCTACACCGACAAGCCCCAGGGAGTGGCAATGACCGAGCAGAAGGTGGCCGTGGTCACCGGTGCCAGCAGCGGGATCGGCGCGGCGACGGCCCGCCGGCTGGCCGCCGAGGGATTCGACGTGGTGCTGACCGCCCGGCGCACCGAGCGCATCGAGGCGCTCGCCAAGGAGATCGGCGGCCGGGCCTTCACCCTGGACGTCACCGATCGGGCGGCCGTGGACACCTTCGCCGCCGAGGTCGGCCGGGTCGACGTCCTGGTGAACAACGCCGGCGGGGCGCTCGGCGCCGACTCGGTCGAGCACGGCGACCCGGCCGACTGGCGCGCCATGTACGAGGTGAACGTGCTCGGCGTGCTGCACGTGACGCAGGCCCTGCTGCCCGCCCTGCGAGCCACCGGCGACGGCACCGTCCTGGTGCTCTCCTCGACCGCCGCGCTGGCCGCGTACGAGGGCGGCGGCGGGTACGTCGCGGCCAAGCACGCCGCGCACACCATCGCGGCGACGCTGCGGCTGGAGCTGTGCGGCGAGCCGATCCGGGTGATCGAGATCGCCCCCGGCATGGTGAAGTCCGAGGGCTTCGCGCTCACCCGCTTCGGCGGCGACGAGGCGAAGGCGGAGGCCGTCTACGCTGGCGTCGCCGAGCCGCTGACGTCGGAGGACGTCGCCGACACCGTCGCCTGGACCGTCACCCGCCCGTCGCACGTGAACATCGACCTGCTGGTCGTCCGGCCGCGTGCCCAGGCCGCCAACCACAAGGTGCATCGCGCCTGATCAGAGCCCCGGCGGGCAGCCCGGCACCCGTTGATCCACGGCATCACCCGGCAGTGATACACACGTGCGATGAACATCAACCGGGCCGCCCGCCCACGGGTCCTGCTGACCGCCCTGGCAGCCGGCACCCTGCTCCTCACCTCCGCCTGCAACGACAACGCCCCGACGGCCCAGGACAAGGCCGCCGGCAGCCCGGCGCCCGCCGCCGCCACCGCGACGGCCACCCCGGCGCCGAAGCCGACCGGGGCGGACGACCCGGCGCTCAAGCCCTTCTACGCCCAGCAGATCACCTGGGCCCCCTGCCCGCCGGACCCGAAGGCCGCGGACGCCAAGGCCGACGTCTCCGCCATGCTGTGCGGCAAGCTGCACGTCCCGCTGGACTACGCCGACCCGGCCAAGGACGCGCTCGACCTCGCGCTGGTCAAGTACCCGGCCACCAAGCCCGACCAGCGGATCGGCTCGCTCGTGGTCAACCCCGGCGGCCCGGGCGCCTCCGGCGTCGAGATGGTCAAGTACGGCGCCAAGGACTTCGCCGGCCCCCTGCACAGCCGCTTCGACGTGGTCGGCTTCGACCCGCGCGGCACCGGTGCCAGCTCCCCGATCGCCTGCCTGGACGACAAGCAGCGCGACGCCGAGGCCCAGGTCGACTCGCCGCTCGACCCGGCCGCCCGCAAGGCCCAGTCCGACCGGCAGAACGCCGAGTTCATCGCCGCCTGCCAGGCCAAGTCCGGCAAGCTGCTGGCCTTCGTCGGCACCCGCAACTCCGCCCGCGACATGGACGTGCTGCGCGCCGCCGTCGGCGACAAGAAGCTCAACTACCTGGGCGTCTCCTACGGCACCTACCTCGGCTCGCTGTACGCCGAGGAGTTCCCGAAGAACGCCGGCCGCCTCGTCCTGGACGGCGCCGTCGACCCCGCCGCCGACGAGCTCGACTCGGTCGTCAAGCAGCAGGCCGGCTTCGAGAAGTCCTTCGAGCGCTTCGCCGCCGACTGCGTCGACAACCACGCGGCCGAGTGCCCGCTGGGCAAGGACTCGGGCCAGGCCGCCAAGAAGGCCGCCGACTTCCTGGACGGTCTGCGCGACCACCCGCTGCCCACCAAGGACGGCCGCAAGGTCGGCAGCGACCTCGCCTGGACGGGCGTGCGCGGCGCGCTCTACGGCGACGAGAACAGCACCTGGCAGTACCTGCGCGTCGCGCTCTCCGTCGCGATGAAGAACGGCAAGGGCGACGTCCTGCTCGCCTTCGCCGACGACTACGACGAGCGCGACGAGAACGGCCACTACTCCCCGATGGAGGAGGCGCACGCGGCGATCTCCTGCGCCGACGGCTCCGCCCCGGCCCCCACGGCCGAGCGCGCCCAGCAGGCCGTCAAGCAGCTCCAGGAGCAGGCCCCGCTGCTCACCAAGGGCGTCGACGTGCAGGACTTCACCGAGTCCTCGTGCAACGGCTGGCCGTTCCAGAGCCCCGAGAAGCCGCACACCATCCGGGCCGAGGGCGCCGACCCGATCCTGGTCGTCGGCTCCACCGGTGACCCGGCCACCCCGTACGCCGCCGCCGAGGCGCTGGCCAAGGGCTTCGCCAGTGCCACCCTGCTGACCCGGGTGGGCGAGGGCCACGGCGCGTTCGGCAAGGGCAACGCCTGCATCGACCAGGCCCTGGAGGCCTACCTGACCGCGGGCACGATGCCGGCCGCCGGGACGCGCTGCACCTGAGCGTCCGCGGCCCGTTAGCAGACGAAGACGGGGAGGGCGCTGACACGAAGGTGTCAACGTCACAACTTGATAGCTCGTTCGGATGAAATCCGCGTGCGCCCTCCCCAACTGATGATCGCTCAACTACCGTTGAGCCGCTGCCCGACAGGCGCCGGCCGCCGTCCCGCAGCCCCATACTTCACCTGCTCCACCCGGACCCTTCACCGGCCACCTTCCGCCCTCACGAGGAGGACCCGCTGGCCAGCGACATCCCGTCACAGCGGCTCGACCCCAACTCCGAGCCGACCCTCCTCGGGTTGCACCGCTTCAACGAGGCCGACGCCGGCGCCGCCGAGGAGGCCCTGCTGGCCTGCTGCGGCAGCCACCGCTGGGCCCTGCGTCTCACCGCCCACCGGCCGTACCCCGACATAGAGTCCCTGCTGGCCGCCGCCAGCGAGGCCTCCTACGACCTCCGCCCGGCCGACCTCGCCGAGGCCCTGGCGGACGAGAGCTGGATGCCGCAGCCGCTGCTCGGCATGCGGGCCCCGGGCAGCCAGGCGGCGCACACCGCACTGCGGGCGGCCCACGCCGCGTATGAGGCCAGGTTCGGCCACGTCTTCGTGGTCTGCCTGGAGGGCGTCGCGCCCGAGGAGATGCTCGACACCGTGCTCTCCTCGATCCGCACCCGGCTCGCCAACGAGCCGGACGAGGAGCGCCTGGTCGCGGCCGACGAGCTGCGCCGGATCGCCCTCACCCGGCTGGAGCACCTCGTCGCCACCCATTCGGAGGCCGGCGCGCACTGAGCCGCCGGCCCCCGCCGACCCGTCCGGGCGGCCCCTCACTTCCTGGCCTGGGCCGCCCGCAGCTTCGCCACCTGCTGCCGCACGATCCGCTCGTCCGGTGCCGCGGCCGGCTCGGTGGAGACGCCGAAGGTGGTGAACACCGCGAGCGCGGGACCGACCCGGGTCAGCACGGCCCGCTGGGACAGCACGGCCGTACCCGATTCATTCGTGAGGGTGAATCCGGTCGCCGCGTCCGCTCCCTCGGGCGTGGGCGTGTCGGCCTGGGCCAGCCGGTGCCGGGTGTGCGTCGACTGCACCCCCTTCTTCCCCCGCTCCGCCGGTGGCGGCGGCGCCGTCGAGGTGAAGACGGCGCACGGGCCGAACAGCTTCTCCAGCTCCGCCTGCACCTGCGCGGCCCGCCCCGAGCGGTAGCCCACCAGGGCGCCGTACGCCGCGCCCGCGGGGTCGGCGGACCGGGCCACGCTCAGATCGGTCTCCGCGTACGGCAGCCCCGCGCCGGGCGGGGCGGTGCCCGGGCCCGCGCCGCCGCCGGGTGCCACGGCGTCCAGCAGCGGCTGACAGGCCGGGACGTCCGACGTCTCCCGCCCGGAGCCCTGCCCGGTGTCACCGTGACCGGGCGCCATGACCGTCACCGCGTAGCCGGTGCCGAGGTCGGCGCCGGTCACCGCGGCGGTCCGCAGTTCGGCAGCGGACAGTTCGCGCACCGGCACGGCCCGGCCGTCGGACGGCCCGCCGACCGTGGTGCAGCCCGTGGCGAGCGCCAGCACGCACAGGAGGGGGACGACGGACGCTCGGGGACGATGCGGCACAGATGCCTCGGAGGGGTGTCGGCGGCGGCGGATGGGACACCGTAGCGCAATCGACCGATCACCCAAAGTGCCCGATAAGGGTCCGGTTCCCGCCGAACTAGGCCAGTCGTGCCTGATTGATCACACCTGGGGCCCCCGGAGGCGGTTCCCGAGACGGCGTCGATAGGATGCTCGCGGCCGGAGGACCGTACCCGGCCGGGCTGACCGACACCGAAGCCGGCCGAGCCCCCAATCGCTTCCGGAGGGTTTTTCCGTGCCGGCTGGAACGCTGTACCGCGGCCGGGAAGGCATGTGGAGCTGGGTGGCTCATCGAGTCACCGGCGTCCTCATCTTCTTCTTCCTGTTCGCCCACGTCCTGGACACCGCACTGGTGCGAGTGTCGCCGGAGTCCTACGACACCGTCATCCAGACGTACAAGACTCCTCTCGTGAACCTGATGGAGTACGGCCTCGTGGCCGCCATCCTGTTCCACGCCCTGAACGGCCTGCGGGTCGTCGCCGTGGACTTCTGGTCGAAGGGCCCGAAGTACCAGAAGCAGATGCTCTGGACGGTGGTCGGAGTCTGGGTCGTCCTGATGGCCGGCGCCTTCTACCCGATCCTGCAGCACACGCTGGTCGACTGGTTCGGGAAGTGAGCTGACTGATGTCCACGGAAATCTCCGACGCTGTGGTGGTCCCCTCCAACCAGGCGCACACCGGCAAGGGCCTCGGCACCGGCAATCCGGCCGACGCGTTCGTCATCGAGCCGCCGCGCAAGCGGACCAAGAAGACGCCGCGCCGCACCCGGACCAACTTCGAGATGCTGGCCTGGCTCTTCATGCGCCTGTCCGGTGTCGTCCTGGTCGTGCTGATCCTCGGCCACCTGCTGATCATGCTGGTGCTCGACGGCGGCGTCTCCAAGATCGGCTTCGCCTTCGTGGCCGGCCGCTGGGCCTCGCCGTTCTGGCAGGTCTGGGACCTCACGATGCTCTGGCTCGCCATGCTGCACGGCGCCAACGGCATGCGTCAGGTCATCAACGACTACGCCGAGAAGGACTCGACCCGGCTCTGGCTCAAGGGGCTCATGGGCACCGCCACGGTCTTCACCGTGCTGCTGGGCACCCTGGTGATCTTCACCTTCGACCCCAACATCTGAGCCGCGAGCACCATCGACCATCGGCAGAGGCCAGAGGCGAGTTAACCCCCCATGCAGATTCACCAGTACGACACCGTCATCGTCGGCGCCGGTGGCGCCGGCATGCGCGCGGCCATCGAGTCGACGCAGCGCAGCCGCACCGCGGTCCTGACCAAGCTCTACCCGACCCGGTCCCACACCGGCGCGGCCCAGGGCGGCATGTGCGCCGCCCTCGCCAACGTCGAGGAGGACAACTGGGAGTGGCACACCTTCGACACGGTCAAGGGCGGTGACTACCTGGTCGACCAGGACGCCGCCGAGATCATGTGCAAGGAGGCCATCGACGCCGTCCTCGACCTGGAGAAGATGGGCCTGCCCTTCTCCCGCACCGAGCAGGGCCGGATCGACCAGCGCCGCTTCGGCGGTCACTCCCGCAACCACGGCGAGGCCCCGGTCCGCCGCTCGTGCTACGCGGCCGACCGCACCGGCCACATGATCCTCCAGACGCTGTTCCAGAACTGCGTCAAGCACGGCGTCGAGTTCTTCAACGAGTTCTACGTCCTCGACCTGCTGATCAACGAAGGCAAGACGGCCGGCGTCGTCGCCTACGAGCTGGCCACCGGCGAGATCCACGTCTTCCAGGCCAAGTCGGTCGTGTTCGCCTCCGGCGGCACCGGCAAGTTCTTCAAGGTCTCCTCCAACGCCCACACCCTCACCGGTGACGGCCAGGCCCTGGTGTACCGCCGCGGCCTGCCGCTGGAGGACATGGAGTTCTTCCAGTTCCACCCGACGGGCATCTGGCGCATGGGCATCCTGCTCACCGAGGGCGCCCGCGGCGAGGGCGGCATCCTGCGCAACAAGGACGGCGAGCGCTTCATGGAGCGCTACGCCCCCGTCATGAAGGACCTCGCGTCCCGTGACGTCTGCTCCCGCGCGATCTACACCGAGATCCGCGAAGGCCGCGGCTGCGGTCCGGACGGCGACCACGTCTACCTGGACCTCACCCACCTGCCGCCGGAGCAGCTGGACGCCAAGCTGCCGGACATCACCGAGTTCGCGCGCACCTACCTCGGCATCGAGCCCTACACGGACCCGATCCCGATCCAGCCCACCGCGCACTACGCCATGGGCGGCATCCCGACCAACGTCGAGGGTGAGGTCCTGCGCAACAACACCGACATCGTCCCCGGCCTGTACGCCGCCGGCGAGGTCGCGTGCGTGTCCGTGCACGGCGCCAACCGCCTGGGCACCAACTCGCTGCTGGACATCAACGTGTTCGGCAAGCGGGCCGGCATCGCCGCCGCCGACTACGCGCAGACGGTGGACTTCACCGAGCTGCCCGAGAACCCGGCCGAGAAGGTGCAGGCGCTGGTCGACGGCCTGCGCGAGTCCACCGGCACCGAGTCCGTGGCGCAGATCCGCAAGGAGCTGCAGGAGACCATGGACGCCAACGCGATGGTGTACCGCACCGGCGCCACCCTGAAGCAGGCGGTCGAGGACATCGCCGCGCTGCGTGAGCGCTACAAGAACGTCTCCATCCAGGACAAGGGCTTCCGCTACAACACGGACCTCCTGGAGGCCGTCGAGCTGGGCAACCTGCTCGACCTGGCCGAGGTGCTGGCCGTCTCCGCGCTGGCCCGCGAGGAGTCCCGCGGCGGCCACTACCGCGAGGACTTCCCGACCCGTGACGACGTGAAGTTCATGCAGCACACCATGGCGTACCAGGAGGTCGCCGCCGACGGCACGACCTCCATCCGCCTCGACTACAAGCCGGTCGTCACGACCCGCTACCAGCCGATGGAGCGTAAGTACTGATGAGCACTCCGACCGTGGAGCACTCGGCCGCTCTGGACGCGGCCGAGAGCGGTGCCACTCAGCTGATCACCGTCACCTTCCGGATCCGCCGGTTCAACCCGGAGGAGCACCCGGACCCGGTGTGGGTCGACTACCAGCTCACGATGGACCCGAAGGAGCGCGTCCTGGACGCGCTCAACAAGATCAAGTGGGAGCAGGACGGCACCCTCACCTACCGCCGTTCCTGCGCGCACGGCATCTGCGGCTCCGACGCGATGCGGATCAACGGCCGCAACCGGCTGGCGTGCAAGACCCTGATCAAGGACGTCAACCCGGAGAAGCCGATCACGATCGAGGCCATCAAGGGCCTCACGGTCCTCAAGGACCTGGTCGTGGACATGGACCCGTTCTTCCAGGCGTACAAGGACGTCATGCCGTTCCTCATCACCAAGGGGAACGAGCCGACCCGCGAGCGCCTGCAGTCCGCCGAGGACCGCGAGCGCTTCGACGACACCACCAAGTGCATCCTGTGCGCCGCGTGCACGTCGTCCTGCCCGGTCTTCTGGAACGACGGCCAGTACTTCGGCCCGGCCGCCATCGTCAACGCGCACCGCTTCATCTTCGACTCGCGCGACGAGGGTGCCGAGCAGCGCCTGGAGATCCTCAACGACCGTGAGGGCGTGTGGCGCTGCCGCACCACCTTCAACTGCTCCGAGGCCTGCCCCCGTGGCATCGAGGTCACCAAGGCGATCCAGGAAGTGAAGCGGGCGCTGGTCACCCGCCGCTTCTGATCCCCGCCTGACAGTCCGAAGGCCCCGTCCGATCGGCGGTTTCTAGGGGTCGTTGCAACACGTGGTCGGTTGTCTAGGCCGCGATGAGTTTATGCAGACGCTCGGCTGGGGTTTCCCAGCCGAGCGTT
>NZ_JBEZGX010000063.1:0-50879 GCF_040650235.1 Kitasatospora sp. NPDC048722
GCGGCCGGTCCGCTGATCGATGCCCACGATCCGGCACGCCTCGGTGTTGCTGTAGCCCTGCTGCATGAGCCGGGAGTATGCCGCCCGCTCCCGGCCCAGCTTCACAGGCCCCTGAGCTGTCCGGTCCTCACGGATCTCGAAGTCCAATGCATCCCCTGAGCTGGGGTGTTGCAACGACTCCTAGAACCCAGGCGCCGCCCCGGCCCTTCTCACTGCCCTGGGTGCTCCGGGCGCTCCGGGTGCCGCACGAAGCGCAGGTCCTGCGGCCGTACGTGCTCGCGCGGCCCCGCCGCGCGCAGTACCACGTCCAGGACACGTACGGGGTCGGCGGCGTACGCGTGGGAGAACCACGCCATGTTGGCCTCCACCACGGCCCAGCGGTGGCCCGGGCGGTAGGGGTCGAGCAGCTGTCCGACGTCCAGGACGACGGCGCTCGGCAGGGTGGGGCCGGCCGCGGCGGCCAGCCGGTCGACGAAGCCGGCGATCTCGGCGGCGGCGGGGTCGCCGTCGAGCGGGCGCGGGTCGAGGCGGCCGAACACCGCGTAGCGGCTGGCCGTGGCGATCCGCCCGTCCAGCAGGAACAGCCGGTACTCGGCAGCGAACGTCACCACCTCGGAGAGCAGCACCGGTGTCGCGGGGTCCAGGCCGGTGGGCAGGCGGGAGCCGTCGGCGTAGACGGCGGCCGGGAAGGACTTGTCCCGCGGCGGCTTGACGAACGCGGGCCGGTCGAGCGCCCACGCGTCCGCGAGGGTCGCCGACCTGACGTCCCGGCCGGTGAACTCCTCCGGCAGCTCGGCGAGCCAGTCGTCCGTCGGTTCGAGCAGCGCGAACCCGAGCCGTTCCGCGAGCCGCTCGCCCGCGACCGGCCCGCCGTACCAGTGCGCCGAACCGGCCGCCGGTCCCGCTTCCGGGCCGCCCGCCTCCTCCGCGGCCAGGACCGGCATCCCCCGGCCGGCCGCCTCGACGGCCAGCAGCTCCATCGTCGACGTCCGCCGCCCCGGCATGACCAGCACCGCGCCCCTCCTCCGCTCCGCGAAACGGCCAGGCTAGCGCCGCCGCGCCCGCGCCCGCAGCCGGGTTTCGGGCAGGACGGGTGCCGGCGGACCGGGACGAGAGACGACCGGGGAAAGTCGGGCCGGAACGTTCACCGGTGTGGGATTCCGCGGCTCGCGCCGACCAGCGGTAGCCGCGCGACCGTTCGGCCGGTGGGGTCGCGTCACGGCAGGACCGTTCCGCCGGTGCGGGCCCCGCCCTGCCCGGAGGCGGGCGGGGCGGGGCCCCGGCACCGGTGACTACCGGGACCGGGCGGCGGGCGTCACTTGAGGGTGGGCAGGTACGGGTAGCAGCCGTAGAGGTCCTTGGTGGCCTCGACCATGACGTCACCGGTCCTCGGGCCGACGACGCCGTCCTGCTGCAGGCTCGCCCACTTCTGGACGGCCCTGATCGCCCCGTCGGTGTCGGGGCCGAACGAGCCGTCCACGTCGATCACGTGGTAACCGGTCTGGTAGTGCAAGGAGTTGGAGATCTGCTGGACGCACTTGACGCTGGCGTACGTGTTGCTCTTGCCGTAACCGACCCACAGCGAGCCGGAGTTGGGCACGGCCTGGGCGGTGCCGCCCATGACGCCGGCGGTGACGAGGGCGGTGGTCGCGAACAGGAACGCGCCGCGCCGCCTGATGGAGGTGTTGCTCAAGGAAACCCCAAGAATTGGAATACGAATGATCGTCAGACTCCGGACTATACGCGTCCCCTACGGGCGGGTTTCCTGGTCGGGGGGCCACGGGCCGTGGGCGGCGACCTGGGCACGCAGGCCGCGCAGGGCCTTGGCGGCGGCGATGCCCACCGCGCCCACGACCCGTCCGTCGCGGACGCAGGCGGCGGCGAAGCGGTGTTCGGCCAAGGTGCCGTCGACGAGTTCGAACTGGTCGGCGGCGCCCGGGCGACCGAAGGCCTGGATCCGCAGGCCGTACTGGTCGGTCCACAGGTACGGGACCGGGGTGTAGGCCTGGCGGGTGCCGTCCGGGCCGGCCAGGAGGTTGCGGGCGGCGTGCAGGGCCTGTTCGGTGGCGTTGGTGCGCTGTTCCAGGCGCCGGTGGCGGCCGGTGTGCGGGTCGGGCCAGGCGGCGGCGTCGCCGGCGGCCCACACGCCGTCACCGGCGGCGCAGTAGGCGTCGCAGAGCACGCCGTCGGCCAGGGCGAGGCCGCTGCCGTCCAGCCAGCCGGTGGCGGGTTCGGAGCCGACGGCCATCAGGACGGTGTCGGTCGCGAGGTCGGTGCCGTCGGCGAGGCGGACGCCGGTGGCGCGGCCGCCGCGCTCGAGGACCCCGGTGGCGGTGCCGACGTGGATCCGCACGCCGTGTTCGCGGTGCAGTCCGGCCAGCAGGGCGGCGGTCTCGGTGCCGAGGACCGCGGCCAGCGGGGCGGGGGTGGAGACCAGCCAGGTGACCTCGGCCCCGAGGGCGACGGCGGTGGCCGCCGCCTCGGCGCCGAGCAGTCCGCCGCCCACCACCAGCAGCCGGCCGCCGGTGCGCAGGTCCTCGCGCAGGGCGAGGGCGTCGGCGAGGGTGCGCAGCACGTGGGCGCCGGCCAGCGGGGCCTCGGCGCCGGGCAGGCGGCGCGGGCGGACCCCGGTGGCGATGACGACGGCGTCGCAGGGCACCTCGTGGCCGTCGGCGAGGCGGACGGTGCGGGCGCGGCGGTCCAGGCCGGCGGCGGCCACCCCCAGGCGCAGGTCGAGCGCGAGCTCGGCCAGCGCGTGGGGTTCGCGCAGGGTGAGGCGTTCGGGCTGCCACTGGCCGGAGAGCAGGTGCTTGGACAGCGGCGGCCGGTCGTACGGTGGCGCGTCCTCGGCGCCGACGAGGGTGAGGCGGCCGTCGTAGCCGGCCCGGCGCAGCGCTTCGGCGGCGTGCAGTCCGGCGGCGCCGGCTCCGACGACGGCGACCTGCCGCAGTGCGGTCACGCCGTCTCCAGGCGGATCGCGGCGGCGGGGCAGACGTCGGCGGCGTCCTTGACGGCCTGGTGGAGGTCCGCGGGCGGGCGGGCGTCGAGCAGGACGACGATGCCGTCCTCGTCGCGCTGGTCGAAGACGTCGGGGGCGGCGAGGACGCAGCTTCCGGCGCCGCAGCACTTGTCCTGGTCGATGGTGACGAGCACGGGTTTTCCCTTCGGGGTGGGCGAACTGGTACGGAGGCTGGGGGTGTTACCAGGTGACGGGCAGTTCGTGGAGGCCGTAGACGAGCATCTCGCCGCGGAAGGGGACGTCCTCGAAGGGGACGGCCAGGCGCAGTCCGGGCAGGCGGCGCAGGACGGTGTCGAGGGCGATCCGGAGTTCCAGGCGGGCGAGGGGCTGGCCGAGGCACTGGTGGGTGCCGAAGCCGAAGGCGAGGTGGCGGCGGGCGTCGCGGGTGAGGTCGAGCTCGTCGCCGCCGGGGAACTGCTCGGCGTCCCGGTTGGCGGTGCTGACCATGCAGATGACGCCTTCGCCGGCCCGGATCCGCACGCCGCCGACCTCGACGTCCTCGGTGGCGACGCGGGTCAGGCCGGAGTGGACGATGGTCAGGTAGCGCAGCAGTTCCTCGACCGCGCCGGGGACGGCCTCGGGGTGGGCGCGCAGGTGGTCGAGCTGGGCGGGGTTGCGCAGCAGGGCGAGGACGGACAGGGCGGTCATGTTCGCGGTGGTCTCGTGCCCGGCGATCAGGAGGAGGCGGCCCATCGCGCCGATCTCCTCGGTGGTGAGCTCGCCGCGCTCCACCAGGCGGCTGAGGATGCCGTCGTCGGGTGCGGTGCGCTTGGTCTCGGTGAGGGCGACGAGGTAGTCGGCCAGGCGCTTCTGGGCGGCGTCGACGTCCTCGGGCGCGGAGTCGCGGCGCAGCAGGACGCGGCTGCACTCCTGGAAGAAGGCGTGGTCCTCGTAGGGGACGCCGAGGAGCAGGCAGATGACGAGGGAGGGCAGGGGCAGGGCGAAGTCGCGCACGAGGTCGGCCTCGGTGCGGCCGGCGGTCATGTCGTCGAGGAGGCGGTCGGCGATGCGCTGGATCTCGGGACGCAGCGCCTCGACCTTCTTGATCATGAATTCGCCGGTGAGCATCCGGCGCTGGTGGGCGTGTTCGGGGTCGTCCATCCGGATGAAGGTGGTCTGCCCGGCGCTCAGCTGGCGGGCGCCGGCGCTGATGAAGGGGAAGCCGGGGCGGGTGGCGTCGGAGCTGAAGCGGGGGTCCGCGAGGACGGCCTTGATGTCGTCATAGCGGGTGAGGAACCAGCTGGGGGTGCCGTCCCACAGGGAGACGCGGCTGATCGGCTCCTCCTGCTGGGCCTGCTGGTAGGCGGGGGGCGGGGCGAAGGGGCAGGCACCGCGGGCGGCGGGGTGGGTGAAGCGGGGGGTGGGTGCGGCCGTGGCCATGGGGGGCTCCCTTCCCGGAGCTTGGTGTGCCGGCGGCTGGGGTCGGCTGCGTGGGGGGGCGGCGGGGTGGTGCAGTCACCCCCGGGTCATTACGTGCCTTAAGCAACTAACTCATCGTCACGCTAACTCGCGGTCCGTGGTGGCGAAAGGCCCCGCCGGGTGGCGAACGAATCTGTCCGAAATCCGGTCAGAGGCCTGCACCGGCGCCGCACGACCGCCACACCACCGCCGCGACCCGCACCGGATCGCTAAGGTTCCTGCATGTCGGACGCCGAAGACCCCGTAGACGAACGGACCACCACCTCGGACCTGGAGGCCGTACTGGCCAGCCTGGCCTACCTCCTGACGCGTTCACAGCAGCACGAACGCCAGATGGCCCGGGCCGGCATCACCGCCGCCCGCTCGGACATCTACCTGCTGCGCGCGCTCGGCGAGGCCGAGGGCGCCAGCCGGGTCACCGACCTCGCCGACCGCCTGATGGTCAAGTCCTCCCACGTCACCCGGCAGATCGACCGCCTCCAGGGCCAGCGGCTGGTGGCCCGCACCCAGGACGCGACGGACCGCCGGGCCCGCCAGGTCGAACTCACCGCCGAGGGACGCGCCGTGCTCGACCGGCTGAAACAGGCCAACATCACCGGACTGGCCGGCGCGCTGGACGGCGTCCCGGACCCGGACGTCGCCGCCACCGTCAGCGTGCTGCGCCACCTGATCGACCGGTACGTGCAGCGGGCGCGCGCCACGATGCTCACCGAGGACGGCCCGCCCGCCCTCCCCGGGCAGGCGGGACCGGACGCGGGCGACGTGCGGGGCTGCTGAGTCCCGGGGCGAGCGGTCCGCCGGGTTCAGGCGCCGAGGAGCACGAGGTAGGCGATGGCGCGGTCCGGGGACAGGGCGAGGTCGACGACGAGGGCGGCCGGCAGCACGAGGTGGGCGTAGAGGGCCCCCGTCGTCGCGCACCGCACCAGGCGGAGCACGGGTCGTCGGGAGCCGGGCGTCACGTCCGGCCGGCGACGTCCGCGCAGGACGCCGAGGCCGAAACCGGCCAGGGCGCCGGCCGAGGCCAGGAACGCGAGGAAGGCCGCCACGACGCGCTGGTCGTGGCCGCGGCCCTCCGGGACGAAGGACAGGAGCCACAGGTCGACCGCCGGCGTGAGGCAGCCGTACAGCCACGCCTGGACGAGATCGCCGTCCGTGACCCGTGCCGCGCGCCGGATCCACCGCATGCCGTCAGGATGCCGCTTCGCGCGGCCGTGCGGCAGTGCGTCCGACGGATGGTCACCGAGCTGCAACCGCAGGCCCGCAGGGGTCAGGACAGGGCGGCGAGCAGCCGCTGCTCCTTCGCAGGCTCGATGCCCTGCCGGACGCGGCCGCGCTTGCGGCCGTCGGGTTCGGTGTCGTCGGCCGGGCCGCGCCCGCGCAGCCACTGCCAGGTGTCGCGGGCGGTCTCGGCGAAGGGGCGGCAGCGCAGGCCGGCCGCCCGGGCGCGGGCGGTGTCGACCTGCCAGGTGCCGGCCGCCTCCGGGACGTCGGGCATCCACAGCGGCAGTTCGCTCCACGGCTGGACGGCGTCCGGGCCCTCGGCGACCAGCGGCGCGTCCGGGACCCAGACGAGCTCGGCGCGCCCCTCCCCCGCCACCTGCGCGCAGGTCTCCAGGAACTGCCCGTAGGTGAGCAGGCCGGGCGGCGCCGTGGTGAGGAACCGGCCGGCCGTGCCCGCCGTCAGGAGGTCCAGTCCGAACACCGCGAAGTCCCGGACGTCGATCAGCTGGACGGGCCGGCCGGGCTCGCCGGGTGCCAGCACCCGCCCGCCGCGGGCCATCCGTTCCAGCCACCACGGCAGGCGGCCGCCCCGCTCGTACGGGCCGATCAGCAGCCCGCTGTTGAGGACCAGGGAGCGCCCGGCACCGAAGTGCTCCTGCACCGCCCGCTCGCAGCCGGCCTTGAGCGCGGCGCTGAACTCCTGCCCGGGCGGGGTGTCGGCGGGGCACGGGTGCAGCGGCGAGGACTCGTCGACCACGCGGGCCGGCCAGTCCTCGAAGGCGTGGACGGAGGAGATCAGCGTGTAGTGGCCGGCGCGCTCGCGCAGCAGCCGGGCGGAGGCCGCCGCCTGGGCGGGCTGCTGGGCCGAGGTGTCGACGACGGCGTCCCAGCGCCGCCCCTCCACCAGGCGCGCGAGGTCCGCGTCCGAGTCGCGGTCGCCGCGCACCGCCTCCACCCCGGGCAGGTCGGCGGCGGAGCGGCCGCGGTTGAACGTGGTCACCTCGTGACCACGGGCGAGGGCTTCGGAGGCGAACGCCCGCCCCAGGAACGACGAACCGCCGAGCACCAGGATCTTCATACCGGCAAGGCTGCCCCGGTCCGGGCCCCGCGCACACCGTTCTTCGCGCTGGGCAGAGGACGGCCCGCCGGGAGTAGTCGCGCCCGGCACCCCGGATCGTTCCGGATTACGGGGCGGCCACCGCCCCACTACCTTGTCGACGCCGTCCGCCCGAGCGGCCGGCCCGGAGCCCAGGGAGCAGCGATGTCGATGACCGTCACCGCCGGCCGGCCGAGCGCCGCCGCGCCCGGCCGGCCGGAACCGCGGCAGCAGGAGTTCGGCCGCCGGCAACTCGACCGGCGGGAGCGCGAGGTGCTGCACGCGGTCGGCTGCGGGCTGCGCGACGACGAGATCGCCGCGCAGCTGGCCGTCCCCGAGGAGGTCGTGGCCGGGCACCTCGCGCGGATCCTGGCCAAGCTCGGGCTGCGGGACCGGGCCGCCGCCATCGTCCACGCCTTCGACTGCGGGCTGGTCTCCCCCGGCAGCGGCCCCCGCACGCGCGCGGCGGGCCCGCTGCCGCGCGGTGGCGGCGCCACCGCCGGGCGGGCGGGCGGGCCGCGGGTGCGGATCTCCGTGCTCGGGCCGCTGCGGGCCTGGCAGGACGGGCGCTGCCTGAACCTGGGGCACCTGCGCCAGCAGGCCGTGCTCGCGGCGCTGGCACTACGCGGCGGACGGACGGTCAGCCGCCAGGAACTCCTCGACGGGGTATGGGGGTTGGAACAGCCCGTCACCAACGTCGTACCGGTCTACGTCTACCGGCTGCGCAAGGCGCTGCGCCTCGGGGAAGGCCCGGACCCGGTGATCGAGCACGACCGGTGCGGCTACCGGCTCGTCCCCGGCGCGGCCGACGTGGACCTGGCGCGCTTGGAGGACCTGGTCGCCGAGGCGAGGAGCGCCCACCGGGCGGGTGACACGGCCGAGGCGGTGCGCCTGTGCACCCGGGCGCTGGACCTCTTCCGCGGCGAGCTCCTGGCCGGCCTGCCCGGCCCGCTCGCCGAGCTGGAGCGGCTGCGGCTCGCCGAGCGCCGGATCGCCGTCGCCCAGCGCAAGTCGGAGTGGCAGCTGCGGCTGGGCCGGTGCTCCGAGGCGGTCGCCGAGCTGTTCGCGCTGTCCGCGGAGCACCCGCTGAACGAACCGGTGGCCGCGATGCTGATGCGCGCGCTGTACCGCGACGGCCGGCAGGCCGACGCGCTGGCCGTGTTCGGCCGCGCCTGCCGGCACCTGGCCGACGACCTGGGCGTCGCGCCGAGCCGGATGCTGCGGCGCACCCACCAGATGATCCTGCACGGGGACGACACCGGTCTCGGTCTCACCACCGTCGTGCGGTGAGACCGAGACCGGGCCGCTTCGGTACGGTCAGGAAGCGAAGGCCCGCTCCAGACGGGGGATCAGGTCCCGCAGGTCCTGTTCCCAGCAGTACCCGTTGTGGCCGCCGTTGCACTGGGTGCCCCAGGCGGAGCCGTCGCCGTAGTCGACGTAGTAGTACGGCATGCCCAGGGCGTCCATGCGGTCCTTGACGTGCTTGGACGCGCCCTCCAGCCAGAACTCCGGCTCGGTGGGCACGCCGCGGCCGTTGCCGACGTAGATGGAGACGCCGACGCCGGCGAGCTTGTCCATGTGCTGCGACGGGTCGGCCTCGTTCCACCGCCAGTCCGCGTTGAACACCGGGTAGGGAGTGCCGAACAGGGCGTCGCTGTCCACGCCGGGCTTGTAGGGGTCGTTGTTCGGGTCGCACGCCCCGGACGACGAGCCGCAGATCACGCCCTGCGCGTCGATGAGGGAGGCGACGACGGCCAGCCGCAGATCCATGGAGTCGACCGACAGGTCGATGTCACCCGACAGCGAGGCGGTCTGGCTGAACAGGTCGGGCCGGTCCTGGGCGTAGTGGAAGGCCCCGAACCCGCCCATGGACACGCCCGCGATCGCCCGGGCCTTCTTGGTGGCGATGGTGCGCAGGTTCGCGTCGATGAACGGGATCACCTGCTTGAGGTGGAAGTTCTCCCAGTTCTGGGCTCCGGCCGGGGTGTTCTGGTTGAGCCAGTTGGCGTACCAGCCGCGGGCGCCGCCGTCCGGGATGACGGTGATCATCGCGTTGGAGGTGGTCAGCGCCGGGTAGTTCTGCTGGATCGGGTCGTCGGGCGAGCCGTGCAGGAAGTACAGCACGGGGTAGCGCCTGGTGGGGTCGTCGTAGTAGCCGCTCGGCAGGATGATCTTGATGTGGTGCTTGCCGGTGACCTCGGGCGTGGTGACGGTGAGGTAGAAGTCGGTGGCCCCGCCCACGGACGCGTCGACCTGGGTCAGGCCGAAGCCGTCCGTCATCCTCGGCGGAGTCCCGGTGCCGGCCGTCTGCGCGGCCTGGGCCGGAACGGCCGTCGTAGCGGTCGCCACGATCCCGACGACGGCGGCCAGCAGGGCCACCACCGTTCGCCAGCGGGTGAGTGTCTTCGTCACGCTGTTCCCCCTCGGGTGTGGTGTCGTGTGCGGCGCGGTCTCAGTCGAGGACCTTGACCTCCAGGACCGGTGAGGCCGCGATCTGGTCCTCGGTGTAGCGTTCCGTCACCCACTGGCCCGCCGAGAACAGCCGGGTCTGGTCGGCGTAGTGCGGCGAGTTGGGGTTGGCGGACTGGGAGTAGGCCAGCACCGAGGCGGACTGCGGCGGCCCGTCGGCGGTGAACCGCGTCTCCTGGATGAAGCTGGAGCCGAAGGTGATGTCCAGCTTGCCGTCGACCGTGCCGGGGGTGACGACGTTCAGCACGCCCAGCTCGTGGATCGATCCGTGGATCGGGATCTGCTCGCCGTTGCGGGTGACCTTCTGGACGTCCCCCAACCGCGCGTCCAGCGCGGTACCGGAGTTGCGCAGCGCGAGGACCGCCCGGGCGAGCGCGTTGCGGACGGCGTCGTTGCCGGGGTCGAGCGAATTGGGCGTGTGCACCGGGTCCTTGGGATCGAACGGCACCCGCCAGGGCAGCTTCTCGATCGCCTGCCCGCCGGTCAGGAGGAACCAGAAGTTCTCGAACAGCCACGAACCCCGGCTGTCCGCCGTGTAGGTGTGGTTCCAGGCGGCCAGCACCGGGCAGGCCTCGCTGATGTTGACCAGGTTGCCGTCCACCAGGACGAGCCCGAAGGGGGTGTTCCGGCACGCGGTCACCGTGGCGTCGAGGGCCAGGTCGGCCGCCCTGCTGCGGTCCGCGAACAGCAGCTGGCGCATGGTCTCCGGGGTGAAGCCGCGGCCCGGCAGGCCGTCGTTGCCGTTGATCCGGTTCTGCGCGGTCAGGATCAGCTCCTGGGTGCGCAGCGAGCGGGGCGCGGCGGTGTCGCCCATCACCCTCGGGAAGGCCAGCGGCTGCTCGGGGTTGGCCAGCCAGGCGCTGTCGTTGGCGTTGCCCACGAAGTCGGAGCGGATCAGGCGCGGCTGCTTGTGCGGGTCCAGCAGGCCCGGCGCGGGCGCGTTCGGGTCGTCGGGCCAGTCGCACGCGCTGCGCTTGCCGTCGAAGATGGAGACCGGCGGCACGTTGGGCAGCCGCAGCGTCTGGTTGAACAGCAGCTGTCCGGTCAGGGTGAGGCAGGACTGGGCGTGCGCGTCGGTGATGTTCGGGGCGGCCTGGATGTCCGCGTAGAGGGCGATGCCCTTGCGGTCGGCGGCGACGGTGTTGAAGAACGGGACGCCCTCGGTGGTCTCCAGGGTGTTCACGACGTCGTTGACGTCCTTGGCCTGGTCGAGGTGGAACCAGGTGTTCAGCGCCCGCAGGTTGTCCATGTTCGCGTCGCGCACCGCGTGGGCGCTCACCACCCAGGGCAGCGGAGTGCCCATCACCGAGGAGGTGATGGGGCCGTAGCGGGTGGACCACAGCGTGCGGGTGACCCGGCCGACGGAGCCGTCCGCGTTCAGCACGTCGACGCCGACCTGCTGGGAGGTCATGGGCTGCCAGGCGCCGTCCACCAGGTAGTTGGTCGGGTGCAGCGGGTCCACCTGCACGTCGAACAGGCCGAACGGGGCGACGGTGGCGACGGTGTGGCTCCAGGCGACGTCGTCGGTGTGCCCGATGTTCACGGCGGGCAGGCCGAGCAGGCTGCCACCGGAGACGTTGACCCGGCCCGGGATGGTCAGCTGGCTCTGCCAGATCCGGTTCTTGCCCTGCCACGGGAAGTGCGGGTTGGCCAGCAGCATGCCGGTGCCGGTGCCCGCGGCCACGCCCTGGGCGCCGACGGCCAGGGCGTTGCTGCCCATGCTGCCCTCTTGGCGGGCGGCGGCCATCGCTTCGCGGATCTTCGCCGCGGTCTCCTCGGACGAGGCCGCCGGTTGCGAGGCCGCCGGGGCCGAGGCACCCGGGGGCACCGCGTTCACCTCGCCGTCCAGCAGCGGGTCGGCGCTGCCCATGATGATCTCGGCGTGCGCGTGCCGGTAGACGTCGAGCTCGGTGATCGGGCGCACCCAGGCCGCGCCGCGGCAGGCCGGGTCGGAGATGTCGTTCACGCCGGTCTCGGCCAGGTACCTGTTGTAGCCCTGGACGTAGCCGCGGATGCCCTCCCGGACCTCCGACTCCGGGCCGTTGGGGGCGGGCTGGTCGAGCAGCCGTTCCACGACCCGGTTGTCGTTGATCCGCTGGAAGTACAGGTCGCTGTTGAGGTTGGTGGTGCTGTTCTGCCGCTCGCCGGGGCTCGCCTTGCCGGCGGGCCCCAGGTAGCGGGAGCGCTGGGCGTTGACCATCAGGTAGGTGTCGGCCAGCGTGCAGATGTTGTCCTTGGCCGCGGCGTACCCGTAACCCTCGCCCAGGCCCTCCCAGTTGGAGGCGATGATGTGCGGGATCCCGTACTCGGTGTAGCGGATCGTCGGCTTGTCCGGTGCCGCGCCGGGTGCGGCGGCGGGCGCCTCGGCGACTGCCATGGTGCTCAGCAGCGCCGCCGCGACCGCGACCGCCACCGGCAGCCGCGTCGTGAATCTCCTCCGTGCCATCGGGCCGTCCTCTCCCCCTGCGATCCGAGTGCTTGTCTGAACGCGGTCACGCTAGGGAGGGGCGATGAAATCCCGATGACGCCCCCGGCCGCCCGGCGGAGTGTGCCGGGCGGCCGGGGGGGGTGTCGCAAGCCTTGCGCGTCGCCTACCAGGAGGCGGGGCGCCAGGCGCCGTTGTACCACTCCTCGTTGGCGCTGTCGTTGTGGTGGTCCATGTCGAAGTCCATGGGGTAGTTGTTGACGTGGTTGGCCGGGTAGGTCCAGATGCCGGCCGACTCGTCGCAGACGTAGTCCCAGTTGCAGATCGTCTTGACGGGCACGTTGCCGAAGAACCGGTCGGCGCCGGCGAGCGGCGGGCCGATGAGGCCGCCGAACGGCACGGCCCCGCCGTTGGCCCCGGGCGGGCCCTGGCGCTTGGGGTCCGCGATCAGGATGGCGTTGACGTTGTCGAAGGTCTGCCAGTTCTCGGTGACCCAGACGTGCACCACGCCGGCCCCCAGGGAGTACCCGGCCATCTTGACGTGCTGGCCGGGACACGCGGCGCGCTGGTCGCGCACCAGCCGGTTCAGCTCGTTGACGCCCGCGCGCGTGCTCGCGCCGTTGGGGATCTGGGTGGGATACCCGACGTGCTGCTGGATGTTGCCGCGGAAGCCGTCGTTGTTCCACGTGCTGCCGGTGCCGCCGACGACGATCGTGTAGGTGCCCTCGCACGGAGCGGTCACGCGCGTCGTGGCCGCCTGGGCCGCGGTCCCCTGGGCCGCCGTCAGCCCGGTGGTCATCAGGAGTCCGGCCGCCGCGGCCGCGATCCTTCGTGCTCGCATTCGATTTCTCCCCACGCAGTGGGCCGACGCGTCCGCTCTCCGGTGCGGTGCGCTGGGCGGTCGGCCGAGGTGTCCGCACGACAGTGACAGCGGGCGATGACATCGCAATGAAGCGCCTGGTCGTTCGCACGGCCCCGGACCGGCCCCGGCTCAGGCGGCGACGAGCTCGCACAGGTCGATGCCGCGGTGCAGGGCGCGCAGGTCGTCGAGCAGGCCGGACGGCGGCACGGCGAGCACGCCGCAGCGCGCCCGGTTGAGGCAGTGGCGGGTGACGGAGCCGGGCAGCAGCCGGCGCAGCCTGCCGCGGGCGCCGCCCTGGCGGCCGGTGCTGACCACCAGCAGATCGCCCGGGCGCTCGGCCAGCCCGGTCAGGACGGGCCCGGCCTGGCCGCGGACCACCATCGGCTCCACCGGCACGCCGATCGGCAGGCCGCCGAAGGCCTCCTCCAGCGCGCGGTCCAGGCGGGTGCGGGCGGCGTCCTCCCACTCGCGCAGCAGCGGCGGGCAGGGCTGCGCACGGTAGTTGCGCTCGCCGCCGACGGGGGTCCAGGCGAGCACCGGCACGAGGACGGCGCCCCGGGCCCGGGCCTCGGCCGCCGCGCGGTGCAGGGCGGTCAGGCTGTGCAGCGAGCCGTTCACTCCGACGATGACGCGTGCGCCGTACGACATGATCCTTCGCTTTCCCGTGTCAATCCCGCTTGATGTCTGCGATTACATTGACACAGTCCCACCGCGGCCTGCAAATGCAAGGTATAAACTGAATCCTTCCTTTCATCTCCCGGTCATGCCCTTCACGCTTCCCGCACCTCCTGGAGCAGCCCCCAGGTGAAGTCCGCGGTGTACGCCCGCACCCGCCCGTCCTGGTCCGGGGCGCCGAAGTCCAGCTGGAAGCGGGTGGGGGCGCTGCCTTCGCGCGGCACGGCGGGCGGGAAGGCGGTGGCGACGTCGCCGACCACGCAGCTCCAGGGCGCGAGGTCGGCCAGGGTGCGCAGCTCGGGCGCCGGGGTGCCGGCGGCGCGCACCAGCCACTCGTTGAGCAGCGGGGCGCCGGCGTCTGCCGGGCCGAGCAGGATCTCGAAGCGCAGGCCGGGCCAGAGCGGCAGCTCCCACTGCCGCGCGGTGCAGGCGAGGTCCCCGATCGGCCGCGCCACGCTCTCCGCGGGCGGTCCGAGGACGGCGGTGTAGCGGGCGGCGCCGCGGGGGAATCCGGGCGCGCGGACCATCGCCTGCCAGCGCTTGTTCGCCTCGCGCATCCCGGCCCGGGTGGCCCCGAGCCGCCGGACCGCGTCCTCGACCAGGTCGGGGTGGTAGTCGGCCATCCTGCGCAGCAGCACCAGCTGGAACTCGGTCGCGCCGAAGCCGTTGATCGCCATGTCCGCAGGCTACGTCGGGCGCCTACTGCCCCGTCCGGCCCGCCGCGTCGCGCTCGGCGAACACCTCGCGGGCGGCCGCGATCCCGTTGAGCGCGGCCGGGAAGCCCGCGTAGACGGCCATCTGGGTGATCGTCTCGACCGCCTCCTGCCGGGTGCCGCCGACGTTGAGCAGACCGTGCAGGTGGACCCGCAGCTGCGGGCCGGCGGTGCCGAGCGCGGTGCAGGCGGCCACGGTGGCCAGTTCACGACTCTTCAGGTCGAGGGCGGGGCGCGCGTAGACGTCGGCGAAGGCGAAGTCGACGATGTGGTCGGCCAGGGCGGGGGCGATGTCCGCGAGCGAGGCGACGACGCGCTCCCCGGCCTCCCCGTCGACCCGCTCCAGGGTGGCGAGCCCGCGCTGGTGCCGCTCGCGCAGCGTCTGCGCGCCGTCGGCCTCGCTGCGGACGGGGGTGAAGTCGAGCCCCGGGCGGGCCGCGAAGGCGGCCTTCGCCACGGCGATGCCGTTGAGCGCCGCCGGGAAGCCGGCGTAGACGGCCACGTGGAGGACCGTCTCGACGATCGCGGACGGCTCGACGCCGACGTTGAGGGCGCCGTCGATGTGGAAGCGCAGCTGCGGGGCCGCGGTGCCGAGCGCGGTGAGGGCGGCGACGTTGACGAGCTGCCGCTGGGGGAGGGTGAGGCCGGGGCGGGCGTACACGTCGCCGTAGCCGAACTCGACGGTCAGGCGGGCGAGGTCCGGGGCGATGTCGGCGAGGCCGTCCAGGACTCCGGCGCCCTCGGGGCCGGCGACCTCGCGCAGGAGGGCCAGCCCGCGGGCGTGGCGGTCGGTGGGCGGGGAGGCGGGAGCGGTCACGGCGGACTCCTCGAGGTAGGCGTAACGAAACGTTTCGTAACGCTCATGAGGCTAGGGCGGTCCCGCACCGGCTGTCAAAACGAAACGTAACGTCACGTCTGGGCTAGACTCCGGGCCATGAGCCGCCAGCCGAACCCCGAACGCCGTAGCGAACGCGCCCGCCGTGCCGTCCTGGACGCCGTCTTCGAGGTGGCCGCGGCCAAGGGGTACGGCAAGACCACCATCGAGGCCATCGCGGCGACCGCGGGCGTCGGCAAGCCGACCATCTACCGCTGGTGGCCCTCCAAGGGCGCGATCGCCCTGGACGCCGTCAACGACCGGATCGGCGACTCGATGGACTTCCCCGACACCGGGGACGTCGCCGCCGACCTCACCGCCCAGCTCACCGCCGTGGCCGCCATGCTCACCGGCGACACCGGCACGCTCTACCGCGGCATCATCGCCGAGGCCCAGAGCGACCCCGCCCTGGCCGCCGCCCTGCGCGCCACCTTCCTGGAACCCCGCATCGAGCGGTGCGTGCGCCGCCTCGACACCGCCGTCGCCGCCGGCCAGCTCCGCGCCGACCTGCCCACCCGCACGATGGTCGACATCCTCTACGCCCCGGCCTACTACCGCGTCCTCCTGGGCGCCGGCCCCGAGGAGACCCTGCGCAGCCCCCTCCTCGTCACACCGGTCCTCGAAGGCCTGCGCCCGGCCTGACGCGCACCCCCGACCAGGGGGCTAGGGTGGCGCAATGGCCCGATTCGTCCTGACCCGCCGCTGCCCGCTGCCGCCGGACGAGTGCTGGGCGCGGCTCACCGCCTGGCCCCGGCACGGGGACCGGGTGCCGTTCACCCGCGTGAGGGCGGTGCGGGGCAGCGGACGGGAGACCGGGGACGTCGTCCTGGCGCGTACCTCCCTGGGACCGCTGCTCTTTGACGACCCGATGGAGATCGTCGCACTGGACGCCCCCGGGGACGGGCGGCCCGGGGCGTGCCGGCTGGAGAAGCGCGGACGCGTGGTGCGCGGCCACGCCGAGCTGCGGGTGCGCGCGGTGGGCGCGGGCAGCGAGGCCGTGTGGGCGGAGGAGCTGCGGATCGCCGGCCTGCCCCGCCTGTTCGACCCGCTGGTGGCCGCCGCCGGGCGGGCCGTGTTCGGGCGGGTGCTGGACCACCTGCTCGCCCCGACCGCGGGGCGGTTCCCGGCGCCCTGACCGGCGGTCCGCGATGAGCGGCGGCCGCTCCGGTGGCGGTCCGCGCGCGTGCCCGTGCGGCGTTGAACCGCTGGGACGACATCCGCCCGGGCCGCCGCGCGGCGGGGTTCCGGCCCGTGACCGGACGTGTAGAAACGGCTGCACCTGGCCGGGCGGCGGGCGATTCGCCGCCGCCCGGACCCCCAAGCCACTCCTCGTTCAAGGAGACCGGGACGCATGCTGAGAATCACCGCCGACGTCTACTCCGGCCGGCCCGACCCCGTCGCGGACATCACCGACGAGGCACAGGCCCGCGCGGCTCTTCGGGAGTTGACGCGGGACCGGACGCTGTTCACCGCCTCCCGGCCCTCCGAACCGCTGACGGGCGGTCTGGGCCTGCGCGGGTTCTGGCTGGAGACCTTCGACGACGGGCTCGCGCGCGACTTCGACGTGGACTCGCGCCTCTACGTCCCGGTGGGGCCGCAGGCACCGGCCGGGCGGGTCGCGGAGGTCGCCGAGCGGCTGATCACCATCGCGGACTGGGGCCGGGCCCCCGACACGTTCGCCGGGACCGCACCGCCGGTCGACGAGTCCTTCCGGGACTTCCTGCTCGGAGAGCTGTCGGGCAGCAGCACGGCCTCCGTGCAGGACGGAACCGAACCCGCCGGCGGCGCGGAGGAGGAACTCCCCGCGGTCACCTGTCAGATCGAACTCGGAGCGTTCAACCCCGGGTTCTGGAACAACGACCCGACCGTCCAGTCCAGCAACAACTGCTACAACTACGCCAGCAACTGGCGCACGAACACCTTCGCGCAGCCCGGTCGCGGCTGCGGCAGCATGTACACGCGGATCGACTGCGCCGAGGTGACCCGCGCGGCGCTGTGCGACGGCATGCACCACCGGTTCGACTGCTTCCCCGACGGCGAGAAGCCGCGCTTCCTCGTCGCCCTGGTCGTCATCCCCGGCGGCGGCGACTTCCACTGGTACCGCAAGCAGAAGGAGGGCTTCTGGGGCCACAAGCCGGGCGGGACGGCGGCCCGCAACTACGACAACAGCGGGAACGTGATCTACGACCCGGAGACCGCCGACCGCGGGCCCTACACGATCTTCTGCGGCTACTTCTACGGCTGCAACAGCCAGCGGCAGAGGATCCGCTGAAAGGCGGTCACGGGTGATCGTCGAGGTGGACCTCTACAGCGGGCGCCCCAACCCCCGGTTCGCCCTGGAGCCCGCCGCGGCCTACGAGTTGGCGCGCCGGATCGAGGCGCTGGCGCCGGCGGGCGGCGACGCGCGGCCGCGCGACGGGCTCGGCTACCGGGGACTGCGGATGCGGACCGGCCCGGACGACGGCGCCACCACCACCGAGATCGTCGTGTCCGGCGGCCTGGTGACCGTGCGCACCCCGGACGGGCCGCCGCGCCGCCTGGAGGACCACGGGCGGGAACTGGAGCGCTGGCTCCTCGACGAGGGCGCCGGGAAGCTGGACCCGGCGGCGCTCGCGACGGCCCGTCAGGACCTCACCCGATAGCGGCGGGGCGGGAATCCGGGAAAATGAGGGCCAAGGACCCTTCCGGATCACCCGCCCCGCCCTTCGGATCAGCCATCAGACGGCCCCGACCATCCGTACAGAGAGGATGGTTGCACCCCCGCGCGAACGCGGCCGGAAATAGCGGGTGGCGATCGTCACACACCCGCGAGGCGCAGTCGCTTTGAGTAATGCGATAGTCTCCGACGGTGATTGGCGCGCTCGCGTCATGTAGCGGCACTCCCCTGACCTGGGAGAAGTCCGCGAAGTAGCCATGGGCACATCGGGTTCAGGCGTGCATGAAGGTCGTCGCGGGTGATGCCGAATCACCTCGCGCGATTTTACGTGCCTTTAATCGCCCGGACCCGCGTTGGAAAGAATAGAGGGTGTCGTGAACAAGACTCGGTTAGAAGCCATCGGGGCCTACCTCCCCACGACGGTGATGAGTACCGGGGAACTCCTCGGCCGCCTGGAGAAGGCGCCGGAGTTCGACCTCGTGAAGATCACCGGGACGACTGAGCGACGGGTGGCGGACGACACCGCGCACGACCCCGAGGACAGCCTGACGATGGCCGTGGCGGCGGCCCGGGACTGTCTGGAACGCTCCCGCCACGCGCCGGACGGCATCGACGCCGTGATCTCCTGCTCCATCAGCCGCATGGCCGACGGCGGGCGCCTGCAGTTCGAGCCCTCCTTCGCGCACCGCATCGCCGAGGAGATCGGCGCGCACGACGCCCTGCGCTTCGACGTCTCCAACGCCTGCGCCGGCATGATGACCGGCGTCCTCCTGCTGGACCGGATGATCCGCGCCGGCACCGTGCGCAACGGCCTGGTGCTGAGCGGGGAGCAGATCACCCCCATCGCCTTCACCGCCGCGCGCGAGATGGAGGACAGCAGGGACCCCCAGTTCGCGTCGATGTCCGTCGGGGACTCCGCCGTCGCGCTGGTGATGGACCGCGCGACCGACGACCGCGACGTGATCCACGACATCGAGCTGATGACGTGTTCGGAGTACTCGCACCTGTGCCTCGGCATGCCCAGCGACGGCACCGGCGGCATGGCCATGTACACCAACAACAAGGAGATGCACGCCGAGGACCGGCTCTCGCTGTGGCCGGCCTTCCACGGGGACAAACTCGCCGAGCAGGGGCGGCGGTTCGCCGACGAGGGCTACGACTTCGTCATCCAGCACCAGGTCGGCACCCGGTTCGTCGACTTCATGAACGCCACCGGCGCGAGCCGCTTCGGCGCGCCCATGCCGCCGTCCCTGTCGGTCGTCGACCGGCTGGCGAACACCGCCACCACCTCGCACTACCTGGTGCTGCACCAGGCGCTCGCCGAGGGCCGCATACCCGGGGGGTCGAAGGTGCTGATGGTGCCCGCGGCCTCGGGTGTCGTGACCGGCTTCCTGTCCGCGACCGTCTCCTCCCTGGAGGTGTGACCCATGGCCACCGTCATAACCTCGGCCGCGCTCGCCCCGGCCGACGGCTCCGGCAGTTCCATCGGCCACGCGGCCGCGGCCGGCCGCGCCTGCCTGGAGCGGGCCGGGCTCGCCCCCGCCGACGTCGACGTCCTCGTCAACGTCGGCGTCTACCGCGACTCCAACATCGTCGAGCCGTCCGTCGCCGCGCTCATCCAGAAGCGCCTCGGCATCAACCTCGACTACCTCCACTCCCCCGACCGGCGGGCCGCGTTCTCCTTCGACCTCATGAACGGCGCCTGCGGCGTGCTCAACGCCGTCCAGGCGGCCGACGCCCTGCTCGCCACCGGCGGCGCCCGCCGGGTCATGGTGGTCTGCGCCGACACCCACCCGTCGACGGACACCTCCCGCGCCGGCACACCCGCCTTCCCGTACGCGAGCACCGGGGCGGCCCTGCTGCTCGAACGCACCGGCGACGGACGCGGCTTCGGCCGGGTGCACCACCGCTCCCTGCCCGGCGGGCACGGGGTCAACGGCTACCTGCCACTGCCCGACGTCGGCGCCGACGGGCGCACCAGCGTCGTCGTGGACCGCGACGACGACGCCCTGGACCGGATGCTGGACCTCGCCGCCGACTCCGTGCGCACCGTCCTGCGCACCGAGGACGGCACCGAGGACGGCACCGGGGACGGCACCGGGGACGCCACGGACGCCGGCCGGGCCCGCCTCGCCCTCGACCGCACCCTGCTCGTCACCTCGCAGCCCTCGCCCGGGTTCGCGGCACGCCTGGCCAAACGCCTGGGCCTCGCCGCCGACGCCGCCGTCACCGTCGAGGGCGTCCACGGCGACCCGCACACCTCCGCGCTCGTGCACGGCTACCTCCAGGCCCTGGACACCGGCCGGCTCGCCGGACACGACCGGGTGCTCTTCCTCGCGGTCGGCGCCGGGCTCACCTCGGCGGCCTCGCTCTACCGCCTGACCGCCCCCGGTGCCGACAACGGCGACGGGGGGACCGTCCGATGACACCCGCACCCTCCCTCCCCCGCGACCAACACGCCTCCCCCGCACAGCTGTTCGCCGACCACGCCGCCCGCACCCCCGGCACGACCGCGCTCGTCCACCCCGACGCGGACCGCACCGAACCGGACGGCCGCGCCGCCTACACCGCCGTCGGCTACGCCGAACTCGCCACCACCGTCGCGGCCTGCGCCGCCGGCCTGGAAGCGCACGGCATCCGCCGCGGCACCCGCACGGCCCTGCTGGTGCCGCCCGGCGGCGACCTGCTGACGCTGGTCCTCGCCATGCTGCACGTGGGCGCCGTACCCGTCGTCGTGGACCCCGGCATGGGCCTGGACCGCATGCTCGACTGCCTGCGGCGCGTCCGCGTGGAGGCCTTCATCGGCGTCCCCAGGGCCCAGGTGCTGCGCCGGCTGCGCCCGCGCGCCTTCGCCGGCGTGCGCAGCTCCGTCACGGTGGGCGGCCCGGACGGCACCGCGCTGCGCCGGCTGATCGCCGCCGGCGCCGGCCGGCCCCCGGTGGCCCCCGCGCCCACCGGCCCGGACGACCTCGCGCTCATCGGCTACACCACCGGCAGTACCGGCCCGGCCAAGCCGGTGGAGGTCACCGTCGGCATGCTGCTCGCGATGGCGCGGGGCAACGAGGAGGCCCACTTCACGGACGGCGAACGGACCACCCTGGTCACCATGCCGCTCATGGGCGTGTTCGACCTGGTGGCCGGGCGCACCGTGGTCGTGCCGAGGATGGACATGGCCCGGGTCGGCGCCGCCGATCCGGCGCCGCTCGCCGACGCCGTCCGGCGCTTCGGCGTGGACGCGATGTTCGCCTCCCCCGCACTGCTGGCCCCGCTCGCCGCCCACCTGGCCGAGACCGGCACCCCGGTGCCCTCGCTGCGCCTGGTCATCTCCGGCGGCGCCCCGGTGAGCCCCGCGCTGCTGGGCGAGCTGCGCGCCGTCCTGCCCGGCGAGGCACGCGTGTTCAGCACCTACGGGGCGACCGAGGCCCTGCCCATGGCGCTGCTGGAGAGCCGCGAGGCCCTGGCCGCAGGGACCGACGGGCCGGCCGCGGGGCCGGCCGCCGGACTGGGCGTCTGCCTGGGCCGCCCGGCACCGGGCATGACGGTGCGCACCGTCGCGATCGGCGACGGCCCGCTGCCCCGCTGGACGCCGGACCTGGCCGTGCCGCCCGGCGAGATGGGCGAGATCGTGGTGAGCGGACGGGCCGTCAGCCCCCGCTACTTCCGCGCGGAGCGGGCCGACGCCGACCACAAGATCCAGGACGGTGACACCCGCTGGCACCGCACCGGTGACGTCGGCTGGATCGACGAGCAGGGCCGGATCTGGTTCTGCGGGCGCAAGAGCCAGCGGGTGCGAACCCCCGAGGGCGACCTGCACACGGTGCGCTGCGAAGGCGTCTTCAACGCCCACCCGCGGGTGCGGCGCACCGCCCTGGTCGGCGTCGGGCCGCGCGGGCGCCGGCGGCCGGTGCTGTGCGTGGAGCTGGCGCCGGGCACCGGCCGGGAGCAGTGGCCGCGCATCGAGGAGGAGTTGCGCGCCCTCGGGGCGGACAACCCGATGACGAAGCCCGTCGCGGACTTCCTGGTGCACCCGGCGTTCCCGGTCGACGTGCGCCACAACGCCAAGATCCGCCGGGAGCTGCTGGCCGGCTGGGCCGAGGACCGGCTCACCGGCAGCCGGCGCCCCACCGCCGCGGACCTGGCGCTGCGCGCGGTGCCGCTGGCCGGCTGGGCGTACCTGGCCGCGTGGCCGCTGCTGCCCTGGGAGCACCCGGTGCTCACCGCGTTGTGGTGGGTGGACGTCTTCCTGAGCGTCGTCGTCCACGCGGCGCAGATACCGGCCGCGCTGCGGGCCGAGCAGGAACGCGCCACCGCCCGCAGGCCGTCGGCCACCGCCGCCCTCACGATGCTCTTCGGGGCGACGTGGTGGCGCCGGGGCCGCGGCGGCGCGAAGGGCGGCGCGTCGTGAAGGTCCTGGTGACGGGCGCGTCCGGATTCCTGGGCAGCCACATCGTCGACGCCTGCCTGCGGGCCGGCGACGAGGTCCGCGTGCTGGTGCGCGAGGGCAGCGATCTCGGCCACCTGCACACCGTGGCGGGCGTCGAGTTCGCCTTCGGCGACCTGCGGGACCAGGCCTCGCTCAGGGCGGCGGTGGACGGCGTCGACGCGGTGCACCACAGCGCCGCCAGGGTCACCGACCGGGGTACCCGGGCCCGGTTCTACGCCGAGAACGTCGACGGCACCCGGCGGCTGATGGCGGCCGCCCGCGACGCCGGGGCCCGGCGGTTCGTCTTCATCGGCAGCCCCAGCGCGCTGATGGGTGTGCGCGACGGTGACCGGCTCGGCATCGACGAGAGCGAGCCCTACCCCCGGCGCTACCTCAACCTGTACTCGGAGACCAAGGCCGCCGCCGAACGCCTCGTCCTGGCCGCCGACCGGCCGGACTTCACCACCGTCGCACTGCGCCCGCGCGCCGTGTGGGGCCCGCGCGACCACTCCGGGTTCATGCCGCGCCTGCTGGCGAAGATGATGGCCGGGCGCCTGCCCGACCTCTCCGGCGGCCGGCCCGTCCTCGCCTCGCTGTGCCACTGCGACAACGCCGCCGAGGCGAGCGTGCGCGCCGCCCGGGCCCCCGGGGTGGGCGGTCGGGCCTACTTCGTCGCGGACCCGGAGCCGGTGGAGGTGTGGAGCACGCTGGCCGCCCTCGCCGAGCGCTTCGGCGGCACGCCCCCGACCCGGCGGGTCCCCCTCGGGCCGCTGCGGGCCGCCGCCTTCGCCGCGGACCTGCTCTGGAAGCTGCCGCCGCTCGCCGAGCACACCTCCCCGCCCCTGTCCCGCTACTCGCTGGCCCTGCTGACCCGGTCCGCCACGTACGACACCTCGGCGGCGCGCCGCGACCTGGGCGCGCCCGTGGTGGACCACGAGACCGGGATGGCCCGGCTGGCCGCCTGGATCGAGGAGATCGGCGGCGTCGACGAGTACACACGGAAGGTCCAGCCTTGATCGCGCACACCACCACCGGGAACGGCTTCCGGCGGCCCGTCTCGCCCACCGAGTGGTCCTACCTCGCCGCCGCCCGGCTCGGCGAGCTGATGGTGATCCAGCTCGTGGTCGAGGGCGACGGGGACCTCGACGCCCGGGCGCTGGCCGGAGCCGTGGCCCGGGCCTCGCGGGCCTGCCCCGGCTCCCGGGTCGTGCGGCGCGGGCGGACGTGGAGCGACGGCGGGGTGCCGGCCGGGGTCGTGGTCGTGGACGCGCCCGCCTTCGACCGCGCCGCGCTGACCGGACTGCCCGAGCTGACCGGCCACCTGGCGCAGGACGGGGACCGTCCGGCCTGCGAGGTGCTGCTCCTCACCGGGGAGCCGTGCACCGTGGTCTTCCGCGCCGCGCACGCGGTGATGGACCTCAAGGGCCTGCGGACCTGGGCCGCCGAGGTCTTCCGCGCCCTGCGGGACGAGCCCGCGCAGGAGGCCGCGGACCCGCTGACCGACCACCGGCTGCTGGCCGCGCTCGGCCGCAGCGGGCGGCGTCCCCGCCTCGGGCTCGACCAGCGCTCGCCGCTGGGCGGACCGGCGGGCCCGGTCGCCGTGTGGCGCCGGCGGACCGTGCCGGGCCGGGCCCCTGCGGCGGCGGCGCGGGTCTCGGCGGCGCTCGCCGGGGCCGTGGGCGCCCCGGCCCGGATCATGGTGCCGGTCGACCTGCGCCGGCACGTGCGGGCCGCGTCCGCCACGGCGAACCTCACCCTGCCCGTGTTCCTCGACGTGCCGCCCGGTCAGGACCCGGACACCGTCCACCGGCGGCTGCTGGACGCCCTCGCCGAGCGGCGGGAGCTGGCCACCGGGACCGAGGCGGCGCTCGCCCGGCTCCCGCTGCCGGCGGCCGCCGCCCTCGTCCGCGCCTCCAGGGCCGCGGAACTGGCCCGGCACCGCCACCTCGCCTCGGCGATCGTCTCGCACGCCGGCCGGCTGGACCCCGCGGAGTTCAGCACCGACGCCTTCACCGCGACGACCGCCTACGCGCTGCCCGTCCACGCACCCCTGGTGCCGTTCAGCGTCGTGCTGCTCGAACTGCCCGGCCACACCGAGCTGGTGGTCTCCGCCCGGGGAGCCGCGGACGTGGGCGAGCGCTGCGACGCGCTGATCGACCGCATCGCCGAGGCGCTCACGACCGACGAACCAGCGGTCTTTCCGGGGGAGTTGCAGCGGAGCGCCGCCGAACGGCTCCTCGCCCCGGGCCCCGAGGGGCTACCGCCGCTGGACACCACGGTCGTCCAGCTGTTCCGCGCGCAGGCCGCCCGCTCCCCGCAGGCCCCCGCGGTGACCGGCGACGCCGCGCACTGGTCGTACGACGAGCTCGACCGGCGCTCGGACGCCGTCTGCGCCGCACTGCTCGCGAGGGGCGTGCGGCGCGGCGAGGTCGTCGGGGTCCTCGCCGACCGCACGGCGTACGGGCTCGCGGGCGTGTGGGGCGTCCTCAAGGCGGGCGCGGCGTTCCTGCCCGTCGACGTCCGCAATCCGGCACGCCGCGTCGCGGAGCTGCTGGACGACGCGCGGGCCCGGTTCTGCCTCGCGGAGGCGGCCTGGACGGCTCTGGCCGAGGACTTCGACGGAACGTCGCTTCCCTTGGAGAGGACGGCGGACGGCATGCCCGACGAGCAGGAGCGCGAGGCGGTCGCCGCCGCCGCGCCGGGCCCGGACGACCTCGCCTACGTCATCTACACCTCCGGCTCCACCGGCCGGCCCAAGGGTGTGCAGGTCGAGCACCGGAGCCTGGTCAACGCCGTCGGCTGGCTGGCCCCGCTCATGCGCTGCGACGAACGCACCCGCGCCGCGTACTCCTTCTCGCCCGGCTTCGACCTGTCCCTGATGCAGATCTTCCCGCCGCTGCTGCACGGCGGCGCGGTCGTGCCGGTGCCCGGCGAGCTCGACCACCTCAAGCTCCGCGACATGTACGCGGGCCGGCTCGCCAACACCCTGTCGCTCACCCCGACCCACCTGGGCCTCGCGGCCCGCCTGGGCATCCGCCCGGCGGGCATCCGCGCGCTGCAGCTCGGCGGGGAGAACCTCACCGCGGCCACCGCCCGGCGGGCGCGCGAGGACTTCGGCCCGGACTGCCTCATCGTCAACGCCTACGGCCCCACCGAGGCCACGCTCGCCTGCACCGTCGCCGTCGTCGAGGACGGCATCACCCGCGGATCGGCGCCGATCGGCGTCCCCGTGCACCGCACCGGCGTGAGCGTGCTGGACGACCGGCGGCGCGAAGTCCCGGACGGCCGGCCCGGCGAGCTGTACGTCACCGGCGCACAGCTCGCGCGCGGCTACCTCGGCCGCCCCGACCTCACCGCCGAACGGTTCGTCCTCCTCCCGGACGGCCGCCGCGCCTACCGGACCGGCGACCTCGTGCTGCGCCTGCCCGACGGGCAGCTGGAGTACGCGGGCCGTGTCGACGACCAGGTGAAGATCCGCGGCCACCGGGTGGAACCGGCCGAGGTCGAGACGGCGCTGACCGGACTGGCGGGCATCGCCCAGGCCGCCGTGGTCGCCCGTGGCCGGACCGAGGACGTGCGGGCCCTGTGCGCGTTCGTCGTCCTCGCCCGGGGCGTCACCGCCGCCTCGTTCGACGAGGCCGCCGTCCGGGCCGAGCTGGCCCGGACGCTGCCGCCGCACCTGGTGCCCACGGTGGTGCGCGTCCTGCCCGCGCTTCCGGAGACCGCCAGCGGCAAGACCGACCGCAAGGCGCTGCCGGACCCCTTCGGCGCCGCCACTGCACCGGAAGGGCCGGAAGGGCCGGGCGAGGACCGGCGCGTGGCGGCCGCGACCGCGCGGATCTGGTCGCGCGTCCTGCGCTGCGAGGCCGCGACCCTCGACGACTCGTCCGACTTCCACGCGCTGGGCGGGGATTCGCTCGCCGTGCTGGAGATGTTGTCGGCCCTCGGCGAGGAACTGCTCGGCGGGCACCTGCCCGGCGGCTCGGCCGAACGGCGGCTGCTGGACCGGCTCGGACCGCTCAGTGGCGGGCTCACCCTGGGCCGGGTCGTCACCGCCGTCGACGCCGTACGGAGCGAGGCATGATCTTCGTCGGCGAGGGCGCGCTGCTGTGGCGTGCCGTACGGCACGCCCTGGACAGCGGGCTGCCGGTGGACCTGGTCTGCGGCCCGGCCGCGGACGGCGGCGCGGCACCGCTCGGCGTGCGCCACCTCGCCGCCGCGGACGTCAACGCGGTCGCGGGCGAGCTGGCGGCGGCCTGCACGGACGGACTGGTCTGGTCGGTCAACAACCGGATGATCTTCCGTGCCCCGGTGCTGTCCACCGGCCTGCGCATCCTCAACGTCCACCACGGCCCCCTCCCGGCCTACCGCGGGATGCCCGAAGTCGCCCTGGTGTACGCCATGCTGGGCGGCGAGGCGGAGTTCGCCGCCACGCTCCACCGCGTCGACGAGGGCATCGACACCGGTCCCGTCCTGGCCCGCGAGCCCTACCCGATCGGCGCCGAGGAGCCGTACCACGTGGTGATGCGCCGGGGCCTGCAGGTCTGTCACCGGCTCTTCGAGCGGTGCCTGCCGCTCGCGGCGGCCGACCCCGACTGGCCCGGCGACCCGGGTGTCCCCACCGGGGCGGGGGCCGGCGGCTACTACGGCCGCACGGCGCTGGCCCGCCTCCCCCGCTACCGCGGGCACCCGGGGTTCGCCCGCGCCACCGACCTGGGCTTCCTCGCCGGCTACCTCCCCGAACTCGCCGGGACCCTGGAGTGACGGCCGGGCGGGGTGCCGGCCCCACGCGGACACGCTCGTGCATCGGCATCCTCCCGGGCCCGAGGACCGAAAGCTGTCACCGCCAGTCCGGCGGCCTTGGCGATGTCGACGGCTGCGCTGATGTCCCGGTCCAGCCCACGCGGCATGCCCGGCGCTGCCAGGCCCGGACGCGCAGGGGCTTGGGGCCGTCCTTGACACCGCACGCGGAGCTCACCTGGCCGGTCGGCTCGAAACGGCCGGTCCTGTGCAGGGCGCGGCCGTAGTTGACGCTCTCGTACTCCAGTCGTGATCGCTTCGCCGTCGAGCCGGTGCACCGCGACCACACTCGGTGGCCGCCGGGGCGGCGAGGGGCGCGGCAGGGATCGGAAGGTGGCCGTGGTGGCCAACTCGGCCTGCGGGTGGTGGCCGGTCCGGCCCGGACGGGACGTCGGTGTGTGCCGCGCGGGCCCCACCGGCGCGCGTGGGCGGATTCGGCAGCGCGGCGGGCCGGTGCTGAGTAGGCTGCCGGGGCCAGTGGGGCCAGGGGAGGAACGTGCTGATGACGATGGACACTTGTGCGGCGAAGGGCCACCGGGCGGCTGCGGCGGCGGTGCTCGTCCTCGGGGTGGCGGGCGTGCTCGCGGGGTGTTCCTCGGGTGGCGGGTCCGGGTCGTCCGGCTCGGCTCCGTCCACTTCGGCGCGTCCTTCGGCGAGTGCAAGTGCTCCGGCGCAGGCGGCACCGGCCCCCGTCACGAGCGCCCCGGGCGTTCCGGACGTCACAAGCACCGCGAGCGCGCGGCCCGTCGGCAACCGTCCCGCCGACCCGTGCTCGGTCCTGACGGACGACCAGGTCACCCGGGCCCTGGCCGCCTCGGCCCCGCTCCGCGCGGAAGGTGCGTCGACCGAGGTGGCGTGGGGCTGCACCTGGGGCTCCCGCCAGTCCTTCGTGAGCATCAAGGAGCTGGACGCGACCCGGTTCACGGCCATGACCACCGACGACCGGTCCGCCTCGTCCCCGGTGCCCGGGGCCGGGGACGACGCCGTCCTGCTCAAGGACAAGGAGGACGGCCGGATGCCGAAGGTCGTCTTCACCGTCGCCGGCCACCACTACAGCATCGAGGCCGTGGCCGACCGCCGCGAGCTCGGCGCCGTCAACGCCGCCCAGGAGGCCGCCGTCGAACAGCAGCTGGCCGCCACCGCGGCCAGGGCGCTGGCGGGCTGACCGGCCCTCACTCCTCCTCCTCGGCCCTGGACAGGGCGTCGGTGATCAGGCGGGTCGCGAAGTCGTGGTCGCCGCCGGACATCCGGTTGACGTGCTCGGCGAGCAGGGCGACCATCGCCTCCAGCGGGTTCATCTCGGCGTCCGTCCAGGGCCCGTACTGCGCGCGCCACAGGTTGGGGCTCAGGCCGCTGCCCGCGGCGATCAGCAGGCCGGCCATGGTGGGGACGACCTCGGGACTGAACGTCCTCGGCATCATCCGCATCGTCGTCACGAGGGTCGGCACGACGTGTTCGACGACGTCCTTGTCGTGCTCCTCGCAGACCGTCCGCATCCAGCTCATGTACATGTAAACGAGCGTGCACGCGCCGTCCAGCAGCTCGGCGAACTCCGCGGGGCCCAGCGACGCGGCGAACTCGTCGAGCATGCGCTGGCGTTCGGGGTCCGCCCCGGTCCTGCCGTCGTAGATCGCCTTGAGCCGGGAGTCGATCACCATGAGCGCCGTGCTCACGTCGCCGACGGGCGCGAACTGGGGGTCACAGGGCGAGGGCGACGATGACACGGGACTCCTTGTGCAATGGCCAGGGCCGGTGCGCGGCAGGACAGTTCGTAGGGTAGGCGCACCGCCCGGCCCCGGTCCGGCGAACCACCGCTCCCCCGGCGCGGGGCCCGCGGCGCGCGCCGGGCGCGCGGGCCGGGGAGCCGGGTCAGCCGGCCGTGTGCTGCCGCACCGCCTCGATGAAGCCCCCGGTGGAGGGAGCGGACAGGGGGCGGCCGTAGTCGTCCGCGACCTGGTCCAGGGCGGTGAGCCCGGCCGCCCAGCCGTGCCGGTCGAGCCAGTGGTGGGTGTCGGGGCCCAGGCCGCCGCGCCACAGGGAGGTGACGTGGGCGAGCGCCGGGTCGTGCGGGGTGCGGCTCACGTCCCGGCCCCGTTCCAGCAGCAGCCGGCTGCCCGGGGCCGCCAGGGCGGCGACGGCCGTGAACAGGCCGGCCGCCTCCTCGGCCGTGAAGTAGACCAGCAGCCCCTCCGCGAGCCACGCCGAGCGCCGCGCCGGGTCGAAGCCGGCCGCGACCAGGCGCTCGGGCCACCGCGGGTCCAGCAGGTCGGCCGGCAGGGCGGTGCGACGGCTGCCGGGCACGGCGCCCACGCCGTCGAGGACCTTCTGCTTGAAGGCCAGCACCGGGTCCAGGTCGAGCTCGAACACCCGGGTGCCCGCGGGCCAGTCGAGCCGGTAGGCGCGCGTGTCGAGGCCCGCCGCGAGCAGCACGACCTGCTCCACCCCGTCCGCGGCGGCGGCCAGCAGGCGGTCGTCGTAGAAACGGGTGCGCTGGATGCCGTGCGCGACCAGGCCCTTGGCCAGCGCGCTGCGCTCGGGGCGGGAGGCGGCCGGCGCCACCTCGGCGGCGGTGAGGAACGCGGCGGCGTACGGGTCGACGAACAGCGCGTCGGGGCGGGCGCTCTCGTAGGCGCGCACCTTGGCGACGGACAGCGCGGTACGGGAGACCGGGCTCAGCTCTTCGGGGGTGTCGGTGGTCATATCGTGCAATGTATACGCCTGCCCGGGGGCGGTTCAGGGCCTGTTCGGAGCCGACGGCGTCGCGATTGCGGGTGAACGGGCGCGGCGCGTCGGCACGGTGACGCAGCGGATGCCCGGCGGGGCGCTAGGACGGGGAGATGCGCCTTCCGTCCCTGGCCGCGTTCCCCGCGGCGGCCGTGCTCCTCATGCTCCCCGGCACCGCCCACGGGCTCGCCCCCGTAGCCGCCGCGACGCCGTCGATCTCCCGCCCGTCACCCCTCACCGCCCCGCTGCCGGAGTACCGGTTCACCGGCGCCGGGTTCGACGCCTGCACGGCCCCGCCGTTGGAGGCGCTGTCCGTGTGGCGCACCGCCTCGCCGTACGGCGCGGTCAACATCTACAGCAGCGGCGGCCAACGCGGCTGTGCACAGCCCCGGCTGACGCCGCAGTGGGTCGCCGAGGCCCGCGCGATGGGCTGGAAGCTGGTGCCCACGCACGTCGGGCTCCAGGCGCCCTGCGCCGAACGCGAGGACAAGCCGCTGCGGATCGACCCGGCCCGCGCCGAGGAACAGGGCGGGCGGGAAGCCGACGAGGCGGCGGCGGCCCTGCGGACGCTGGGCCTGGGCGCGGGCAGTCCCGTCTACCTGGACATGGAGGCCTACCCCGGCGACGATGCCGAGTGCAGCCGCGCGGTCGTGGACTTCACCGTCGGCTGGACCGAGGCCCTGCACGCCGCCGGCTACCGGGCCGGCTTCTACTCCAGCCTGAACTCCGGCATCGCCGACATCGTCGACGCCGCCCGCAGCGGCCGCGCCCCCCTGCCCGACGCCATCTGGTACGCCCGCTGGGACCGGAACCCGACGACCACCGGCCAGCCCGGCCTGCCCGACGACCTGTGGACCGGCCACCAGCGCATCCACCAGTACCGCGGCAGCGCCGACGAGACCTACGGCGGCGTGACCCTCAACATCGACCCCGACCAGCTCGACGGCCCGGTGGCGGGCGGCGCCCGGGGCGCGGACGGCTGAGCCGTCCCGTCGGCGAAAACCCGGTCGCAGCGGGGCCGGTGCACGGACCGGACTGGCCGGACGGACACCCGCCGCCCCTGCCCCTGCCGCGGCCACCTCGTCTTCGACGCCGAGGACGGCTGGCCCGGCTCGTTCGCGGTCTGCCCGGTCCGGCGGGTGGTCATCGACGTGGGTGCGGTGCGCGACGTGCGGGGCCTGCACGCCGTCCTGAAGCGGGAGCTCGGGTTCCCGTCGTTCTACGGCTTGAACGGGGACGCGTTCCGGGACGCGGTCACCGGGCTCGTCGTGATGCCCCGCGAGTTGGTCTTCACGGGGTGGGCGGAGCTCGGAGGCACCACCCCCGTGGGTGCCTCCGAGCCGCGCCGGCTGCTCAGGCGGTACGGGACGACGTCGCCGGGCTTCCGCGTCTCGTACCGCCTGTGATCGTGGGGGTCAGTCGGCGGGCTCGACCTCCGGCTTGTCGACGACGGCCGAGGTGAGGACGGCCGAGGCGTAGTCGTAGCCCTTGCCGTTGCCGGCGCCCGGGGACGGGGTGCCGGCGGGCGGGAGGCCGTCGGGGCCGGCGGGCGGGAGGTCGGCGAGGAGGACCTCGCGCACGCCGAGGAAGGCGCCGGTGGTCTTGTCGAAGATCAGGGCCACGCGCATGGTGCCGTTGGTGCCGACCACCGCGACGCCGTGGCGGCCTGCCGCGTCCGTCTCGTCGGCGACGACCGCCGTGCCGGGGATCTTCGCGGCCGCCTCCATGAGCGCCGCGGCGACGGCGGGCGGCGCCGCGATGTTCTGGAAGATCATCTGGACGTCCCCGAAGGCGAACTGGTCGTACAGCTTCGGCGTCATCGGGATGCCCGACACCATCTTGGAGCGGTCGGCGGAGAGCAGTTGCTGCAGGAGCTGCTGCGGGTCGGTGGGCAGGGAGGCGACGAACTCGTAGGTCGGGGCGGAGAAGCCCGCCGTCCGCGGGGCCCCGGAGGCGGTCGAGAGCGTGGCGGGCCAGTCGGTCCGTCCGCCGCCCATCGTCGGGTCCAGGATCAGGCCCTGGGACCTGCCGTCGACCGACCTCCACGACTTGCGCTCGTGCTTGGTCTCGCGGGCGCCGTCCTGGATCTCGCGCCGGTAGACGAACTGGGCGCCCTTGGCGCCGGGATCGGGGCTGCCGGCTGCGGCCTTCGCGGCGCGGGCGAGCAGGCCCGCGGGGTCGGTCGGCTCCGGGAGCGGGGTGGCGGTGGCGGTGGGGCTGGGGCTGGGGGCGGACGAGGCCGACGGGGCCGGGGCCGCCGGGGCGGAGTCGCCGTGGTGGCGGCCTGGGATGGCCAGGGTGACGGCCGCCAGCGCGCCGACCGCCAGCGGGGAGGCGACCAGCCACACCAGCCTGCGCCGCGGCTTCGGCGCCTTCGCTTCGGAAGCGATCTCACTCATCAGGTGCTCCTTCAGGAACCGTTGGCGGTCGGCGGGGAGCAGCTCGGGCGAGTTGTTCATCGGATTTCCTCCTGCAGCTCCTGCAGCTCCTGCAGCGACCGGGCGGCCTCGAAGCCGCCGACCCGTACCTGTCCGGTGGCGGGAGCGGGTTCCCGGCGGTGTGCCGACTCGTTCAGCTCGGTCTCGGCGAGCGTGCGCAGCCGGGTGCGTGCCCGGGACAGGCGCGAGCGCACGGTGCCCACCGGGATGCCGAGGGCCTCGGCCGCCGACGCGTAGTCGAGCCCGACCCACACGCAGAGCCGGAAGACTTCGCGCTCGGACCGGCGCAGTTCTGGCAACGCGCTTCGTACGGCGGCCAGTTGGGCGCTGTCGTCGATGCGGGAGACAAGTTCGTCGGCGAAGTCCGGTACGGTCTCGCGTTCGGCGAGGCGTGCCATCGCCGCGCGGTGGCGCCGGGCGGCCCGGGCGGTGTTGCGCAGCACGTTGGTGGCGATGCCGAAGATCCAGGGGCGCAGGTCGTCGTCGCCGTCGTGCAGTTTGGCGCGCAGGCGCCAGGCCTCCAGGAAGGTCAGTGACACCGCGTCCTCGGCGGCGGCCCAGTCCCCGAGGGTGCGCAGCGCGTAGCCGTACACGGCTTGGGCGTGTGCGTCGAAGACCTCGCCGAGCGCGGCCTGGTCGCCGGCGCGCAGGCGCGCTCGTTGTGACAGTTCCATGCCCCCTCCTGTCCGCGGGCCGCACGGGGTTCCGTGTGAGCCGCGTCACGCACGCGTGGCTGACGGGTGCTCGGCGTCGATTCTCCGGGTGGGCGGACGGGTGCGGGTGTGCCGGGGTGCCGGCGGTCGGTCGCCGGGCACCCCGGGCGGACGGCGGGTGGAGCGGGTCAGAAGCTGTAGAGCTCGTGGTCGTCGTCGTGCAGGACGCCGTCGAGGGCGCTGTCCGGGACGTGCTGGGCAACGTCGCCGTGCGGGAGCGTGTCGCGCGGGCCGTCCGGGATCACCTCGGCGGTTTCGTCATCCACGACGGTTCCGGCAACGCCCTGTGGGCGTCGAACACCTACCGGGCCTGTCCGGGGGCCGAAGGCTACCGGGCTGGCCCGGCCGGTCGGCCGTTGACAGGGGCGCCGCCACCTCGCCGTTCGAGGTGGCGGCGCCCCTGCGCGTCCGGCGGGTCAGCGGGGGGCGGGCAGCAGGTCGTCGGTGGTCTGGGCGGGGCGCAGGAGTTCGAAGTGCACGGTGCCGTCGGGGTCGACGGTGAAGCCGTGGACGGCGGGCTCGGGCAGGCTGTTGTACTGGAAGTGGGTGGTCGCGTAGTACGCGCCGGTGTCGAGGAGGGCGACGAGGTCGCCGGGTTCCAGGAGGGGCAGCGGCCGGGCGCGGGCGACGAGGTCGCCGGCGAAGCAGCAGGGGCCGGCGATGTCCTGGGGGACGGGGTCGCCGTGCTTGGCGGCGCCCGAGGGGTGGTGGGCGGTGATGCGCAGCGGCCAGGCCTCGGGCATGAAGACGGTGCGGGTGGCGACCTGGGCGCCGGCGTGGGTGAGGGCGATGTGCCGGCCGCCGGCGGTCTTGGTGTACTCGACGTGGGCGGCGATGAAGCCGTTCTTGGCGAGCAGGGAGCGGCCGAACTCGGTGACCACGCGGAATCCGCCGCCGAACAGGGCCGGGGCGTGGGCGCGCAGCCGGTCCGCGTAGGTGGCGTAGGTGGGGTCGGTGGTGTCGTCGGCGAAGTTGACGGGCAGTCCTCCGCCGATGTCGATGCCGGTGATCTGGCGTCGTCCGAGTGCGTCGTTGACCTGCTCGGCGAAGGCGACGGCCTTGGCGACGCCTTCGGCCATGAGGTCGAGGGGGCAGCCCTGGGAGCCGACGTGGACGTGGATCCAGGTGAGCCAGGGGTGTGCGCGGTAGGCGGCGAGGAGGCGTTCGGCATTGCCGTCGTCGGCGAGCGGGATGCCGAACTTGGAGGTGGCGGTGGCGGTCGACATCGCGCCGATCGTGCCGGCGCCGATCTGCGGGTTGATCCTGATGCCGAGGCGGGAGCGGGACGGGCGGGTGCGCAGGAGGGCGTCGACGCGGTCGAGTTCCTGCCAGTTGTCGATGTTCAGCGCGACGCCGAGTTCCAGGGCCCGGGCGAGTTCGCCGCGGGTCTTGGCCGGGGCGTCGTAGACGATCCGCGCGGGGTCGAAGCCGGCCGCGAGCGCGTGGGCGAACTCGCCGGGGCCGGCGACCTCGCAGCCCATGCCGAGGTGGCGCAGCCGTTCGAGGACGGGGACGAGGCAGTTGGCCTTGGCCGCGAAGGTGTGCAGCGCGTCGACGGAGTCCGGGAAGGCCCGGTGCAGGGCGGTGACGCTCGCCTCGACGCCGTCGAGGTCGACGAAGGCGGCGAGCAGGGCCTGTTCGGGGTCGAGGAGTCTGCGCTGGACGGCTTCCTTCAGGACGTGTTCGCGGCGGGCGGCCGCGGGGTGGCCGGACGGCCGGCGAGTGGTCATGATGCCCCGCTGGGTGTCGTCGGTGGGGCCCGGGAGGGTTCCGTGGGGCCTGGCACCAGGCTGCCAGGCCCTGGGGGATCGCGTCGTGGCCTGGGCTGCGACCCGGGCGGGGCGCCCCCGGCGCGGGGTGGGGAAGGGGGTGACGTGGCGTCAGTGGTTCGGGCCGGCCCCCGCCGGGGTGATCCGGTACATCACGGCGCCGTGGCCCGGCACCTCGGCGCCGATGGCACCGGCGGTCTCGCCCGTGGTGTGTTCCCAGAGGTCGCGCAGGAGGTAGTGGTCGGCGGCCGGCAGGCCGACGGCGGACGCGGTCGTGGAGATGACGGCGCGCTCGGCGTTCTCGTTGAAGAGCGTGACGGCCACGGAGCCGTCGGCGAGGGGCTTGGCCAGGACGTCCAGGCCGTTGCCCAGGGCGACCGGACGGCCCTGCTTGCCGAGCGGGTCCTGGTCCACGGCGATGACCTCGGTGTTGCCGAGGATCGCCATGGTCGCCGGGGTGGCCCTGGTCAGGTCGGTGCCGGCGAGCAGCGGGGCGGCCATGGCGGCCCAGAGCGAGAAGTGGGCGCGGTCCTCGTCGGCCGTCATGCCGTTGCCGACCTCCAGCGCGTCGGGGTCGTTCCACGCGCCCGGCCGGGCGCGGTCCGCGAGCTGGACGTTGACGTGGAAGATCTCCAGCATCCGGCTGTACGTGGGTTGGATGTCGTCCGTGGTCCGCCACAGCTGCCCGATCTCGGCGCCCCAGTCGGCGACGTCCTGTTCACCCCAGTTGCAGAGGCTGTAGACGATCGGGCGGCCGGTGCGGGCCAGGGCGTCGCCCATCGTCCGGTAGCGCTCGCGGGCCGGGGTCGGCTGGTTGCCCGGGCAGCTGTCGTACTTCAGGTAGTCAATGCCCCAGGAGGCGAAGGAGTCCGCGTCCTGCTGCTCGTGGCCGAGGCTGCCGGGGTAGTGCGCGCAGGTCTCCACGCCGGCGCTCTCGTAGATGCCGAGCTTGAGGCCCCTGGCGTGGACGTAGTCGGCCACGGCCGCGATGCCGTGCGGGAATTTGACCGGGTCCGGCACGAGGTGCCCGTCGGGGCTGCGCTCGTGGGTCATCCAGCAGTCGTCGATGTTGACGTACTCGTAGCCGGCCGCCTTCAGGCCCGTGTCGACGATCGCGTCGACGGTCTGCTCGACGAGTTGCTCGCTGACCTCGCAGCGGAAGGCGTTCCAGTCGTTCCAGCCCATGGGCGGGGTGGGGGCCAGGGCGGCACCGGCCGGCGCCGCGGCCGGCGCCGCGGCCGCCGGGGCGACGGCGCAGGGCGCCACGCTCAGCACGGCCGCGAGCGCCGTGACCCAGAGTTTGCGCATCGTTCCTCCAGTGGGACCGGGAAGTGGCAAGGAAGCCGCAAGGGGGTTTCCGAGGGCGGAAACTGATGCTTCGTAATCTGCTGACGCCGGAGGGACGTCAACCGCGGATCCCCCCATGACCACCCGAACGTGTCGTCCGCAGGTCCGGGCGGGCCTGCGGCCGGGCCGGCGAAGGGGCACCCCGACTCCGACGTGCGGCGCCGGGACACCGGCCGCCGGGCCGCCGGACTGTCAAGGGCACAACCGGAGGGGCGCGTTCGGCAGTAGCCTCTAACAGCTCGTCAACAACGGCCTAATCAGCAAGAATTGGAGATGACGGTGGCCGAAGGACTGCCCGCTGCGGGGGACGGTGGCGGGGACCGCGGGCCGGGGGCCCGGCTGCACGAGCGGGAGGCCGAGCTGCGGTCTGCCGGGCAGGCGATCGGGGCGCTCACCCGGACCGGGGACGGGCCCGGCGGCGGCGCGTCGGGGGAGGTGCTGCTGTACACCGGGGCCGCCGGACTGGGCAAGACCACGGTGCTGACCGAGGTCCGGCGCGAGGCGGCGGGCGCGGGCTGCACCGTGCTGTTCGCCCGGGGCGGGGAGCAGCGGCGTCACGAGCCGTTCCACGTGGTGCGCCAGCTGGTGCAGCCGGTGCTGGCGGGCCTGTCCGACGGGGAGCGGGCGCGGGTGCTGGGGCCGTGGGAGGACATCGTGGGCCCGGCGGTGGGACTGCTGCGGCCCGGCGGGCAGCTCGACCCGCAGGGGGTGCGCGACGGGCTGGACTTCGTGCTCACCCGACTCGTCCAGCTGCGCCCGCCGGTGGCGGTGATCGTCGACGACCTGCACTGGGCGGACCCGGAGTCGCTTGGCTGGCTGGCGGGCGTGGCGGTGCGCGCCCGCGAGCTGCCCGCCCTGCTGGTCCTGGCCTGCCGCGACGAGTTCCCCGACGGCGTCCTCGCCCTGGAGCGCGCGCTGGCCGCCGCGGCCGACCGGTGCCACCGGCTGCGGCCGCTGCGGCCCGCCTCGGTCGCGCACCTGGTGCGCGAGGCCCTGGGCGCCGGAGCGGAGGACGCCTTCTGCCGCGACGTCTGGTCGGTCACCGCCGGCAACCCGTACGAGACCACCGCCCTGCTGCGCGAGGTCCTCGACCAGCAGCTCGACCCGGTCGGCGAGAACACCGAGCAGCTGCGCGAACTCGCCGCCAACGCACGGGGGATGACCCTGCGGCACTGGCTCGACAAGCTCGGCCCCACCACGCTGCGCTTCGCCTGGGCGGCGTCGATGCTCGGCACCGACATCCGCCCGGAGCTCGCCGCCGCGATCTGCGCCCAGAGCCCGGACACCGCCGCCGGATCGGTGCGGGAGCTGCGCCGGCACCGGGTGCTGACCAGCGCGCCGGGAGGGCGGCTGGAGTTCGTCCACCCGCTGGTGGCGACCTCGCTCTACCAGTCCATGCCGCCGGCCACCCGCACCGGGATGCACGGGGTCGCCGCCGTCGAGGTGGAGAACGCGGGCCTCGGCCTGCTGGCGGCCTCCCGGCACCTGCTGGAGCTGCTGCCCGAGGGCGACGGCGCCATCGTCGCCAAGCTGCGCCGCGCCGCCCGCGAGCACCTGGCCATCGGCGCGCCGGAGGCCGCCCAGCGCTGTCTGCGCCGGGCCATCAGCGAACCGCCCGCCGACGAGGACCGGGCCACGGTGCTCTACGAACTCGGCTGCTCGGCCCTGCTCACCGACCCGGCGACCACCGTCAACCAGCTGCGCCTGGCGCTCGCCGAGCCGGAGGGGCTGGGCCCCGGGGTGCGGGTGGACGCGACGTTCCGGCTGGCCCAGGCCCTCGCCCACAGCAACCGGCTCGACGAGGCGGCCGCGGTGTGCGCCGAGGAGGCCGCGCGGACCTCGCCGGGGCCGGGGCGGCTGCGCCTGGAGGTCGCGCACTTCATGTTCGCCGTGTTCCAGTCCGTGGACGAGGACGGGCCGGGGCGCTCCAAGCGGCTCGCGGAGTTCGCGCGGATGCTCGACACGGTCGGCCTGGCCTTCACCGACGCCCTCACCGACGCCGGCAGCGGCAGCGGCACCGACGTGGACGTGGACGTGGACGAGGTGCAGCTGTTCGAACAGGACGGCCTGGCCCACGCGGTGGCCGTGCTGCGCTGCTGGGACCTCACGCTGCGCGGCGCCGACCGGGAGCAGGCGCTGGCCCTGGCCGAGTCCGCGCTGCCGCACGGCCGCCTGCCGTCCAGCCTGGGCTGGACCAACACCACCTGGGGCTTCGAACTGCCCGGCATCCTCGGCATCAGCTACCTGTACGCCGACCGGGTCGACCGGGCCGAGGAGCTGTTCACCGAGGCGGTGCGCGCCTACGAGGTCGCCGGGTGGAGCGGCGGTCACCTCGGCTTCGCCCACCTGCTGACCGGCATGCTCCGCTTCCGCTGCGGTGCCCTCGCCGAGGCGGAGGACCATCTGCGCCGGGCGCTGCGCATCGCCGGGCGGATCGGCCCGGGGATCCCGCTGCACTGGGACGCGGTCGGGGCGCTGGCCGAGACGCTGGCCGCGCGCGGACGGCTCGCCGAGGCCCTGGAGCTCGCGCAGAAGCACGGCTTCGGCCCGCCGTACCCGAGCGTGATGGTCCTGCCGGACGCGCCGACGCTGTACGGCCGGCTGCTGCTGGCCCGGGGAGACGCGTCGGGGGCGGCCGAGGCGCTGGCCGCCGCCGGCGCGGCCCTGGACGCGCGCGGGTGGCGCAACACGGTGTGGGCGCCGTGGCTCGGCCACCTGGCCCGCGCGGTGGCGGGCGACCAGCCGGAGCGGGCCCGCGCGCTGGCCGGGGAGGCGGTGCGCCGGGCCAGGGAGTCGGGCACGGACTCGGCGATCGGCAGCGCGCTGCGGCTCAGTGCCTCGGTGCACGAACGGCCGTACGCCGCCGAGCTGCTGGAGCAGGCCGTGCGGCACCTGGAGCGCTCCCCCGCCCGCTACGAGCACGCGGTGGCGCTGGTCGACCTGGGCGAGGCGCTGGGCACCGGGTCGGGCGCGCGCGACGCGCTCGCGCGCGGGCTGGAGCTGGCCACCCGGTGCGACGCCGACGGCCTGGCCGACCGGGCGCGGGCCCTGTTGGGCTGATCGACTTCCTCCCCGCGCCAAGGCACGGGGATTCCGGCCGCGCGTGCCGCGGGGGCTTGGCCCCGTGCGTGTGCGCGTGGCCGGTGGTTGGCGTTTCACGGACCGGCCAGTGCCGGCGGTCTGCGGCACGTAGTTCATCCACGTCCCACGCCGCCGGTACTCCCGCCGCTGCTCAAGGGCAGTGTTCCGCACCGACCGGCGCAGGTCACCAAACATCTCACACAACTCGTCCTGCGCCACGTCGAGTTCAAGCCGGTACCGACGGCCGGACAGCACGGGAACACCCCCGCCCGGTTTGCCGCGTTCAACAGAGTGCACGTCACTGACAACCCGGCGACCGTCGCCGCTTCGCGGCTCCGGGCCAAGGATCAAAAGGGGAGTTCGACCGTCAGGGGCCGGTGGTCGGACACCGCGCTGCGCCGGGCGCGGCCGTACGGGGTGAGGGCCATGCCGCTCACCAGGATGTGGTCGAACTGCACCAGCGGGCGGTGCGAGGGATACGTCCGGGCGCGGACCGCATCGCGCCAGGCACCGTTCCGCTCCCCGGAGTCGTGCGGCGCGGCGAGCAGTTCGGCGGCGCTCAGGACGGTGCGCGGGATGGCGCCGACCAGGTTGAGGTCGCCGAGCAGGACGTGCGGGCGCGGCAGGTCGGCGATCCAGCGGCGCAGGAACAGCAGCTGGCGCACGTTCTGCCCGGGGACGGTCGACAGGTGCGCGGCCCCCACCGTGAACGGCCCCCGCCGTCCCTCGACGACCGCGGCCAGCGCCGCGCGCGGCCGGTCGCGGGACCAGACGAGGCCTTGCTTGCCGGGTATCCGCAGCGGCACCGCGATCGGGGCCGGCGCGAGGCGCGCGGCCCGCCACGCGCGCACCGGCAGGCGCGAGAGCAGCGCGACGCCGTGCGAGGGGCCGCCGTCGTCCGGGTCCGCGTCGTCGGGCCCGTACACCCGCAGCCCCGGACGGGACGGGTCGAGGAGCCAGCCCCGCCCGAGGACGGCGTGGCCGTGCAGCGCGGAGGCGTAGCGCCAGTGGCCGGCCGCCACCGCGCGGGCGACCGCGCCGGCCTGGTCGACGCCGCCCGAGCGCTCCTGGAGCCGGTCGACCTCCTGCAGCGCCACGACGTCGGCGTCCAGCGCGGCGACGGCCTCGCACAGCGGCCGCTCGGGAGCGGGCATGTCCCGCATGGACGCCGGCCGCCCGTCCGCCCCGACCGGCCTGCCGTGCAACACGTTGAACGTCGCGAGGCGCACCCGCGCAGTCGTCGTCATGCCCGGGACGCTACCGCCTCCCGTGCCGGGACCGGACGCCGCGTCAGCCCTGCGCCTGACCGGGGACGGTGAGGGGCCCGACGCCGGCCATGACCCAGGACGGGAAGTGGGCGAGGGGGATCGCGGCCGAGGCGGGCGCGTCCGGGCGCACCGATCCGGCCGGGAAGAACGCCACCCAGCAACGCCGGCACAGCCAGCCGGCCTGCCACACCCGGATGTGGCGCTGCCAGAGCGCCTGCCGCTCCGGCAGGCCCTGTTCGGCGGCCCGGGTGCGCTTCTCGCGGCTCTTGGCGTGCACGACGAGGCCGACGGCCGCCAGGATCCCGGGCAGGAGGAACACGCCGAAGATGCGGCCCGCCCGGTAGGCGGCGCTGTAACCGTCCAGGTCCCCGGTGGAGTTCAGCAGGGAGACGATGCCGAGCATGAGGAGGGCCCCGGCGATGGAGAGGAGCACGATCGAGGCGGTGTGCATGCGGATGCGGACCGGCCCCGGCTCGGGCGGCGGGGCCAGCAGCGCCCTCACTCCCCCGTCGAGGCGGACGTCCGCCAGGGCTTGCGGCACGGGGACGCACTCGTCCGGTGCGGCACACTGGGGGCAGGCCACGGCCATGGGTCGATTCCTCCTGAGTGTCAGCGGGTCGTGCGCACGCTTCGCCGGCCGGGTGCTCATGGTTCCCCCCATGGAGCGCTTCGGGGCCGAACGGCCGCGCGCAGGCGGACACTAGCAGCGCCTTCACGCGCGCTCAACGTCGATTGAACGGCAGCCCGCGGATCATCGGATCCTGGGCGGTGCCGCGTCACCGGGCGGCGGCGGCCCGCGCGCGCAGGAGCTTCTTGTCGGGCTTGCCCGCGTCGGTGAGCGGCAGCTCGGACAGGAACGAGACGTGGGCCGGCTCGTGCAGCGGGCCGCGCCGGGTGCGCACCAGGGCGCGCAGCTCCTGCGGGTCGGGGCGGCTGCCGGGGACGGGGACGACGACGGCGTGGACACGTTCGATCCGGTTGGCGTCGGGGGCGCCGAAGACCGCGCTCTGGTGCACCTGGGGGTGGGAGTTGAGGATGTCCTCGACCTCGGAGGTGTAGACGTGGCCGGCGCCGGTGTTGATGAGGTCCTTCAGGCGGTCGACGATGTAGAGGTAGCCCTCGTCGTCCAGGTACCCGACGTCGCCGCTGTGCAGCCAGCCGTCCCTGACGGTGGCGGCGGTCAGGTCGGGCTGCTTCCAGTACCCCTGCATCAGGCTGTCGGAGGCGATGCACACCTCGCCGTGCCGGCCGGCGGGCAGGTCGCGGCCCTGCTCGTCGCGGATCGCGACCCGGTGGCCGGGGGCGATCCGGCCCACCGAGTGCAGCAGGTGCGGGCGGGCCGGGTCGTGGTCGCCGGTGTCCAGGACGCTGACGATGCCCGCCTCGTGCTGCCCGTACAGCTGGACGAGGACCGGGCCGAAGCGGCGCAGCGCGTCGGTCAGGCGGGCCGGTGAGGCCTGGCAGCCGCCGTAGGTGAGGCGGCGCAGGCTGGCGGTGTCGGTGTGCGCGGAGTCCGGGTGGTCCAGCAGCTGGTAGAGCAGCGGGGGCATCAGGAAGACGTCGGTGATGCGCTCGTGCTCGATGGCGGCGAGGACGGCGGCCGGCTCGAACCCGTCGAGAAGCACCGCGCTGCCGCCGGCGCGCAGCACCTTGTCGGTCAGCTGGCCGGCGGCGTGGGCGATGGTGGTGCACACCAGCAGGCGCGGCGGGCCGGCCGGGTCGTCGGCGGGCAGGTCGGGGCCGAAGCGGCGGACCTGTCCGTAGGTGATGCAGATGCCCTTGGAGTGGCCGGTGGTGCCGCCGGAGTGGCGGATGGTGCGGACGTCCTGGGGGCGGGCGCGGCTGGTGAAGGGTTCGCCGCTCTGGGCGGCGGCGAGGGCCAGCAGGTCGGTTCCGGCCGTGCTCTCTCCGGGGCCGAGGACGAGGACGTCCTCGACGGGGGTCTGCGCGGTGATCGCGGCGGCGCGCTGGGCGTGGTCGGGGTCGACGATCAGCGTGTGGGTCTCGACGTCGCGGACCATGGCGGCCTGGGTGTCGGCCGGCAGCCGGGTGTAGAGCTGGTTGGCGCGGCAGCCGACGAGGTTGGCGGCGTAGCGCGCGGCGATCGCCTCGGGCCGGTTGCCGGTCAGCAGGGTGAGGGTGTGGTGGCGGTCGACGCCGCGGGCGCGCAGGGCGCGGGCGAGCCGGTGGGTGAGGTCGCGCAGCTGCCCGGCGGTGGTGACGCGTCCGCGGTGGAGCAGGACCGGGCGGGCGGGGTCGGTGGCCAACTCGTCGAGGATGTCGACGACTTCGGTGCGGAAGGGCGGGATGGTCGGCATGTGTTCTGCGCCTCGGGTCAGTGGTGGGCGAGGGGGCGCGCGTCGACGGTGGGGTGCTCTTCGGTGAGCAGGGAGTGGGCGAGCACGCTGTAGAGCGTGTCGTTGGGTCCGTCGGCGATGCGCAGCCCGCGGATGTCGCGCAGGCGCTTCTCCTGGGGGGTCTGCTTGGTGTAGCCCTCGCTGCCGTGCAGCTGGAGGGCGAGGTCGACGGCGCGGTAGGCGGTGTCGGTGGCCAGGGCCTTGGCGGCGGAGCAGGCGGCGACGTCGGTCTCGCCCCGGTCGATGCGCTCCAGCAGGGCGAAGCACCACGCGGTGGCGGCTTCGACCTGGGCGGCGACGGTGCCCAGGCGGGCGGCGACGGAGGGGATCGCGGCGAGCGGCATCCGGGCGACGGTGCGCGCGCGGGTGCGGGCCGCGGACTCCTGGATCGCGGCGGCGGCTGCGCCCAGGCAGACCAGGGACATCATCAGGCGCCAGGCGGAGAAGTGCGCGTCGAACATCCGGCGGCCGTCGCCGGGGGCGCCGAGCAGGTGGTCCTTGTCCAGGCGGACGTCGACGAAGTGCAGGTGGCCGAAGCTCCAGCCGCGCATGCCCATCGGGTCGGTGGTGTCGGTGAGCACGCCGGCGGCGTCCGTCGGGACCCAGACGGCGGACAGCGGCACCTCGCGCAGGTCGGTGCTCTCCAGGTCCGCGCTGTCGACGAGTTTGGCGAAGACGACGAAGCCGTACGCCTCCTCGACCCGGCTGATCAGGCCCTTGGAGCCGGAGAGCGTGTAGTGGTCGCCGTGGTCGACCAGGACGGTGCGAAAGCCCCGCAGGTCCGAGCCCGAGTGCGGTTCGCTGGAGGCGATGCCGGCCAGCTTGCCCGCGCCGACGACCTGTTCGCGGGTGTCGCGGACGAGCGCGGGCGAGCCGTGGCGCAGCGGCATCGCGGCGTGGCCGGTGCTGAAGATCTCGCGGGCGTCGCAGTCGCGCTGGCCGGCGAGGAACATGGCCATGCCCTGGGCGACGCGTCCGGTCGTGCCCGGTTCGTCCGGTCCGTCCGGGGCTTCGATGTCGATGCCGGTGAGTCCGGCGGCGGCGGCCCGGGCGCGCAGGGCGAGCCAGTCGGGGCGGGGGTCGCCCTCGCGGACGGGTGAGGGCAGGTGGGTGTCCAGGAAGGCGGTCAACCTGGCTTCGAGTTCGAGGAGTTCGGGGCGACGGAGCAGGAGCGGGCTGATGCCGGTGGCGGGCATGGGTGGGCTTCGTCCTTGCGGAGTGGGTCGGCTGGGGGGCGAGCGCGGCGGGCGGCCGGGGGCTGTCAGAGGCTGAGTGCGGCGGGCGGCTGGGTGCGCACGGCGTCGTTGAGCTTGGCCTTGTCGTGGCGCTCGCCCTTCTTCAGGTGCTTGATCACCAGCAGGCAGGGCAGTCCGAAGGTGCCGCCGGCGAACTCGCGCGGGCGGCTGCCCGGGACGGCGACCGTCCACGGCGGCACCTCGCCGCGGCTCAGTTCCTCGCCGGTGGCGGCGTCGATGACGGGGATCGTGTCGGTCAGCAGGGCACCGGCGCCCAGCAGGGCGCCCTCGCCGACCCGGGCGCCGCTGTAGACCATGGAGCGGGCGCCGATGAAGGCGTCGTCCTCGATCACGACGGGCTTGGCCATCGGGGGTTCGATCATGCCGCCGAGCCCGACGCCCCCGGACAGGTGGACGTTGCGGCCGATCTGGGCGCAGGAGCCGATGCCGACCCAGGAGTCGACCAGGGTGCCCTCGCCGACGTAGGAGCCGATGCCGATGTGGCTGGGCATCACCACCACGCCGGGCTCCTGGAAGCTGCCGCGCCGGATCACCGCGCCCGGCGACACCTGGACCCCGTCGATCGTGCTCTTCAGCGGGATCTTGTCGGCGCAGTGGAACGGGCCGAACTGCGAGGGCTGCGGCGAGGCCTGCTTGTAGAGCAGCAGGATCGCGTTCTTCAGCCACTCGTGCACGACGAACTCGCCGCCCACCGGCTCGGCCACCCGCGCGCGGCCGCTGTCGAGCAGGCCGATCGCGGCGTCGACGGCCGCCACCGCCTCGGCGGACTGCAGCGACACCTCGTCGCGGCGCAGCCACAGCTCTTCGAGTTCGCTCTGCAGGCTCGTCACATCGATGCCGCGATCACCCATTGCCATTCCCCGCTCAACAGATTTTCCAGGTTTTCCAGGTCGGGAGCCGGCCCGCACGAGATTCCCCCGGGTGCGGCCTCCGGCTGCGTCGCGTGGCACCCGTCATTTCCCCGGGGCGTCCGCACGCGACAACGGCACGCCGAGTTACCTGCTGGTAACGGCGCGCCGAAGTCACCCTGACATACCTGCGATTCGTAGATCAAATCGCGCATGTAGGCATAGATGTTAAGGTTGAAAAGTAAATTTTTGCCCTGATCATAGGGCTGCTTGGAGTTCGGCGGACCGGGCTCAGGCCGGGGTCTGCCGATCCGGCAGAGCCGGGCGTCCCGTCAGGCGCAGGGTGTCGGCCTCCAGGTACCGGCGGGAGTTGCACCCCCACTCCAGGTTGCCGCGCATCCACGCCTTCAGGCCGTCGGTGAACGTGCCGACGGCGGCCCGGTCGGCCTCCCCCAGCCCGTGCCAGCTGCCGCACAGCGCGGTGAGCGACTCCTCGGCGCGCAGGAAGACCCCGACGTCCCGGGCGACCTTGCGGTACACGTGGTCGATGGCGTCCTGCATCCCGCAGCCCAGCTCCCGGCCCACCGCCAGCACGCCGTTGGTGACCTCCCCGACGGCGAGCTCCTTCCGCAGCGACAGGACGTCGTTCACCCAGACGACCACGTCGGCCGCCTTGTTGACCATCGTGCGCAGCTGTTCGGACTCGTGGAGCAGCGCCGGGACCTCCTGGCCGGCCGCGTACTCCAGCAGGTCCAGCGAGGGGGTGATGCCGCCGGAGGCGCGGCGCAGCTGGGTGTAGCCGCTGAGGGCGGGGACGTGCCGGCGCTCGCGGTTGGCCGCCTCGTAGCGGAAGGCGTCGAGGAACTGGCCCATGTGGCCGATGAACCGCAGCTGCCACTGGAGGCTCTGGCGGCCGGCCATGCGGCGCCACACCTCGGCGAGTTCGACGGCGAGCGGCGGCATGCCGTGGGCGCGGGCGGCCCGCCGGTTTCCCCGTGCTGACGGTCCATCGGAGATCATCGGGAGGGCGGCGAGCATCCGCAGGGTGGTGCGGGTGTGGCCGGCGGCCCGTGCGGCCTTGGCGCACTCGCGGCCGTCGTAGAGGTCGTCGATGACGAAGGCCCAGGTGAACCAGCCGGCGAGGGGGGCGAGCCGCTCGGCGCGCAGGTGCGGGTAGCAGCGGGCGATGAGTTCGCCGAGGTGGGTGTCGGCGAGGCGCTGGCGGGCGCGCGGGCCGTCGACCAGGCCGTAGCGGTCGGCCCACTCCAGGATGAGGCGCTCCAGCTCCTGGCGGTGGGGGGACATGCGGGGCGGCAGGCGGTACAGGACGTGGCCGGGGTCGGGCAGGAGGCGCAGGTCGCACGGGACGGGCGGGAGGGGCGGGAGGGGTGTCATGCCGTGTTCGGCTCCTTCTGGCGGTCCGCTGCGGCGTGGTTCAGGGGCGTCTGGCGCTCAGGCGCAGGCGCAGCGGGGCCGGGTGGATCACGGTCCAGGGGCGGGGTTCGACCAGGTGCGGCAGGACGGGCCCGGGCCTGGGCCGCAGGTGCCAGCGGGAGGCGATGACGGCGAGGGCCAGGGTGATCTCGGTCAGGGCGTAGACGTCGCCGATGCACTTGCGGGCGCCGTAGCCGAAGGGGACGTAGGCCTGGCGCGGGAGTTCGGCGCGGCGCTCGGGCGACCAGCGGCCGGGGTCGAAGCGTTCGGGGTCGGGGTAGAGGTCGGGGCGGTGGTGGAGGAGGTACGGGGAGAGGAGGACGGGGGTGCCGGGGGTGAGGTGCTCGCCGGCGAGTTCGACGGGTGCGGTGACGGTGCGGCTGTAGAACCAGGCGGACGGGTAGTAGCGCAGCGTCTCGGCCACCACGCGGTGGGCGAGGTCGAGGCGGGCGAGGTCGGCGGGGGTGAGCGCGCGGGTGTCGGCGGGCGCGGGCAGGACGGCGCGGGCCTCACGGGCGACAGCGTCGGCCAACTCCTCGTCCCGGGACAGGAAGTGCAGGGCCCAGCCGAGCGCGGAGGCGGAGGTGCCGATGCCGCCGGTGAGCATGGTGACGACCTGGTCGCGCATCTCGCGGTCGGTCAGCCCCTCGCCGATCATGAGGGCGAGGAGGTCGTCCTGCGTGGCGTCGCTGCTTTCGCCGCTGGTGCCCCGACGGGCGGAGATCGCGCCGTCGACCTCCCGGCTCACGGTGCGGCAGGCGTGACGGAAGCGGCGGTTGCCCGGCGTCGGCAGCCGGTCGAGCAGGGCGAACGGGTAGCGCATCTGCCGGCCGATGCCCGCGTGGAAGTCCGGGTAGACGGCGGCGATGCGGGCCACCGCGGCGGAGGAGCCGTCCGCGGAGAACATCGTGCGGGTGATGATGCGGGCGATCAGCGGGTAGGCGTGCCGCTCGACGTCGATCACGGCCCCGTCCGACCAGCCGCCCGCCGTGGCGAGGGCCTCCTCCAGCATCACCCCCAGGTACCGCCCGAAGGCCTCCGCCCGGAAGGCGGGCTGGAGTTGACGGCGCTGGCGCCGGTGCACGTCGTGCGGCGTGGAGCCCAGCCCGTCCCCGAGGAAGGGCCGCAGCTTGTCGAAGAGCGGCCCGCCCTTGTCGAAGTGCCGGTTGTCGGTGAGGACGTGCTGGAACAGCTCCGGCGTGCACACCATCACCGCCCGCTGCGGCCCGAGCCGCAGCTCGACGAGGTCCCCGTGCGCGGGCAGCGAGCGCAGGAACGGCAGCGGATCACGGAACAGCGCCGGAACGTGCCCGAGCAACGGAACCGCCCCGGGCGCCCGCCCGGCACGGTGGACGGGAGCGGCGGTCACGGCAGGTGCAGTCATGTCTCCCCATTCGACGACGGCCAGCACCCCGGCCGGCCGGGACGGGACCCCCGGCCGCCGGAAGGCAGTCAATCTGGCACCGCCCGAGGGGAGTTGAGAAGCCCGGGACACCCCCGAATATCTGTCCTAGGACGCTTTCCAGCCGGTGCGTCACACCCTGTCACCATTCGTCCGGCTGCTGCGGGGCAAGGGTCAGAGACACCTGCTCCCTGACCATGTCGACGTCGAGGACCTGCACCGTGACCCTGCAGCCGACCGGGATGGTGGCGTCGGTGATGGCCGCGGTGAAGCCGCCGATGTCGACGAGGGCGGCGCCCGAGGCGGTGGCTCCGGTGACGGTGCCGGTCACCTCCTGGCCGGGGGTCAGGGTTTTCAGCAGGGCCCAGTCGCGGTCGCCGGGGGCCGGGTCGGTGCGCCAGCGGGCGCGCAGGACGCCGTCGGGGTCGGGGAGCACGGCGGTGAGCACGGGGGTGCGTTCGTCGAGGTACATCGACAGGGCCGCGGCGGCGCGGGCGCCCGCGATGCGGGCGGCCACGGCGGCGAACTCCTCCTCGTCGGCGACCGTGCTGGTGATCCGGCCGTCGTCGTCCTCCCAGACGAACTCGATCCGGCCCTCGTCCGGGAGGCCGGCCAGGACGGCGGCGACGTCGGGGGAAAGGCCGGGCCACACGGCCAGTTGTGCGCGCGGGGCAAGCCGCGCGCGCACCGCCTCGATCGCGTCGTCGTCGGTGAGCCGGTGCCAGCGGGAGACGTTGCCGACGGGCATCTCCTCCAGGAGCCCCGCCCGTCCCTTCGCCACGCACCAGCGCACCCTGGCCCAGAAGACCTCGTCGGCCGGTCGCTGTTCACCGGGCTCGTCGGGGTCGTCGTCGTACGGGGAGGCGTCCACGGGCTCCGGGAACAGCCCCATCGCCCGGGTGCGGGCCACGGCCCGCTCGCAGGGCCCGGCCGTACCCACGTACAGGTACTGGTCGTATCCGACGTGGACGGTGAAGCCGTCGTCGGTCTCCAGGCAGCACCAGGCGCCGTTGTCGCGCAGCATCGCCCGCACCAGTTCCAGGGCGACGGGCAGTACCACCATGGCGCCGTCGTGGTAGCCGGTGAGGTCGGGCGGGAACAGCCCGGCGAGGCCGTGGCCCTCGATCGCCGGTTCCAGACCGAAGTGCGTGAAGCCGGGCGCGAGTTGGGGCTCTCGGATGTCCAGGTGCCGCACGCCGGCGTCCTCCGCGAAGGCGGCGACCGCGGCGAGGTAGGCCGCCTCGACCGGCCCGTGGTCACTGGCCGAGTCCAGCGTCCCGGTGTAGTGGCCCCACTCGTTGCGGTCGGCGGGGTCGTACTTGGTGATCCGGTGGACGTGCCGGCGGGGAGAGCTCACCGGGTCATCCTGCCGGAACCGGACCGGCCGAGGGCGGCCGGGGCCCGTCACGGGACAGCACCGGCGTGCGTCGCAGCGATATGCCCTGCGCCCGTGTCCTCTCGGGCTGAAGCCGAACACGGCCCCGCCCGGTCGGGAACGGCCCGGACAGGGACCACGGCCCCGGACCCGGGTCCGCACGTGGCATCATCCGGTCCGTGATCAATCCCCGTCCGCGCCCCTCCACCGCTCGTGCGCTCTTCGCGCTCTACGCCGTCGTGCTCGTGGCCCTGGCCGCGTGGCACTCGTTCCACCCCTGGAGCGACCCGCTCGACGGCTCGGCCGCGCTGCCGGCTCTCGCCTTCGCCCTGGCCGCCCCGGGAGCGGTCCTCCCCCTCGTTGCGAGCGGCATCGGCGCCAGGGTGAGCGCCCCGGTGTTCGATGCCCTCGTCATCGTCGTCGCGCTCGCCGAAGTCCTCCTGCTGCACCGGGCCGTGCGCTCGCGCCGGTCGAAAGCCACCGCCGGCGGCCGGACCGTCCGTTGAGCGCTCGCTGAGGCGCCCTCCGCCGCGAGGCACACCGGCCCAGCCGAAGTCGGGGACGGGGTGGCCCGGGGCGAGGGCCGCCGCGATGCGCTGGGCGATGGTGTGGGCGCTGTGGTCGGCCGGGGCGTTCGGGCCGTTGGTGGTCGAGACGGCGATGGCCAGGTGCTCGCGGGGAAGGTAGTCCTGGAAGCCGATTGACTTCCCCTCCCCGGCCTGAAGGCCGGGGAACACTGCCTCTGCGAAGTGCATCGCGGAGGCGACCGGGCCCCATGATCGACTCGCCGAGCGCGGTGGTGCCGGGTGTTCGGTGGCCGGAAGCGGCTCGGCTGGGCGGGTCAAGGTGGCGGGCGGGCCGTTTCCCCGGGGCGTCGGCGGGTGAGTCCTTGCCGCCGGGGCGTTCCCGTCCCCTCACCGGATCGTCGTTCGGAGGACCCGCCGTGCCGCTTCGCTCTCGCCGCCGCCCCGGGGGCGCACTCGCCGTCCTGCTCGCCACCGCCTCGGTGGTGCTGGTGCCCGCCGTTCCCGCCTCGGCCGGGGGCGGTCACGGGGACGACGGCCGGGCGCTGCGGGGCCCGGCTGCAGGAGCTGGTCGACCGTCCGGACGGGCCGCCCGGGGCGATCGCGGTGCTGCGCGACGGCGACCGCGTGCGGGTGGTGCGGGCCGGGGTGTCGAAGGTCGGCACCCGCCGCCCGCCGGAGCCCACCGACCACATGCGGCTCGCCAGCGCCGCGAAGGCGTTCAGCGGCGCGGTCGCACTGCGGCTCGTCGACTGCGGGCTGCTCGGCCTGGACGACACCATCGCCGAGCGGCTGCCCACGCTGCCCGCCGACTGGGGCGCGGTGACGCTGCGCCAGTTGCTCAACCACACCAGCGGTCTGCCGGACTACAGCATGGCGCCGGGCTTCGTCGACGTCATCCTCGCCGATCCGCACCACGTGTTCGACTCCCGGCACCTGCTGGACTTCGTCGCCGGTGACCCCCTGGAGTTCGCCCCCGGCACGCGTTACCAGTACTCCAACTCCGACAACATCGCCGTCGCCCTGATGGCCGAGGCCGCCACCGGGCAGCGCTACGAGGACCTGCTCGGCTCCCAGGTCTACGCTCCGCTCGGGCTCGAGGGGACCAGCCTGCCCTCCGGTTTCGAGCTGCCCGGGCCCTACCTGCACGGCTACGCCGTCCAGCCGCCCCACCGGGTGGAGGACGTCAGCACCCGGTTCGGCGCCTCGGGCGCCTGGGCCTCGGGCGGGCTGGTCTCCACCCCTCAGGACTTCAACACGTTCGCCGCCGCCTACGCGGGCGGGCCGCTGATCAGCGACGCCACCCGCCTGGAGCAGCGCGCCTTCGTCGCCGGGGCCTCCGAGCCGGCCGGCCCGGGGGCCAACCGGGCCGGGCTGGCGATCTTCGAGTACACCACCCGGTGCGGCGTCGTGTACGGGCACACGGGCAACACCGCCGGCTACACCCAGTTCGGCGCGGGCACCCCGGACGGGCGGCGCAGCGTCACCGTGTCCGTCACCGAGCAGGTCAACCAGCGGAACAGCCCGGAACCGCTGGAGCGGCTGCGCGCCGTCGAGGAGGACTTCGTCTGTGCGCTGCTGGAGGGGTAGGGCCGGCTAGTACTCCAGTATGACTTCGTGATCTATCCGGTTGAAGGACTGTCGAGTCGTCGTCGGTAGTGGCTGCGACGGGCGGTGACCTGGTGGTGTCC
>NZ_JBEZGX010000064.1:0-49936 GCF_040650235.1 Kitasatospora sp. NPDC048722
CTTGTGCGTGCCCCCCGTCGCACCGCCTGGGGCGGTGGCCGGACAGGGCGGACCTGTCCGGCCACGGCGTCAGACCGGGCTGCCGGGCTTGGCGGAGTCCTTGGGCTTCACCGGTCCCGACCACGAGGTGAGGGAGGAGTAGACGCACAGCGCCTCGCGGTCGTCGAACAGCCACCAGCGGCCCTGGCTCGGGTAGAGGTACCCGATCATCCCGTCCTCCGGAAGGTCGGCGGAGCTCGCCCGGGCCTGGCACAGCTGGCGCGCGCTCGCCTCGACGCTCGCCACGCCGGGGTAGGAGCCGTTGCCGGGGAGCGTCACCGTGGCGAAGACCTCCAGCCGGTGCGGTTGGGCGCACGGGACGATCTGGTAGTGGTCCGACCCGCTCCGGTACGTGTGGATGTCGTCGACGGCGCAGTCGCCCTCCTTCAGGTACCAGGAGCCGGCCCGCCCCGCGACGACCGGGTGGCCGTCGGCGCCGCGCGTCGGACCCGACGTCAGGTCGTGGTAGGCGAAGGCCATGATGCCGCCGAGCATGGCGAGGAAGAGGGTCCAGGTGACGGAGAGCACCAGGCCGACGGCGGCGAAGCCGAAACCGCCCTGCCGGCGGCGGAAGATCCGGCCGAACGAGCCGACGGCGAGGCCGATCGAGACCAGCGACAGCGGCGGGAGGAACCCGATGAGCCCGAGCACGAAGGAGGTGACGGCCATCCCGCTGACCTTGGCCGTCGGCTGCGGGGTGACGGGCGGCGGGACGGGTGCGCCGGGCGCGCCGGGCACGTACGGCGGCCAGGCCTGCTGCCCGGGGACCGGTCCGAACTGCCGCCCGGCGGCGAGGCCGGCGCCGGCCGGGCCGGCGGTGTAGGGGTTGGTGGTGGCGTAGGGATTGGCGTCGACGTCCGGAGCGGCGGGCTGCGCGGGGACTTCGGCTGCGGGCTGGGCGTCCTCGGGCTTCGGCCCGGCGCTCGGCTTCGGCTCGACGTCGGGGGTCGGCTGGGCGGCCGACGGACCGGTGGCGGGTTCGGCGGACGGGTCGTCAATGGGCCGTGACACGGTGGCTGCTTTCCCCGGGGCGGTTCGGTGGGCGAAGGGCCCGCTCCCGGCGGGCCGCCCGGCGAATATAGCCGATGATCAGACTGCTGCTCATCGAAGTTCTTCGGTAGGCGAAGGACCGCTCAAGGGGCCCGGCCCCCGAAGGCGTCGTCAGCCCTCGAAGCCGTGGCAGTCCCAGGGCGCGACGAACGTGCCCGGTGCCACGAACTCCTCGGGGATTCCGATCAGAAGGAGAAACGATTCGCCGCTCTCGTCCTCCGGCCGGCACTCTACCTCGACCTCCGGGATGCCGAGGACCCCGCGGTCGAACAGGAGCTCCGCCCGCCTCGGCCGGTCGGGCGACCGTCCCGTGAGGACGCCGAACACCCCGACACCCTGCGCGTCCGTGCCGAGCACCTCGCGGACCTCGAACCGCCAGTGCGCGGCGGCCAGGTACAGCAGCCTCCGACCGGAGTCGCGGTGCGCCGAGAGGACGGCCCGCCGGCCGCGGACGAGATCGGCGATCGCGCAGCACGACCGGAGCCCGGAGGCACCCGGGGCGCCCACGCGGGCGGTGCTGGGATCGGGAGGGCGCTCCAGCAGCTCGAACAGCAGGCCCAATGCGGCTGACCCGGCCCGCCGGTGGGCGTGCTCGACGATGTCGAGCAGGATCGGCGCCGCCTCGACCGCGGCCGGGAAGATCTCGCCTTCGAGGTCGTCGGTCAGAGCGCTGTCGAGGAGCGCGGTCATGGCATCGGCGGCACGGTTCAGCGTGCTCGCTCCGGCCAGGGCCCGCAGAAGCGCACCCGTCCTGCCGATGTCGGAACGGCGGGACGGGAAGGAGTCCCAGTCGACGGCGTCGATCGCTTCGAAGATCGCTTCCAGGTCCACGGGCGGCATCCTGCCAGACGCCCGGCCGGCACCGTGCGGGTTTTCAGCGCGCGTGCGACGCCAGGCTCAGCATCAGGTGCGCCGACTCCGGGTGCTGGAAGTCCGAGTGGGCGCCGGCCGGTGCCAGCCGGGTCGCCGGGCCGCCCCGGTAGACCGCGCTCGCGTCGACGTTCACGATCGGGTGGTCCAGCACGTCGTGCGGGTAGGGCGAACCGGCCGGGCGCAGCAGCGTGGAGAACTGGTGCACCGGCGCCACACCCGTGCCGGAGTGGCCGATGCCCGGCCGGCCCTCGGCCCGCAGGTGCCAGAAGCCGGTGGCGCGGTCCCAGCGGGAGTGGGTGAGCACGAGCGGCCCGCGCAGCGGCGCGGCGTGGGCCGGCCTGCGGTCGGACCCGGGGAACAGGCGGGGGAAGAGCCGGGAGAAGGCGTCGCGGGGCGCGGCCATCTGGAAGACCAGCGCGCTGTCGACGGTGAACGGCCGAGCCGGATCGCCCGGCCGGCTCCAGCTCAGGACCCTGGGCCCGGTGGGCCGCGCGGCCGCGTGCTGGACGGCCTCGCACAGGAACCGCCCGCCGAAGGAGTGCCCGACCAGGTGCAGGTACTGGCCGTTGCGGTTGGCCAGCACGGCGGGGTCGGCCGGGTGGCCGCGGTCGGCGTCGAGGTAGCCGAGCAGGTGGCCGAGCACGTACCCGGCCTGGCCGCGGCCGGGCGCGCTCATCGCGTGCGCCCGGTCGCGCACGCGGCGGTACCCGCCGAGCGAGGGCAGGCTGGACGACGGCCAGCGCACCACGACGCACCACGGCCGGTACCCGCGTTCCAGGCCCGGGTACGCGGCCGGGCGGGCCCGGTGCAGGTCGGCGGCGCGCGAGAGCAGCGCCGTGGCCGCGCGGTCCGCCGCGGCGGGGCTGGTCTGCCAGCCGTGGACGTACACGTAGACGTCGGTGGCCCGCTCCGGCACGCGCAGGTGGCGGGCGAGGTGCTCGGCGACGCGCGCCTCGGGCACCGGGGTCCGGGTGCCGGGGACGAGCAGCCGCCCGTCCTCGTCGAGGTCCACGGTGACGGGCCGGACGGAAGGAGGGGTCGGGCGGCGGGTCAAGGCGTGAGCTCCAGGATGCTGTCGATGCCGCAGTGCAGGGAGTAGGTGAGCGCGAGCGGGTTGCCGTGCTCGCGCGCGAAGCGCCGGACGAGGGTCTGGGTGATCTCGCCCGCCGTCAGCCCGCCGGTCAGGTAGAGGTCGAGGAAGGCGAACGCGTACTCGGCGGCGAACACCTGGGGGATCTCGATCTGCGGCCCGAGCACGCCCTCCGCCCCGAGATCGACCAACGCCCGCCCCAGGTGTTCGAGTTCGCCTTCCGCGGACTGTCCGGTGTGGCAGGCGTTCAGGAGGACGAAGGGCCGGAACATCGCCTCCGGCGCGTCCAGGTGCCGACGGCGGTGGCGGCGCACGAGGTCGGCGTCGATGTGCCGGTCGTCGGAGAGGCGGACGGCGAGCTGTTTGAAGGCGGAGCCGTCGGCGACGAACTGGCCGTGGCACCAGAAGTACATGACGTCCTCGTCCAGCACCGCGCGCGACAGGGCGTCGAGCAGGCCGCGGGACTCGGTGCGGACGGTGAGGTGCGAGCGGTCCTCCAGCAGCTTGCGGACCTCGGGGGCGCGGCCGATGGATTCGAGGGTGTCGTCGGTGTTGAGGCTGGTGACCGGCCGTTCCCGGGCCGGGTGGGGCGGCTGGATCGGCGGGTAGGCCGCCCCGGTCTGCTCGATCTGATGACGGTGGCCGAGGAAGTCCGCCCACGGGTCCGGGCGGCCGTCGTGACCCGGGCCGCCGTCGACGGCGAGCATCGGCCACGGCAGGTGCAGGTCGGAGTCGAAGCTGATCCGGAGCGGGCCGTGCTCGGTGAGCGTCCGGTTGAGGTACTCCCGGAAGACGGTCAGCTCCCGGCCGGGGCCGTCGAGCATCGTCTCCAGGAAGTACCGCCCCTCCTCGGCGAGTTCGGCCGCCCGGCCCTCGGCGACGGGGCGTAGGTGGGACACGTCGACGGCGGAGGCGAACGGGTAGTCGTCGGGCATCCCGAAGTCGTCGACCGTCGCGTAGCGGACCAGCTGGTCGCGCCAGGTCGTGCGCAGCCGGGCGGCCCTGGCGAGGAGCTTGGTGCCCGTGACGGCGAGCTCCGCGCGGTGCGGGCGGGTGCGCGGGGTGCGCTCGCCGGGCCGGAACGCGTGGACGTCGAGGGTGTCGTCGCGCCGGCGGCGCAGCGAGACGATGAGGTCGAGCGGGAGCGGGTCCCTGACGTCCTCGGCGTCCCTGACGTCCTCGGCTTCCCTCGGGCCGCGCTGGCGGGGCAGCCGGGTGAAGTCCGCGGACGGGTTCTGCCGGATCTCGACGAGGAGCTCCTGGGGCACGTGGGTCACTCCTGCGGGGACTGGGGGGAGGGGAGGGGAGGGCGCGGACGGGACGGGGCGTCATTGCGGCACGTCCACCACGGCGGTGAGGTCCTGGAGGGCGGCGCCGTGGCCCGCGTCGTACACGGTGATCCGTACCCGGTGCCGCCCCGGCGCGGCGGGTGTCAGCGCCAGCACGGCCGGCTCGCGGCCGGGGGTGTAGGCGGCGACGGGCACTTCGAGGACCGCGTCCGAGGCGACGGCGGCGACGAGCCGCAGGTCCGGCAGCTCGCCGGGGTCGGCGCCCGGCGAGTCGGGCTCCAGCCGCAGTTCGAGCCGCACGGTGGTGCCGGGCGCGGGCTCGTCTAGCAGCGTGAGCCGGGGGCGCCAGGCGCTGCGGGACAACGTCACGGCCGTCCGCCGGGCCCGCCGGGCGGGGAGCGGCAGGTCGGGCACGGCGGTGAGGGCGGGCGGCTGGGCAGAACCGCCGAGCGTCGCCCGGCTCTCGACGGCCAGGGGGTGTCCGGGGCCCATGACGGCCTCCCGCCCGGCCCGGACGGCGTCGAGCAGCTCCTGCGCGGCTTCCGGCCGGCCTGCCCCGGCGAGGGCTCGGGCGAGGCCGACGGCGAGGGTGGGGTAGAGACCGAGCACGCGGGGCCGCTCGGCCCCGGCGGACAGGGCCCGCTCGTCGATCCTCCGGTGCCCGCCGGCCAGCACGGTGGGCGCGCTCGATCCGGCGAGCGGCAGCAGGTCCGCGACGACACCCGTGTAGACGCGGACGGCCCCGGCGTGGTCCCCGGCGCGGAGGCGGGCGTACGCGAGGCTCTGGCGGATGCTCAGGGTGCCCGGGTGGCGGTGGCCGTGCGCCTCGGTGGCTTCCTCGGCGAGTTCTTCCAGGAGGACGACGGCGCGCAGCGGGCGGGGGCCGTCGGCGAGGACGAGGCCCTGGATCTCGCGGGCGAGGAGGGACCGGTTGTCGGTCGGGTCCAGGGTGTCGCGGGTGCGGGCGACGAGCTCCGCCGCCAGGAGCGTGGCGGCCTCCTGGTCGCCGTTCGCCCGGTGCGCGAGCGCGAGGTTGCCCTCGGTCCCGAGGACCATCGGATGGCCGGCGCCCAGGTGCCGGGCCGCGTCCGTGGCCAGGGCGGTGTAGTCGGCGACGGCGGTCTCGGCGTCACCGGCCAGGAGCCGGGCGTCGGCGAGGTCGCGGCGCGTCATCAGCACCTGGAGGCTGTTCGCGCCGAGGGCAGGGGTCGCCGCGGCGAGGACGTCCTCGTAGCACGCGACGGCTTCGGCGTGGCGCCCCGCGTCGCAGTGGTTGAGCGCGACGCTGTCCCAGGCGTCGAGCGTCATGGGGTGATCGGCTCCGAGGGCGCGGCCGCGGCCGGACCTGACGACCTCGAAGACGGCGGCGGCGCGGTCGTGCTGCCAGCCGTGGCGGAGCCCGTGACCGAGCGATTCCGTGGCGGTGAGGGTGTCCGGGTGGTCGGGGCCGAGGACGCGCACGCATGCGGTGGCGACGGCTCCGCGTTCGGCGATGGCCGCGCGCTTGCGGCCGGCGAGGTTGAGGGCCCGGGCCAGGCAGCGGCGCTCGCCCAGGGTGTCTGGGTGGTCGGGGCCCTGGATCCGGGTCCGGTCGGCGACCAGTGCCTCGTAGAGCTCGACGGCCCGGTCGGCTTCGCCGAGTTCGCGCCAGGTCCGGGCGATCGCACGGCGCAGGTCCAGGGTGGCGGGGTGGTCGGGGCCCTGGACGCGAAGCCGGTCGGCGAGCAGCGCTTCCCGGTCGTCCAGGGCCTGACGGATCATCCCCGCCTCGTGGCGGGCGAAGGCGAGATTGGCGCGCTCGGTCAGCGTCGCGGGGTGGTCCGGGCCCTGGACACGGATGCGGTCCTGGAGCAGCTCCTCGATGAGCCTGGCGGCGAGGCGCCTGTCACCGGCCATCTGGTGCGTCGAGGCGAGGAGGTACCGGGTGCCGAGCGTGCTCGCGCGGTCCGGCCCGTCGAGGCGCAGCCGGTCGGCGAGCAGGGCTTCGCACAGCTCCGTCGCCCGCCCGAAGTCGTTCGTCTCCCGGTATTCGACCACGAGCCACCACCGGTCGCCGAGCGCCCCCGGGTGGTCGGCACCGAGGACACGCGCCCGGTCGGACGCCAGCGACTCGAAGAGGGCGATCGCGTGCCGGTGGTCGCCGGCCTCCTGGACGAACCAGGCCAGGGTGAACCGGGCGCCGAAGGTGTCCGGGTGGTCCGGGCCCACGAGCCGGGTCCGGGCCGCGACGAGCTCCTCCGCGATGACCCGGGCACGGCGGTGGCTGCGTGCGGCGGAGCAGGCCCAGGCCAGGCCGGAGCGGGCCTGGAGCGTTTCGTGGTGGTCGGGGCCGTGGATCCGGGTGCTGTCGGCGACGAGGGTGTCGAAGAGTTCGAGGGAGCGGGCGTGGTCATCGGCAAGGCGGTGCGCCGTGGCCTGCCACCAGCGGTTGGTGAGCGTTTCGTGGTGGTCGGGGCCGTGGATCCGGGTGCTGTCGGCGACGAGGGTGTCGAAGAGTTCGAGGGAGCGGGCGTGGTCGACGGCCACCTGGTGTGCGTGGGCCTGCCACCAGCGGATGCCGAGCGTGGTGGGGTGGTCGGCGCCGAGGACGCGGGTGCCGATGGTGACCAGCGTCGGGTAGAGGGCGAGTGCGCGGTGGTGCTCGCTCGCGACCGTCAGGCAGCGGGCGAGGGCCAGGAGGTCGCCCAGGGTGGCGGGATGGTGCGGGCCGTCCACGCGCGCGCGGTCGGCGGCCAGCTCCTCGTACAGCCTGACGGCCGTGCGGGGGTCGTCGACGTCCCGGTGTGCTGCGGCGAGCCAGTGCCGGGCGTCCAGGGTGTCGGGGTGGTCGGGGCCCAGCACGCGGGTGCGGTCGGCCACCAGCCCGGTGTAGACCGCCAGAGCGCCGCGGTGGTCACCCACGCGCTGGTGTGCCGTGGCCAGCCAGGAGCGGGTGTCGAGGGTGTCCGGGTGGTCCGGTCCCTGGATCCGGGCCGCGTCCGCCGCGAGCGCCGTGAGCAGCGTGAGCGCGTGGCGGTGGTCCCCGGCCTCCCCGTGGGCCAACGCCTGCCAGCGGCGGGCACCGAGGGTGTCGGGGTGGTCGGGGCCCTGGATCCGGGTGCGGTCCTCGACCAGCGCGTCGCACAGGTCGGCCCTGCGCCGGTGGTCGCCGGCGCCGCCGCAGGCCTGCGCGAGCCCCAGGCGGGCGTTGAGCGTCTCCCCGTGGTCAGGGCCGTGGACGCGGCCGTGCTCCTCGACCAGTCGCTCCCACTCCGCGAGCGCCGCGCGCGGACGCCCGGCTGCCTGCAGCGCCCAGGCGAGGCGGTGGCGTTCGGCGAGGGTGTGGGGGTGGTCCGGGCCGTGGAGCCGGATGCGGTCGGCCACCAGCCGCTCCCGCTCCGGCAGTTCCTGCGCGGCAGGCCCGGCGAGGCGCAGCGCGTACGCGAGGTCGCCGCGCTCCTCCAGGACGTCGGGATGGTCCGGCCCCTGGACGCGCTCGCGGTCCCGCAGCAGCGCGCGGTGCAGCTCGACCGCGCGCCGGTAGCGGCCCGCCTCGCGGTGCGCGCGGGCGAGGCCGGTGCGGGCGGCGAGCGTCTCGGGGTGGTCGGGTCCGAGGGAGCGGCCGTAGTCGGCGACGGCCTCCGTGTACTCCGCGAGGGCCGCGGCCGGGCTGCCCGCGTCGCTGCGCGCGAGTGCGAGGCGGCACCGGGCGGCGAGGGTCTGCGGGTGGTCCGGGCCCTGGACGCGGGTGCGGTCGCGCACGACCGCCTCGTAGCCCGCCACCGCCGCCGGGTGGTCGCCGGCGACGGCGTGCGCGGCGGCCAGCCAGCCGCGGCTCGTGAGCGTGTCGGGGTGGTCCGGGCCCAGGACACGGGTGCGGTCGGCCACCGCCTCCTCGTACAGGGCGACGGCCAACCGGTGCTCGCCCGCCGTCAGTTGGGCGAAGGCCAGGCCGATCCGGCGGGTCAGCGTGTCCGGGTGGTCGGGGCCGAGGACGCGGGCGGCGTCGGCCAGCACGCGCTCGAACTCGGCCACCGCCTCCGCGTGCCGCCCGGCCACCTGCAGCGCGTACGCGAGGCCCGCCCGGCTGGACAGGGTGTCCGGGTGGTCGGCGCCGAGCACCCGGGTCCGGTCCGCCACGACCGAGCCGAACTCCTCGACGGCCAGCGCGTGCTGGCCCGACCGCCGGTACGCGTGGCCGAGCGTGTTGCGGTCGCCCAGTACCGCCGGGTCGTCCGGACCGAGCAGGTGCAGGCGGTCCGCGATGACGGACCGGGTCAGCGCGATGGCCCGGGCCGGATCGCCGGCGCGCGCGTGCAGCTCGGCGAGCCGGCCGCGGGTGGCCACCGTGTCCGGATGGTAGGTGCCCAGCAGGCGCGCCTGGCCGTCCGCCAGCGCCGTCACCAGCGGGAGCGCGAACACCCGCTGCGCCTTGTCGGTGAACTCCTCCGCCGCCAGCCGGTAGAGCGCGACCGTCTCCGCCGTCGGCCGCTCGGACGGGCCGGTGGCGGCCAGCTCGCGGATGTGCGGCAGCAGCGCCCGGCGGATCCGCGGGTCGGACGCCGGCCACAGCCGCGCCGCCGCCTCGGCGAGTTGCTGCTCGGCGCGCCCGCGCATCCTCCGCCCGCCGTCCGCGGTGCGCAGCACGCTCTGCAGCAGCCGGTGCACGGCGACCGTGGACGTGCCGAGGGTGATCAGGTTGTAGTCGGCGAGCAGCCGGAGCCCGGCGGCGACCTCGTCCGGCCGGCGCGCGCCGAACGGCACCAGCGCCTCGCGCGGCAGCGCCTCGGGGGCGTACCAGGCGAGGGTGCGCAGCAGCTCGACGGCGAACGGCGCGGTGGTCTGGACGGTGTGCAGGGTCGTCTGCCACAGCCGCGCGACCGTGTCGAGGGTGGACGGGCGGGTGCCCGTGCTGGGGCCGGTGGAGCGCAGCAGGCGGCGGCGGTAGGCGGCGAAGGTGGTGCGGGTCTGCTGGACGAACGCCCCGGCCTGGGCGAGGGCGAGCGGCAGGTGGCCGAGCTCGTCGGCGAGCGAGCGGGCCTCGGCCTGCTCGTCCGCGTCCACGGCGGCGCCCGGGTAGGCGGTGTCGCACAGCAGCCGGGCGGCCTCCGGCCCGTCGAGGACGTCGATCCGCACCCGTCGGATGCCCGGGTGCCAGCCGCTCGCGCGCCGGCTGGTGACGAGCTGGTGGCCGCAGCCGAGGAGGCGGCCGAGGTAGGGGGTGAGGTGGAGCGGGTCCTCGGCGTTGTCGAACACGAGCAGCCAGCGGTCGTGTGCCCGCAGCCAGGCCAGCGCCCACTCGACCTGCTGGCCCGGGGAGGCGGTGAGCGCCCACGACGGGTACAGCTGGACGGCGAGGTCCGCGAAGGCCTCGGCGAGTTGCTCCTCGGACTCGGCGGTGATCCACCAGATCAGCCGGTAGTGGTCGGCGTGGGCGTAGGCGTAGTGCAGGGCCAGCGTGGTCTTCCCGACGCCGCCGAGGCCGTGCAGCGTGGTGGCCTGGGTGACGAGCCCGCTGCCGTCGCCGCCCGCGAGCGCCTCGCCGATGGCCTGGAGCGCGGCGTCCCGCCCGACGAAGCCGCCGCCGGAGCGCGGCGGGAGGTTGTGCCAGGGCGGGGTGGCCTCGACGCTGAGCGCGGCCCGCGCGGCGGCGGGCGGCAGGACGACGCTGCGCTGCTCGGTGTGCGGGTTGACGGCGGTGGCGGAGGGCGCGGACGGGCGGCGGCGCTGCTCGAACGCGTCGTGGTCGGGCAGGCCGCCCTCGGGCCGGGCGTGCGTCGTCATCGACGTGATCACCGTGCTGCCCACCCCCCCGTTGACGCCTGTTCGCCAACGGTAACGGGGGATCAGCGGGCTGTCAGCGGATTTGGGCAGGTGGGCGGGGGGTGGTGTCGAGGGGAAGCCGGCCAGGGGCCGGAGCGGGGAGCGGCGGTTGTGGATCGGCGGGCTGTCAGCGGATCCGGGCGGGCGGGTGATGCACCGTCGGTGCGCACCGTCAGTCCGCCAGCCCCAGTGGGTCCTCGGCGCCGTCGAGCAGTTCCGGGCCGTTGGAGCGCACGCTGTTGACGGCCGTCGACACGGCCCGCACGCGCAGGGCGCCGTCGGCGGGGCGGCGCAGCAGGTGGTGCAGCTCGGTGGGGTCGGTGACGTCCGGGGCGAGCCAGGTGGCCACGTCGTCCGGGGCGACGGTGAGCGGCATGCGGTCGTGGACGCGGCCGGCGGTGTCCGTCGCGTCGGTGGTGATGATGGTCGCGGTGGCGAGCCAGGCGGCGGGGTCGTCCTCGTCGCGGCTGCGGTCGCGCCAGAACTCGTACAGCCCGGCCATCAGCATCACCGAACCGGTGCTGAGGAAGTACGGCTGCTTGTACTTCTTGCGGTCGGCCTCCGCCGGGACCTCGCGCCACTCGAAGTAGCCGTCCGCCGGGATCACGCAGCGCCGGGCGGCGAAGGCCTTGCGGAAGGCGGGCTTCTCGTGGACGGTCTCCGAGCGCGCGTTGATCATGCGGGCGCCGCCGGACGCGTCCTTGGACCAGGACGGGACGAGGCCCCACCGCAGCGGCCGCAACTGCCGCAGCAGCTCGCCGGTCTCGCGGTCGACCCGTTCGAGCACCGCCGGGACGGGGTCGGTCGGGGCGACGTTCCAGCTCGGGGCGAGGGCCTCGGCGGGGTCCCAGCGGAGCTCGCCGAGGAGGCCGACGAGGTCCTGGGGCGTGGTGGTGGAGACGAAACGGCCGCACATGCTCCCACCCTGCCACCCCCGACCGACGAACGCTCACAGTGCCCGGGTGTTTCGGGGACCACCGCGGCCAGGACCTCCGCGTACGCGTCGAACAGCCGCGGTGCACCCGACACCGGCGAACGACCGGGGACCCGCCCCGGAGTGGTCCGCGCGGTCGAATCTGCCGGTGGGTCGTGCAAGGGCGTTCCGGGTGGTGGCAGAGCCGAGGAGTGCACCGTGACCTACACCCTCCCGGGTGGCCGGATCACCGCCCAGGGGATGGTCTTCGGCAACCTCGACCCGGGCCCGCCCCCTTCGTTCGACAACGCGATCACCGGCGGCACCGGGGACTTCGACCGAGCCCGTGGCTCGATCCACGCCGACACGGTCGCTCCGGGTACGAGGTGATTCACGATCGACCTCGACCGCCGACCGAGGTCTCCTCCCGCGGCCGCTCACCGGCATCGGCGAATGCTGACCGGTGAGCGGCCGCGGGAGGTTGGGCACACAGTGACGCGCGGGCGGTCCCGCTGTGACGGCCTCCGAGGAGACGTGGGTCGGCACCCAGATGATCGCGGACGACCGCTGCCCCCACTACGGGGACCGCATCGCCCGCCGGCCGGGCAGCCCCCCGGCGGAGCGGCCGGTGGGAGGGACGCGTCGCCACCGTTCACGGGCCCACGGCCCAGCGGCACCTCCCACGCCCCGTCGGCGTCCTAGTCGGAGGTGGTGGCTGTGGTGGTCTCGCCCGGGGCTGTGCGGAGCGTCGTCGTGGTGTAGGCGGTGCCGTCCACGGTGGTGGTCCGAGCCGGGTGTGGCGTGCCGTTGACGGTGATGGTGGGGTGGGTGCCGGGGAAGCGGGGGGTCCACGTGAGGGGGCTCGAGCCCGTGTTGGTGAGGGTCGTGGCGCTGTGGCCGTCTTGGCGGAGGGTGATCCGCGTTTCGCCGACGGGGATGTCCGCGACCTGGAGCCAGGTCATCGAGGCCGGCAGGTGGGAGGTGGTTTCGACGGAGTCGGAGGCGTCGGGCGTGAGGCCCAGGAGGCCTTGGACGGTCTGGGACAGCAGGGTGAAGGGGACTTCGGGGTAGTCGCCGTTCAGCATGTGGCCGCTGGTGTGGACCTGCGGGGTGGCCTCGTAGATGGTGCGCATCCACTTCCATGCCCTGTCCCCGTCGCCGGCGGCGAAGAAGGCGTCCGGGAGATAGGTGTAGGCCTCCAGGTTGTCGGAGCGTTGTGGGCCGGAGTCCTGGGCGTCCAGGTCGGCGAGGAAGGCGTCCCGGCGCGGGCCCGCGTCCAGGAGGCGCTTGGCGGGCATCAGGATGCTCGCCTCGTAGCCCCAGTCGGTGAGGGGCCGACCGCTGGTGTCGTAGCCGTGGACGACGGCGCCGGGGTGCTGCGGGTCGACCGTCCAGGTGGAGTTGGCGTACCGGCGGAGCGTTTCGGCGGCCTGGCGGTGGGCCGTCGCGGCGGCGTGGTCGCCGCGTGCGTCGGCCAGCGTCGAGGCGGCGAGGCAGGCCTGGTACTGGGCGGCGAGGGCGTCGCCCGCCTCGGCGTACGTGGCCGTGGCGTTCTCGGCGTAGCTCGCGGTGCCCGCGAAGATGTTGCGGCTGGCGGCCTGGGGGATCGGGACGCCGCCGTTGTCGACGGGTCCGGGGTGGCGGGTGATGTACGGGCCGAGGGTGGTGCGGATGTAGCGGGTGAGGACGGGGTCGTCGACGTAGTCGCGGTCGCCGGTCCAGCGGTAGGCCTCGCCGGTCTTCTCCACGAGCTCGAAGGGGGCGGGGAGTTCGCGGACGAAGCTGCTCGGGCTGCGGTAGTCGATGCTGCCCGGGGTCTTGGCGTCGAAGTTGACGGACCACACCGGGTCCAGCCCGTTGGCGTCGGTCGCGGAGGCGGCGAAGGCGCGCAGCATGGTCTTGTTCTGGGCGTCGAGTCCCAACAGGTGTGCGCCGACGAGCTGGTGGGCGAAGTCGCGGCTGTAGAAGTCGGAACGGAACGGGTAGCCGGCCCAGTAGGTGGTGTCGTAGGCAGCGGTGCCCGTGCCGTCGGGGTGGTTCTCGTCGAGGTCGAGGACGCCGGGGGCGCCGGCCTGCTGGACCCAGCTGTTGGCCTTGGTCTTGGCCCAGTCGAACAGGGCGACGACCTCGGGGTCGGAGGAGTCGATCAGGGGGTCGTTCGGGGCGGAGGGTGCCACGGAGGCCTCGTCGACGTTGACCCAGCCGGCGGGGGAGGAGCCGATCGCGACCGTCAGCCGGTCGCCGGGCGCGACGTGGACGTGGGGGAGGGTGTACTTGGCGTAGACGGGCTGGGCGGGGATGGCGAGTCGGCGCACCACGGTGCCGTTGACGGCGGCCGAGAACGTGCCGCCCGCCGCTCCGCTCGCGATCCACGTGGACAGGTCGTACGTCCCGTCGGCGACGGCGGTGACCTCCTGGCTCACCCGGTAACCGGCGCCCGCGTCGAGGTAGGCGAGGCGGGTGCCGGTGTGCGGGTTGTTGGTGGCGAGGCCGGTGCGGGTGCTGAACGTCCAGCCTTCGGTGCCCTGTTCGAAGCCGGGGTTGGCGAGGAGGAGCGGCTCGGTGCGGGTGAGCGTCCAGCTCTGGGCGGGTCTCGGGGTGCAGGGCCGGGCGCGGACCGGGCCGTCGTGGTGGGGCGTGAGGCAGCGGCCGGCCGTGGCGAGGGCGCGGCCGCCGGGCACGGGGGAGACGGTGAACCGTGCTGCGGTGCCGCAGTCGGTGGCGGTGAGGTCGGCGGCGAGGCAGCGCCCGGTCGCGGCGTTGGCGAGAAGGTAGCCGTCCGCGCTGCGGCGCAGTTGCCACCGCTGGCTGAGCAGGCCCTGGCAGGCGGTGGTGACGGTTGGCGTGCCGAGGGCCGGTCGGGCGAACTCCGCGCCCAGGCAACTGCGGTCCACGGTCGACGAGATGACGTAGGTGCCGCCGTCGACCGGCTCGTCTCCGGAGGCCCGGGCGGTGGGCGTGGCTCCGGAGATGACGGCGAGGGCGGCGAGGCCGGACAGGACGGTGCTGTGCACGGGAGGCATGAGCTGCTCCTGGGCGTACGTCGGGGGCGCTGGGACGGGGCGTGTTGAACGTTCAAATCGCGCTCGGACGGGCGGGACAAGTGCGGGCGCGAACCTCGGGTCGAAGGGCTTGACCCGTGTGATCGGTGACATGTGTCATTTCACATGGCGCTCCGAGGGCTCGTCAACGGGCGCGCAAGGGCGCCGTCGCTTCCCCCGTTCCCGTTCCTCCGACCGAGAGTCAGGACCTCCCTGTGCCTACCGCACGTTCACGTCTCGCCGGATCACTCCGCAAGCTCCTGCTCGGGGCGCTCGTCCTCGGGCTCGCCGGCACCGGCAGCGCCGGTACGGCCCTCGCCCAGGGCGAGCGGCAGCCCGGGCCGGCGGCCGGCGCCGCGCCCGCCGATCCGCACCCGGCTGCCGAGGGCTGGCGGCAGATCGACGGCACCTGGGTGCAGGTCGGCGCCACCCGGCCGCACGTGATGCCCGACGCCACCACCTTCGCCCAGCGGCAGGCGGCGAGGACCGCCGGCACCGCCGCCCCGCGCAACAACTACGACCTGCAGATGACCTACCGGGGCGGCCAGGACTCGATCGGCGTCACCACCGGCCAGCCGAAGGTGTACCTGATCTACTGGGGCAGTCAGTGGGGCGCCCCCGGCACCGACGCGACGACCGGAAACGTCACCCTCTCGGGTGACCCGGATTCCGCCGCGCCCTACCAGCAGGACTTCTTCAAGGGCCTGGGCAGCCCGACCGACACGTGGTCCCGCGTGATGACCCAGTACTGCGAGGGCATCACGCCCGGGTCGTCCTACTGCCCGCCCGACGCCAACCACGTCGGCATGCCGGCGGCCGGCCAGACGCTCGCGGGTGTGTGGGTGGACAACGCGGCGCCCGCGCCGAAGGCCGCCACCGAGCCGGAGATCGCGGCCGAAGTCGTGGCCGCCGCCAAGCACTTCGGCAATACGGACCCGAATCGGAACCGGGACGTGCAGTACATCATCAACACCGGTCAGGGCCTGGACTCCGACAAGTGGAAGGAGCTCGGTTACTGCGCCTGGCACACCTTCATGCGCAGCTCGGCCGGCACCCTCGCCTACACGCTCATGCCGTACCTGACCGACGTGCCCGCGTGCGGCACCAACTGGATCAACCCGGGCGCGCGCGGGCGGCTCGACGGCTACGGGATCATCGGCGGTCACGAGTACGCCGAGACGATCACCGACCAGAACGCCTCCGGCGCGTGGACGGACGCGACCGGCCAGGAGAACGGCGACAAGTGCTCCTGGATCCCGGTCGGCCGCAACGGCGGGATGTTCAACCTCCAGCTGTCGACCGGGAGTTTCCCGGTGCAGACCACGTGGTCGAACTACGACCACCTGTGCGCGGGCGATGACCCGGTCTTCGCGAACGCGCAGCTCCTCGTGACCCGGCCGTGCGAGCAGACGGTCGAGAGCGGCAAGCCCGTCGACCTCGCCGTCCTCGCCTCCGACCGTGCCGGGCGCCCGATCACGTACGGCGCCAAGGGCCTGCCCCCCGGGCTGCGGATCGACGCGGCGACGGGCCGCATCACCGGGACCACGCACGCGACCGGCTGGCGCACGATCACCGTGACCGGCCGCGACGACCGGGGCAACACGCAGAGCCAGACCTTCCGGGCGGGCTTCTTCCACGGCCCGCAGACCGGCTGCACCCCGATCGAGCAGCTCAACGACCCGGGCTTCGAGAACGGCACCGCCGACCACGGCGTGTGGAACCCGTCCGGCTACAACATCATCACGCCGTCCACCGCCCACCAGGCGCACGGCGGCGCGGCCTACGCGTGGCTCGGGCAGAACACCGCGAGCGACGACTCGATCGTCCAGTGGGTCGAGACGACCCCGGGCTACACCGAGGAGCACCTGTCCTTCTGGCTGAACGTCACGGGCAGTGCCCAGGGGTCTTCCGCGCCCGGAGGCCCGGCGGTGGACACGCTCTCCCTGGAGCTGTACGACCAGTGGAGCGGCAACTACATGGCGACCGTCAAGACCTGGAGCAACCTGGACGCGACGAACGGCTACCGCCTGCAGTCCCTCGACCTGACGCCTTACGTGGCGGCCGAGTTCGGCTCGACGGTGGGCATCAAGCTGGTCGCGCACTCGACGAGCGGGAAGACCGCCTTCCTGGTGGACGACGCGTCGGTGAAGCTGACCTGATGCCTTCGTGAGGCGCCGCCCTCCGGCTCCGGTGCGGGGCCGGAGGGCAACCGGAAAGGGGGTGTGCCACTTGTGGTGGGTCACTTCCGGGGGCGGCCGCGAGTCCTTACCGTTGTGCACATGCCAAATCGGCGGGAATCCGGTTGGCGCCAGTGGCGCGCGGACACCGACGACTTCACTGCCTGGCAGCGCCCGTACCGAGGCGCTCGCCGATTCCCTCCGGCCCCGGTCCGCAGCCAGCGGACCGGGGCCGGTCGGGCGTCGTGGCGCGGATCAGCGCCGCAGGGCGGCGAGGGTGTCGTCGAGGGTCGGGGTGCCCGGACGGGGGCGGTTGTGCGGGAAGCGGCCGAGCAGGTTGCCCATCGCGCAGGTGTTGCTGAGGGCGGAGAACGCCAGCCCGCCGCCGACCGCCGCCGCGAGCCAGCGGGTGCCGGGGCGGACCAGGTCCGTCAGCATGGCGGCGAGGACCAGCGAGCCTGTCACGAGACGGACTTGACGGTCCATCGCCCACACCGCGCGGGCACCCTCCGTCCGGTTCAGCGGGTGGCCGGCGCTCGCCCAGGCACCGGTGCCGCCGATCACCGGCACGGCGGGGATGCCGGCGGCCGTCAGGCGTCCGCACGCGGTGGTCGCGCGCGGGCCGGACGCGCAGATGACGGCGAGTTCGCCGCGCGCGGCGGCGTCGCGCAGGGCGGTGAGGGCGTCGTCGAGGCGGTCGAGGGGGATGTTGAGCGCGCCGGGGACGTGGCCGGCGCCGTACTCGCCGGGGGAGCGGACGTCGATGAGGATGAGCTGCTCCAGGCGGGGGCGGAGCTGCTCGACGGTCAGCGGCGTGGTCATGGGGGCCTTCCGGGGGGAGTTGCGCGGGGAAGCGCGCGGTTGAACGGGGGAACCGGTGGGGGCGGATCGTCAGTGCAGGGCAGTCACGAGCATGAGGCCGGCGACGCCCAGCAGCGCGAAGGCGAAGGCCTTCTGGAGTGTCCGGCCGCTGAGACGGTCGGCGAGCCGCTTGCCGTCCCACGCGCCGAGGATCGCGGCGCCGGTGAAGGGGGCGGCGACGGCCCAGTCGATGGCGGCGGTGGCGCCGAGCCGGGGGACGAGGGCGGCCAGGGAGTTGGCGGTGATCACCAGCAGACTGGTGCCGACCGCCTCGGCCATGGTGAAGGCGAGCACGGACACCAGCGCGGGGACGGCGAGGAAGCCCCCTCCGACACCGAGCAGCCCGGTGACGGCGCCCAGGCCCGCGCCCGCCGCCGTCGAGCGGGCCGGACCGGCGGCGGAGCGGTCCTGCGCCTCGCCGTCGCGCCGCGGGGCGAGCATCCGCCAGGCGGCGAGCGCGGCCAGTGCCGCGAAGGCGGCGGTGAGCAGCGCGGACGGCACGTGCGCGGAGAGCGCCCCGGCCGCGGCGGCGGCCGGCAGTCCGGCGGCGGCGAACAGGGCGCCGGTGCGCCAGCGCACCCGGCCGGCCCGGGCGTGCGCGATCAGGCCGGTCAGCGAGGTGGCGGCGACGATCAGCAGGCTGGCGGTGGTGGCCCGGGCCGGGCTGAAGCCGAGCAGGTAGACCAGCGCGGGCACGGCCAGCATGCTGCCGCCGCCACCGAGGCCGCCGAGCGCGAGGCCGACGACGGCGCCGGCGGCGAGGGCGAGGATCAGGGCGGTCATATGACGAGTCCCGCGTCACCGCCCGGCCTGGTCACGGGCAGGCCCGCGTGCGCCCATGCGGTCATGCCGCCGGCGACGTTCAGGACGGTGACCCCGCGCGTGGCGAGCAGCTCGGCGGCCCGCTGGGATCGATGGCCCGAGCGGCAGACCGCGAGGACGGTCCGCCCCTCGAACGCGGGTGGGAGTGGCGCTCCCGCGGCGAGGGCGACGAGGGGAAGGTGGACGGCGCCGGGGGCGTGGCCCGCGGCGTACTCGGCCGCGTCGCGGACGTCGAGCAGGACGGCCCCGGTGCTGCGGGCGAGGGCGTGGGCGTCCGTGGCAGTGGTCTGCCCGGGGGCGGGCGGCTGTGCAGGCATGGGCTTCTCCAGAGGTGGGCGGCTGTGTCGACGGCCCCGTACGGCTCTCGGCGACGGCGGCCGGATCCCCCCTGCGGCCCACCATAGTACCCCCGGGGGTATTATCGAAACGGTTGGGCGATACCCCTCCCGGTATTTGGCCATGGCAGCCCCGTCACACGTTCGACCACGAGCCCCGAGGTTGAGGTCCTCAGGTCCTCGGTCTTGGCCCGACTGCATGGCGAGCGAGGGGTCGGCCTTTGTGGGTAGGCCCCTCGCTCGCGTCACGGGCTCGCCGCGGGGCATGGGGAATCAATACCCCCTAGGGTATCGTTGAGCGGGTGGCCAGCCCATCAGACCCCGACGAGGAGACGCCCCCATGATCTTCAGTCAGTACTACCTCGACTGCCTGTCCCAGGCCTCCTACCTGATCGCCGACGAGACCACCGGTCAGGCCGTGATCGTCGACCCGCGCCGCGACGTCGACGAATACCTCGCCGACGCCACGGCACGCGGGCTGACCGTCGTCGGCGTCATCAACACGCACTTCCACGCCGACTTCCTCGCCGGCCACCTCGAACTCGCAGCCCGTACCGGCGCCTGGATCGGCTACGGCCACCGTGCCGAGACCGAGTACCCCATCCGCCACCTCACGGACGGCGAACGCGTCTCCCTCGGCGACGTCACCCTCCAGATCATGGAGACTCCCGGACACACCCCCGAGTCGATCAGTGTCCTCGTCCATGAGCGGGCCGACGACGAAACCCCTTACGGCGTGCTCACCGGCGACGCCCTGTTCATCGGCGACGTCGGCCGCCCCGACCTGCTCGCCTCCGTCGGTGTCACCGCCGAGGATCTCGGCGCCATGCTCTACGACAGCGTCCACCGCAAGCTCATGGCCCTGCCCGACCAGGTCCGTGTCTTTCCCGCTCACGGCGCCGGCTCCGCTTGCGGCAAGAACCTCTCGACCGAGAAGCAGTCCACCATCGGCACGCAGCGCCTGACCAACTACGCCTGCCAGCCCATGGACCAGGAGACCTTCGTCCGCATCGTCACCGCCGGACAGTCCGTCGCCCCCGCCTACTTCGGCCACGACGCCGCGCTCAACCGGCAGGACCACCCGCTGCTCGACCGCACGAACGGCGCCCGCCCCCTGTGCCCCGAGAGCTTCAGGGAGGTCCGCAGCGCGGGGGCTGTCGTCCTCGACGCCCGCAGTACCCAGGACTTCGGCGCGGGGCACATCCGCGGTGCCGTCAACGTCCCCGTCGACGGACGCTTCGCCGAACAGGCCGGCACCGTTCTCACCCCCGACAGCACCATCGCGATCATCGCCCCGCAGGACCGCGAGGACGAGGTCATCACCCGCCTCGCCCGCATCGGCTTCGATCACATCGCCGGCTACCTGCGCAACCCCGGCAACGCCCTGGCCGCCCTCGCCGACGACCTCACCCCCGCCAGCCGCCTCACCGCCGACCAGCTCCGGACCGCACTCGCGGGCGAGCGGCCCCCCACCCTCCTGGACGTGCGCACCTGCGGCGAACGCGAGACAGGGTTCATCGAAGGGTCCCTGCACATCGCCCTGGCCGAACTCCCCGCCCGCCTGGACGAGATCCCCACCGACCGTCCCCTGGTCGTCCACTGCGCCAGCGGCCACCGCTCCTCCATCGCCGCCAGCCTGCTGCGCCACCGCGGCCGGGCCGACGTCTCCGACCTCCTCGGTGGCTACAACGCCTGGGAGACGCTCACCCACGCCGCTCGGACCTCATGACGTACCGTCGGTTGAGGCTGGGGTGTCCCGTTCGTGGTGCGTGCATGGGGAGACGAGGGCGGCGCGGAGTGGGTTTCGCATCCCCCGGCTGGGTGGCGGGCTCGGAATCGCCTGCAATGCGGGCAACGAGTCGTCACCCTGGCCTGCGGGGCGCGATGAGAGGGTGGTCACCGTGGAGGAACCCCCCGCCGATGCTCCTGAGTCCGCGCTGACCCGTTTCGTGCTGCGGGCAGCCTTGGCCGACCCCGTTCACCTGCCCGAACTCCTTGCCAACTTTGCCGTCCACCACCTCGGACGGCGCGCCACGGCGTCCGTCGCCCGCGCCCGCGAGACCCACCCCGAAGCCGGTGATGCCGAGCTGCGCGCCATGGTGATCACCCGGGGCCGGCGGGTCAGCCAGAGCGAGGGCGCCTTCGTGGCCGGCCCCCTGATCGCGCTCGCCCCGTTCGCGTTCTGCACGGCACTGCTCACCCAGAGCCGGATGATGCTGGAGCTGGCGGAGCTGGCCGGGCGGGAGGCCACCGACCCCGCCCGGGCGGCCGAGCTGCTGGTGATCCAGGGCGTGTACCCGGATGAGGAGCAGGCCGCCGCTGCACTGGAGGCCGCCGCGGCGGCGCGGCCAGATGCCCCTCCCGGCCGTGTGGCCGCGCTGTGGATCGTGGTGAAGCGGATGGCGTACCTGCTCGGCGTGGTCACCCCCGACGAGCGGCCGGTGTCGACAGCGGTTCACGTCGGGCGGTGGGTGCTGATCGTGACCGTGTTGCTCATCGGCCTCGTCGCCCCGCTGATCTGGCTGCCGTACCTCGGCTACTCGTACCACCGCGCGACCCAGGAGCTGGGCGACCGCGCCTCCGCGTACTACCTGGGCGAGGATTCCGCCCGGCCGTCCGACGGCACCGATCAGGCCCAGCCCGCGCTCGTGGGCAGCATCCTCAACGTGCTGATCTCACTGATGGTGCCGATCGGCGCGGTGGTGCTCCTGGTCCGGGCTGACGTGCGGCTTGCGGGCAGCCAGTACCCGGCGATCGTGACCGTGCTGATCATCCTGTCCACTGTGGTGGGTGTGGCCTGGTACCTGAGGCGCCGACGCCGGCGCCGGCGCCGTTCGGTGGGCTGACCGACCGGGCGGTGCCGTTCCGTCAGGCGGGGCGCTCGGTGCCGCGTTGTTCGCCGGGGACGAGCCCGTCCGCGTCCTGCCCGATCTCCTGCAATCGGGTGGAGGGCCACCCCTGATGGCCCGTCCGACGGGTCCGCCTCCAACGCCCGGCCCGCAAGGTGAGTGGCATCCGGCCCGAGTGCGAGCCCCTCGAACCGGGCGGGGCGCTCGTGCCACCACGAGCGCCCCGCCCCTCGTGCCCCGGCGGCGACCACCGATTGCTCGGGTACTCGCATGCCCGGGTGAGCAGATTCCGCTCCCAGCACGCCGCCATCGCGAGATCGCCGTCGTGAGAGCGATGGTGCGGCATGTCCGTTCCACGGAACGGGGCTGGGCGGGTCGGGGAGGGGACCGGCGCCGAGGCGGTCAGGTGGTTGCCGGTGGCGGCCCACTGACGCCGCCAGGCCGGGTGGGCCGGTCGCTCTCGGGGCCTGTGTCGAGGAATTCCCGGATGGCGAAGCCCAACGCCACGAAGAAGGTGATCCACAGGACCACGCCCCAGGTCGGGTAGCTCCAGGTCGCCAGGACCACGGCGGCGATCAGCAGGATGAGCGCGCCGATCCACCGCTTGAAGCGGTGGACGAAGGGGCCGACGGGGCCGAGCTTCATGCCGAGCGAGTACAGTGCGCCGCGGACCGAGGCGATGATGCGTCGGCAGGCGGTCCGCACGGCGACCGCGGGCCGGGAAGGGCCGATCAGGAAGGCCCCGACCGCGGTGACCACGGCTACCGCTCCGACGGCGCGGATGGTGGCGCGCATGAACCGGATCAGGGTGTCGTAGATCGTCCCGGCCGCCGCCTGGTTGGCGCCTGGTGGCAGGTGGTCGAGGTAGAAGTCGCGGAAGACCGTGAGGATGATCCCGAGCAGGAGCATGGCGAGCGCGACGCCGATGGCGGCGCCGACCAGGGCCCGGCGGCGGTTGACGGCGAGGAAGACGCCGCCGGCGGCGATCAGCACGGTGACGATCGGCAGCCAGACGCCCATGATCTCCAGCAGCCGGAAGTACGTCTTGACCTTGCCGACGTCCTTGGACTGGAACACCACGAAGTCGGTGTGCACGTCCGGGATCTTTGCCGCGGGCCCGAGCCCGGCGGCGACGAGCTGGTCCTTCACCTTGGCGATGACGGGTCCGAGGTCGATGGCGACCTGGTTGTTCTCCAGTTTGACCGCGCCGCCGCCCTGGCCGGTGAGGGCCTTGTCGAGGGCGCTGTGCACGGCCCGGTTGGCGTCGACCCAGACCGTCTCGAAGGTGCTGCTGGTGACCACCTTGTTCACGGTGGAGCTGACCAGCTGGGTCAGTCCGCTCTTGATCGGGCCGCTGAGGTTGTCGATGAGGTTTGCGGCGTTCTGCGGCACGCCCTGCTGGGCGGCGGCGTCGGAGAGCTGCTTCACCAGGGCGTCCACGTCGATCTGCTCCAGGACGACCTGGGTGACGCGGTTGGTGACGGCCTCCTGGATGTCCGGTTCGGTGGCGAGCGGGGCGACGGTCTGGACGTACCGGTCGGTGTCGCCGACGAAGCTCGACGTCCAGACCGCGAGCACGGACATCAGGGACAGCAGTGAGGCGATCACGATGAGGGCCACGGCGCCGGAGGTCCGCCACCGGTGGTGCTCCCTCTCGCGAGGCGCGGCCTCCAGGGCGGCGATCCGCGCATGCAGCCGGGCCAGCTCGTCAGCGTCACCGCCCGTCGAGGAAGGGCGGCCGGCTCCGGGCGGGGTCGGGGGCTCCTCGGGGGACGGCGGCGCCGGGGGTCGCCCGGGCGGCTCTCCTCGGCCGGACCCGCTGCCGGCGGATCCGCCGGGGCCGGGTTCCGGTGGGGTTGACGCCATCGCTTCCTCCTCTGGTGGGCGGGCCGCGGCCGCCGCGGTTCTTCCAGGAGAAGCGCCGAGCGGCCAGCCCACCACCAGAGGTCGGCGTACGAGTGGTTTGTGTGCGCCGTCCCAGTCCTGGGTGTGCGACTGCACGGCATAGCGGGGCCCGGTCGCACGGGGGGTGACCGGGCCGGGCATTCCATGGGGAGTGGCGACAAACGCTCCACCACCCCCGACGGTACGACCGTGTCGGGGTCGCTTCCGTGTGGCGGCCCGTAACGGACCTTGGTACGACCAGTCGGAGGGGTGAAGTGCGATGCGTTCCTTGGCGGAAGGCCGGCGACACTCGGCCGTGGCGACCCGGCATGGCCGAGGGCCGGTGCCCCATAGCCGATGACGTGTCCGCCGAGATGTCGACGGCGACCCGCAGGCCCAGTCGGGTGAACCGCTCCGCAAGGACGGTAGGCCGCATGAATGACCATCACTCCAATGCCGACAAGCGGCGGTGAGCCCGCCCGGTGCGGGGCGAATCCACGTGGTACCACGTCAGGAGGACGCCGGTGAACCGTCGCGATCCCGACGAATGCCGAGCCAAGGAGCTGATACGCATGTCGGCCGACAGTCCCGTCGGAGCACCGGACGGTTCTCCGCCGGATCCTTTCGCCCTGGTCAGGACCCGCGGTTACGTCGGGCTCCTGGTCATGGCGGCGGCGCTCGGCGTGCCGATCTCCGCAGCTGCGTACGGCTTCCTCGCTCTGGTCAACGAGCTCCAGCCGTGGACCTACACCGACCTGCCCAAAGCGCTGGGCTTTCAGGAGACCCCGCCCTGGTGGCCCCTACCGCTACTCGCCGCCGCAGGCCTTCTGGTCGGAGCGACCATCCGCTACCTCCCCGGGACCGGCGGTCACAAGCCTGCCGAGGGGCTGTCGACGACCGGCGCGCCGAAGCCGCTCGACCTTCCCGGCATCTTCGTCGCCGCCGTCGCCACGCTGGCCCTCGGTGCCGTCCTCGGTCCCGAGGCACCGCTCATCGCCCTCGGTAGCGGCGCGGCCATCTGGCTCGTACGCCTGCTCAAGCCGGACCTGCCGGAGCGGGTCGGGGCCGTGGTCGGCGCCGCCGGAGGCTTCGCCGCGGTCAGCACCCTGCTCGGGTCACCCATCACCGGGGCGTTCCTCCTCATGGAGGCGTCGGGACTCGGCGGGCCGATGCTCGGGATCGTCCTGGTACCGGGCCTGCTCGCCGCCGGCATCGGCTCGCTCGTCTTCGTCGGCCTGGACAACTGGACCGGTCTCGGCACGTACTCCCTGGCGCTTCCGGAGGTCCCGCACGCCAACCCGCCCAATGTGGCCGAGTTCGGCTGGGCACTCGTCATCGGACTGGCGGCGGCCCTCGTCGGCACGGGCATGCGGCGGCTCGCCCTCCTGGCGCAGCCCCGTGTCGAGCGGCGACGGCTGTCCGCCACCGTGCTGATGGGCCTTGCGGTCGCAGGGCTCGCCATCGCCTTCGCCGAAGGCACGGGGAAGGCCGCGACCGAGGTGCTGTACTCGGGTCAGACCGCTCTGGGCCCGCTGCTCGTGAACAGTGCCGAGTACTCCGTCGGTACGCTGACCCTGCTCGTAGCGTGCAAGGGACTGGCGTACTCCGCCTCGCTGAGCGCGTTCAGAGGAGGCCCGATCTTCCCGGCGATGTTCCTGGGGGCGACGGGCGGGATCGCGATGTCCCACCTTCCGGGGCTGGAGCTCACCCCTGCGTTCGCGATGGGGATCGGCGCCATGTCGGTCACCATGCTCGGGCTGCCGCTGACCTCGGTGCTGTTGGCCACCTTGCTTCTGGGATCGCAGGGCCTCACCGTCATGCCGCTCGTCATCGTCACGGTCGTGGTCGCCTATGTCGCGGCAAAGCGACTCAGCCCGCCGCAGACCGGCGGGTCGCGGGCTCTCGAAAACCAAGGAAGGGGCAAGGCCTCGTCATGAGGACATATCGCCGCAGAGGGAAGGTCTCCACCTCCTCAGGGGGTCGACACGGTCCGCAGTGAATGCCCGACGTGACTTTCCCGGTACCGATCAGCCGAGCAGGACACGGCTTCGACCCGACTCCGGTGCGCGGTCCCCGACCTCCGGGCACGGACCGGACGGGCGCCGCCCGCCGCACCGGCCTAGTGTGGTGACGGGGAGGTCCGGCACGCAACGCGTGCACCTCGTCCGGGACGGAGGACATCCCGATGACCGACGACACCGGGTCCCTTCGGGGCCGCCCTCATCCGAGCCCACGTGAACGTGCTGCCATCGGCAAGGCCGCCCGTGCCCGGGTACCTCGATCGAGCCATGCCGACTTCGAGCCCTCGAAGCGTCGGGTCGATCCGCTGGAGATCCTCGAAAGGCAGGCGGCCGTGCGGGTCGAGGAGCTGGTGCCGATCCGCCGAAGCCGGATGACGGAGTCACCGTTCCGGTACTACCGGGGCGCGGCCGCGCCCATGGCGGCCGACCTCGCCAACACCCCCGTCACCGGAATCAGGGTCCAGCTGTGCGGTGACGCGCACGTGCTGAACTTCGGGCTCTTCGCCTCGCCCGAGCGCCACCTGGTGTTCGACGTGAACGACTTCGACGAGACCCTGCCAGGCCCCTGGGAGTGGGACGTCAAACGGCTTGCGGCCAGCCTGGCCATCGCCGGCCGGGAGAACGGCTTCACCGACCAGGAGCGCGCGGACGTCATCTCGGCCGCGGTGCGGTCGTATCGCGAGTGGATCCGGACCTTCGCCGGCATGCACAACCTCGACGTCTGGTACGCCCAGACCAAGATCGAACGGATCGAGGCCCTGGTGGCCGACCAGCTCGGGAAGGACAAACGCAGGAAGCTCTCGAAAGCCCTGGAGAAGGCCCGCAGCCGGGACAACATCCAGGCGTTCGAGAAGCTCACCGGCATCGTCGACGGGGAGCGCCGGATCATCCCCGCCCCTCCGCTCGTCGTGCCGATCGGCGACCTGCTCCCAAATGTGGAGCGCGCCGTCCTGGAACACCAGATCCGCGAGCTGATCGAGCGGTACGCGGGCACACTTCGGCCGGACTACCGGCAACTGCTCACGCAGTTCCGCCTCGTCGACATGGCCCGAAAGGTGGTCGGCGTGGGCAGTGTGGGCACGCGTTGCTGGATCGTCCTCATGCTCGGCAGGGACGAGGAGGACCCGCTGCTCATCCAGGTCAAGGAGGCAGAGCGGTCGGTACTCGCCGAGTACGCCGGAGAGAGCGAGTACGACAACCAGGGGCAGCGCGTGGTCGCCGGACAGCGGCTGATGCAGGCCGCCAGTGACATCTTCCTCGGCTGGGAGCGCGCCACCGGCATCGACGGCCAGGAGCGGGACTTCTACGTTCGGCAGTTGCGGGACTGGAAAGGCAGCGTCGACACCGCGGTGATGCTGCCACAGGGCCTGGGGATGTTCGGCGAGTTGTGCGGCTTCTCGCTGGCCCGGGCGCACGCCCGGTCGGGAGACCGGATCGCCATCGCGGCGTACCTGGGCGGCGGCGACTCCTTCGACCGGGCGTTGACCGCCTTCGCGGAGAGCTACGCGGACCAGAACGAGCGCGACCACGAGGCGCTGGCCGGCGCCGTCGCCTCCGGTCGGCTCGCTGCGGAAGCCGCGTGAACGAGGCTTCCGTGGAAGGAGCCTGACACTCGGCCGGGCATCTCGTGAGCCAGGACGTGCTCGTCGGGTGCTGCGCGGGCGTGTCGCCGGCACGCGCTTCGTGTCAGTCCGCCCCCGGCTCGCCGGCCACGGACGTCTCCGGCGGAGGAGACCTTCACCGACACGCCGTGTCGGGCGCCCCGGCACGGTCAGGAGTACCAGGAGGCCTCCGTCGGCCGCGACCGCCGTGGCACCTCCCGGGCGGGCATGGGCCTGCGTTCGCCACCCGCGAGCAGGGTGCTCGCCGGCTCGCCGCGAAGAGCGCCCGGGAGCGTCACCTCGACCTCGATGTCGCGAGGCGGGTCAGTGGGCAGGGTCGTGGCCATCACCGCCGTCTGGGCATGGTGGCCATGGACGTGGGTGGCGGCGACCTGCTTCCCGTCCACGAGGAGCTCCAGCTCCCGCGTCCCGCCCATTCGCAGGCCCACGGTGACCGAGCAGCCGGCGTGCTCGCAATGAAAGTGGTACTCGCGGCCCATGATCGCCTCCCTGAAGCCCCGGCGACAAAGCCCCCCCGTCCCTCCATCGTGGCACCAGGTGGTGACTGCGTCAGCCCTGGATGTCGCTCCCGGGCCCGTCCGCGTGCTCGCTTCGGTGTGTTCCTCGGCTGCCTCCGGCTGGTCCGCAAGGGTGCCTGCCGGCCCGTCGGTCGCACCGACCGAGGAGGATGGGCGGTGACGGACGGTCATATGTCGTTGGCCACACGGAAGATCGTGCCACCGGACCGAGGACCGTCCGGAACAACGCCCCCCGGCTCGCATCCGATGGCCACGTAGGGTGCTTGACGGTAACGGTTTGTGACCTCGTCAGGCCAAGCCCGTGGCAAACTCCTGAGATCGTCATCGGAGGGCTGCGCCGAGCCGCGAGCCGATCCGACCACATGGCGAGGCCCCCGGCCGGGCCGTCACTCGGGCCGGGGTCGTGGCCGCCAGGCAATCCTCGGCGGCGGATGCCGACGGGCGGACGCGAACGGGAGAGGGCGCGGGACGGTCCGGAGGTGCTGCCTGGCTTCCGCCGTGTCAGCCTGGATGTGGAGTCTCCGACCAGGTCGTCCAACTCGGCGACGAGGTTGTACTCGAAGGAGCTCGAACATGGCCAGCAACGTCAGTGGAACGACGACGGGTACCCGGACTTCCCGAAGGCCGTTCGCAACCGGCTGGACTGTCTTTGCCGCAGTTCTGATGATCTTCGGCGGTGCCATGGCGATTTTCGAGGGGATCGCCGCCATCGCCAAGGACGACCTGATCGTCGTCACCCGCAACTACGCCTACAAGTTGAACGTCACCGGCTGGGGCTGGATCCACCTGATCATCGGGGTGCTCATCGTCCTGGCAGGAATTGCGCTCTTCTCAGGTGCCGTGTGGGCGCGTGTCGTCGGGATCGTCATCGTCGGGCTCGGCACGATCGCCAACTTCCTGTGGCTGCCCTACTACCCGTTCTGGGCCATCGTGCTGATCGCCATCGACATCTTCGTCATCTGGGCTCTCTGCGCCGGAACGACCAGGACGGTTTCACAGGATTGATCCTCCGCCGCCGGGCCCGCTGCACGCGGGACCGGCGGCGCAGCTGCGCGCTGGCTGAGAGATCGCAACAGCCACCAGGTCCAGGTGGCCGCGTCCTGCCACTGAGCGCCTCACGCACGAGCTGCGTCCCCTGAGCACGGGGTCGGGGGGTGGCTGTCCCCATGCGAGCGCAGGACGCACCCCGCTGGCGCAATGAGCGGGCGGAGTCGAGTGCAGGCAGTGACGATGACGGGAGGAAGATCCGCACCGCATGTCGTGGAGGGTCGATGGACGACACGCCGCAGTGGGAGTGGGCCCACGAGTGGGCCACCGAAGCGCGGGCGACGGGCGCGGCCAAGGTGGCCAACCTGCTGGCCGACCTGGCTGCGGACGCGCCCCGCGCCTACACCGCACATCTGCTGAGCCTGCCCATCGCCACTGCCGCGATCGCGCTGGGGATGTCACCGGCCGTGCTGCTGGCGACCCTCGGCCGACTGAGCGAGGCCCGTCTGATCACCCACACGGTCAGCCACGCCGACACCTGCCGGGCCTCCGTCGAGATCATCCTGCACCCCGCACGGTCGCGTGCAGCCGCATTCGCGGAGTGCCCCCGCGGCATTGCTCCGTCGGAGCCGTCAGCACCTCCGGCCTTGTCGGCACAGCCCGTCCTTGCTGCCGTCAACACCTGAGCGAGACCCCGGCATGACGATCGGTGCCGGTCAGCCGCACCGCCTCGGTCAGCCGCACCGTGGCCGGCACGATGTATCGAGGAGGCCCCGTGGGCCAGGATCCCGAGGCACAAGAAGAAGCGGCACTGCGGGCGGTGAGACAGCGCCTGCACCAGCGCTTCGACAGCTGCCTCGGCGCGAACACGGTTGACCGCGTGGTGGAGAGAGTGCAGCGCGGCTTCGACGCGAGCCCCATCCGCTCGTTCATCCCGATCCTCGTCGAACGCCAGGCAACCGACGCCCTCCGCTCGGCCCAGCGCTCCGTGGCCACGAACAACACCGAGAACTGACCGACGGAGAGCGGAGGTCTACGACGTGCTGGGCGGGTGCGGGGCCCCGGGACGCGGCGGGCTGACGGGCGAACACGTGCTCTCCGGCCGGCCGCGGTGCCGCCGCCACTCGGAGGAGAGGATCGCCATGTCGTGGTCGTCGACCCACTCCCCGCCGAACCGCAGGGCCTCGCGGCGGGTGCCCTCCAGGACGAACCCGGCCTTCGCGTAGGCACGGAGGCCGCGCGGATTGTGGCCGAACACGGTGAGCGAGATCCGGTGCAGTCCGAGGCGCTCGAATCCGTGCCCGACGATCAGGCGTACGGCCTCGGTGCCCAGACCCCGGTCGCGGCCGGCAGCCGTCAGGGCGATGCGGAAGTTGCAGCTGCGGTTGGCGGGGCTCCACTCGTTGAGCACGGCCTCGCCGACGCAGCGGCCGTTCGCCCGGTCGACGACGGCGAGGTCCAGACGGTCCTTCTGCTGCGCCCGGTATCGGATTGCCGGTGGGCCCGCCGCTGACGTGCTCAAGTCGCCTGTGGGTGGCTTGAGTTACCCGGAAGTGAAGACTTGTCACGGGGCTTCCGTGACAGTCGGGGGCTCGCCACACTCGTTGGCATGACCAGCACTCTACGCGCGTGGAAGACTGCTGCCTCCGCCGCCACCGTCGCCCTGATCGCCCTCGCCCCCGTCGTCGCCGCCACTGGGGCGGACGCCGCCGTGAGCGGCAGCGTGTGCGTCTCCGCCCTGCCCCCGCAGGCCAGAACGACGCTCGACCTCATCGCCTCCAACGGGCCGTTCCCGTACCGCCAGGACGGGATCGTGTTCCAGAACAACGGCGGCGTGCTGCCGCGCCAGTCGTACGGCTACTACCACGAGTACACCGTGGTGACCCCGGGCGCGCCGACGCGCGGCGCCCGGCGGATCGTCACCGGCAAGCGGGCCCGGGAGGACTACTACACCAGCGACCACTACGCGACGTTCCGGCTGATCAACTTCGGCTGCTGACACCGGCATCGCTCCTCCGCCCCGGCGTGGCCACCGGCCCGCCGGGGCCGTTCGCGTGCCCGCCGGGTCCGTGCGAGGCGCTCGACGATCAGGGCCGTGTGGCATAGGGTCGTGAGTGCGGCATCGCGTGTCGGTCACCGGCCGGGTGAGGCATGGAGGTGTCCGCGAGGTGCCTTACGGAGGCATTCCGCACATGTCAGTCGAGTTGAACCACACCATCGTCCACGCCCGGGACAACCGGGAATCCGCCGGGTTCCTGGCGGGGATCCTGGGCCTTGAGGTCGGGACCGAGTGGGGCCCGTTCGTCCCCGTCGCCACGAGCAACGGCGTCACCCTGGACTTCGCGAGCGTCCCCGAAGAGTCGATCACCATGCAGCACTACGCCTTCCTCGTCTCCGACGACGAGTTCGACGCGGCGTTCGAGCGGATCGGGCGGGCCGGGATCACGTACTACGCCGACCCGCGCATGAAGCAGCCGGGCGAGATCAACCACCACCACGGCGGGCGGGGGCTGTACTTCCTGGATCCCGCCGGCCACGGCATGGAGATCATCACCCGTCCCTACGGCAGCCACGAGGCGGCGCCCGAGCCGCGGAGCTGAGGCTGTGTCACCGGCCCGGTCCACATCACTGTGGGCCGGGCCCGTCCGACGTGTCGGGTCGGCTACGTGCGGGCGAGGACGGCGGCGAGGGAGGCCAGGTCGGTTTCGGCGGTGGCCAGGACCACCAGGGGGGTGGTCGCGGACGGGCCGAGGCGGGCGATCTCGCAGGCGATGAGGCCGGTTCCGGCGGTGGCGACCAGGGCGACCGGCACGCGGGACTCCAGCAGGGGGGCCAGCAGCGGGCGGTAGGCGGCGGGTGGTGCGTCGTCGCGCAGCGGGCGCAGCACGGCGAGGGCCTGCGGGCCGGACCAGGTGCGGGCGGTGGCGGGGAAGCGGGAGTCCGGCGTGTCGGGCGGGGGCAGTAGGAGCACCCAGCCGGCGCCGGGGCGGGTGGCCCGGCGTAGGACGTCGAGGTGGACCGTTTCGAGCGGCTCGGTCGGCTCGCTCGGAGCGGTGCCGGAGGGACCGCCCGGGTGCGGCGTCGGGTGGCCGGCGAGGGTGGCACGCAGGAGCTCGGTGGTGGCCAGGCCGCTCGGGAGGTCGGGGAAGCTGCGCAGCAGGTGCGCGCTCTGGCTGAGGAGTTCGGTCGCGTCCCGGTCGGCGAGAAGGGCGCGGTCGTGGACGGTGGTGAGCACGAGCCCGCCCGTCGCGTCGTAGTGTGCGGTGAGCGTGATCGGGTACGACGTGAAGGTGCCGGCGGGGGTCGGGGTGTCGACGTGGATCCCGTGGGCCGCCAGGTCGGTGTCCAGCCGGGGGTGGTGCGGCGCGAGGGGCAGGTGTTCGAGGACGACGAGGCTCTGCGGGCGCCTGCCGGGCGGCGTGCCGTTCCACCGGTGTGCCTGGCCGGGGGAGACCCACTCGTAGGAGGAGACGTCGAGCACGCCGTCCCGCAGGGCCGCGAGGAGTTGCGGGACCGTCGTGCTCGGGTGCACCCGGACGGTGAGCGGCAGCGGGGTGCGCAGGGCCCCGGGGAGCCGGTCGACGCCGTCCAGCGGGATCCCGCGGCCCGAGAGCGTCACGGCGAACCCGACCCGGACGGCCCGGGGGGCCACGCGCGGGTCGGGCTCCTGCGCGGCGCGGTACAGCAGCAGTGCCCACGCAGCCTGGAGCGCGCTGCTCTCGCCCGCGCCCCAGGCGGCGGCCCAGCCGCGCAGTCGCACCGCCTCGTACGGGGTGAGGCGGCGCCGGGCCCGCCCGCTGCCGCGGCCGTCGGCGACGGGTCCCGCCGGGGCGACGACGGTGGCGGCGGGCCGGGTGGACCAGAACTGCCGGGCAGGGGTGGTGTCCTGGGCGCCGAGCCAGCGGGCGTGGTCGCGGAGGTCCGGGCGGCGCTCGCCGCCGGGGAGGGTGCCGCCGGTGAGGTAGGCGCGGTAGAAGGACTGGAGGAGCAGGCGCACGCTCCAGCCGTCCAGCATGGCGTGGTGGTAGGTGAGCAGCACGCGGGTGACGGGGCCCTCGTCGGACGGGTCGGTGTCGACCAGCGTGGCGCGAAGCAGGGCGGGCCGGCGCAGGTCGAAGCCGCGCCGGCGGTCGGCGTCCAGGAGCTCCTCCCAGCCGGGCGCGTCGGACGGGTGGAGGGTCACCTCGGGGACGGCGCGGTCGTGGAGGACGATCCACGGGTCGTCGTGCGCGTCCTCCGTCCAGTCGAAGGCGGCCCGCAGGACGAGCTCGTGGTCGAAGACGGACTGCCAGGCGGCCGTGAACCGGTCGGTGTCCAGCGGGCCGTGCCAGGTCCAGGACAGCTGTTCGACGTGCCGCCCGCCGCGGTCGGCCCGACCGGTCGTGTCGCGCAGGAGCTCGCGCTGGAGGGCGCTGGTGGGGACGGTCGCCGGCGCGGGCGGGTGGGAGAGCGCGGAGCGCAGCTCCTCCAGGACGCCGAGGGGGCGGGCGGGCGGTCCGGCGGCGATTCCGACGAACAGCCGCGGGGCCGCGCCGGGCCGCCCGACCAGGACGGCGCGCACGCGCGGCCCGTGGGTGAGGCTGCGGCCGAGCTCGGCGAGGACGCCGTCGAGCTCGTCCGGGCCCGCGGCCTCGCGCTCCCACAGGACGTCCGGTCCCGCGCCGGGTTCGACGGCGCGCAGGGCCGTGCGCAACACGGTGCTGTCGTAGGGCTGGTAGAGCTCGACGAGGTGGAACTCGGCAGCCCGGCGCGGGGGTTGCCGCTCCTCGGGTGCCGGTGGGAGCCACTGCCGGGTGGCGGTGCGGGCCAGCGCGGCGGTGACCGAGCCGGCGTCCAGGCGCCGCGGTGGGCGCCGGGCGGGCAGGCAGGGGGGCGGTGCCGGGGCGTCGGAGACGAGCAAGGTGACCGGTGCGCTGGCGAACTGACGTGTCGTCATCATTGATCAGCGGGCACCTGGCCCGGGTCCTTTCCGTCGGTGGCCGTGTTGGGGGCTCGGATGGGAGAGGGGGAGGCGGCCCGCCTGCTGCGGGCCGCCTACTGCGTGGCGAGGCCGCCGCAGACGTTGAGGGCCTGGGCCGTGATGCTCGCGGCCGTGGGGGTGGTGAGGTAGCCGGCCAGGGCGGCGACCTCCTCGGGGGTGGTGTAGCGCCCGAGCGGGATCTGGGTCTGGAAGTGCTGGAGGATCGTCTCGGGCGTCGTGTTGTAGGCGGTCGCGTACTCGTGGTGGATGCGCGTGGTGTTGGGGGTGTGCACGTAGCCGGGGCAGATCGCGTTGACGGTGGTGCCGGTGGGGGCGAGCTCCTTGGCCAGGGCCTTGGTGAAGCCGATGACGGCGTGTTTGCTCGCGGTGTAGGGCGCGCCGAGGGTGACCGGCTGCTTCCCGGCGGTGGAGGCGATGTTGATGATGCGCGGGTGGGCCGTGGCGGTGATGTGCCCGTGTCTGAGGGTCTCGCGGGTGACGAGGAAGACGGCGTTCAGGTTGGTGTCGATGACGTCGTACCAGAGGTCGTCGGTGGTCGTCGCGGTGGGGCCGCCGCCGGTGCGGCCGGCGTTGTTGACGAGCACGGTGATGGGCCCGTGCCGGTCCACGGCGTCCTGGACGAGCCTGGTGACCTGGGCCGGGTCGCGGACGTCGCAGGGGGCGCCGTCGGCCTCGATGCCCTCCTCGCGGAGCGTGCCGAGGGTGTCGGTGATGTCCTGGGCCGTGCGGGCGCAGATGTGGACGCGGTGACCGCGGTTGCCCAGCTCGCGGGCGATGGCGAGGCCGATTCCGCGCGTCCCGCCGGTGATGAGGGCGAGGGGTTTGCCGGATGTGGGCGTCATGGCGGGTCCTGGGTGAGGAGGGTGTGGGTGCTCAGGCCGGATACAGGTTGTAGGTCGTGGGGTGGAGGCTGGTGGCGGGCGTGTTGAGCGTGGGGTCGAGCGTGAGGATCGCGTGGTGCAGGTGCTGGAGGTGGGGTGAGGGCTGGATGCCGAGCTCGGCGGTGAGGCGGTGGCGCAGGTGGTGGTACGTGGTGAGCGCGGTGGTCTGCCGCCCGGCCCGGTAGAGGGCGACCATCGCCTGGGCGTGCAGGCCCTCGTGGTGCGGGTGCTGGTGGGTGAGGTGGGTCAGTTCGGGGATCAGCTCGTTGTGCCGGCCCAGGCGCAGGTCGGTGTCGATGCGGCGTTCGAGGGTGACCAGACGGCTCTCCTCCAGCCGGATGATCTCGGTGCTGAGGATCGGTCCCGGACTGATGTCGACGAGCGCGGGGCCGTTCCACAGGGCGAGGGCCTCGTGGAAGCGGGCGTTGGCGTCGAGGTCGTGGCCGCGGTTGAAGGCCTCCTGGCCGCGTGTGGTGAGGTCGTTGTACGCCTGGAGGTCGAGGGCGTGGCGGTCGGGGTCGGCGGGCGGGAGGGTGAGCTGGTAGCCGCAGTGTCTCGTGGTGAGGACGTCCTTGGCGGTGGTGTCCGGGCCGGCCGGCGGCTCCCCGGCGAGGGCGTGGGTGATGCGGCGGCGCAGCTGGAGGATGTACGTCTGCAGGGTGGTGAGGGCCCGCCGTGGCGGGTGGTCGCCCCAGATCTCGTGGATGAGCGTGCTCGTGGGGAGGATCCGGTTCGGGTAGAGCGCGAGCAGGGCGAGGATCTGCCGCTGCTTGGCGGCGGTGGGGACGATCGAGGTGCCGTTGAGGTCGGCGGTGAGCGGGCCGAGGACCTGGATGCGCATGGCGGTTCTCCCCTGGGTGCGGGCTCGGCGTGGTCGTCGAAGGAGTGTGCGGATGCGTCCGCACCCTAAGCCCGTGCCGCGGGGGCGGCGGTTTTTCTCTAGCCCGGGTCGAGCCCGCTTCCGGGCCCGCTGTGGGGCGTGGACGTCGTGGGGCGTGGACGTCGTGATCCGGCCGGAAGTCTCGCAAATTCCTTAGCCGTGCTTCTGGTTCGCTGGCTGTGCCGAGAACGGCCCGCGAGCCCGCGAGCAGTGGCTGAAGGGGAACGGATGTCCAAGCGTGCACTGATCACCGGGGTGACCGGCCAGGACGGGTCGTACCTGGCCGAACACCTGATCTCCCTGGGGTACGAGGTCTGGGGCCTCACCCGGGGACAGGCGAATCCGCGGAAGGACCGGGTCAGCAGGCTGATCCCGGACCTGCGGTTCGTCGACGGAGACCTGATGGACCAGGGCAGCCTGGTCTCCGCCGTCGACTCGATCCAGCCCGACGAGGTCTACAACCTCGGGGCGATCTCGTTCGTGCCGATGTCCTGGCGTCAGCCGGAACTCGTCACCGAGGTCAACGGCACCGGCGTGCTGCGGGTGCTGGAGGCGATCCGGATGGTGAGCGGGATCAACAAGCCGGCCGGCACGGCCGGCGGTCCCGGGCGGATCCGGTTCTACCAGGCCTCCAGTTCCGAGATGTTCGGCATGGTGGCGGAGACCCCGCAGGACGAGCGGACGACCTTCCACCCGCGCAGCCCGTACGGCGTGGTGAAGACCTACGGTCACTACATCACCCGCAACTACCGCGAGTCCTACGGGATGTACGGCGTCTCGGGGATCCTGTTCAACCACGAGTCGCCGCGCCGCGGGGCCGAGTTCGTGACCCGGAAGATCTCCCTCGCGGTCGCGCAGATCAAGCTCGGCCTGCAGGACCGGCTGCTGCTCGGCAACCTCGACGCCGTGCGCGACTGGGGTTTCGCCGGGGACTACGTCCGGGCGATGCACCTGATGCTCCAGCAGGACGAGCCGGGCGACTACGTCATCGGCACCGGGCGGATGCACTCGGTGCGGGACGCGGCCCGGATCGCGTTCGAGTGCGTCGGGCTCGACTGGGAGCGGTACGTCGAGGTGGATCCGGGGCTCGTGCGGCCCGCAGAGGTGGAGACGCTCTGCGCCGACGCCGGCAACGCGCGGGAGAAGCTGGGCTGGGAGCCGAAGGTCGACTTCCCCGAGCTCATGCGGATGATGGTGGAGTCCGACCTGGAGCAGGCGCGCGTCGCCCGCGACTACGGCGAGGTGCTGGCCGGCGCCCGCTGGTGACACCGGCCGGGGAACGGTGAAGGGCGGTGGGGACGCGAAGTCCCCACCGCCCTAGCGTTGTTCGAGGGCCGGCCCGCTGGGCGGCCGGGAGAGTTCCAGGATCGCCAGCGCGATCCCGGCGCCCTGGTCGCCGAGCCGCGCGGCGTAGCGGCGCAGCATGGCGTTCTCCTGCGCGAGGCTGGTGGTGGGCAATCCGGCGGCGCGGCGGCTGAGTTGCTGGCCGCGGGCCAGCCGGATGCGGTGGACCAGCTGGGCGATCAGCTGCTCGTCGAGCTCGCTGAGCTCGGCCGCGGCCGGGTCCGCGGTGCCCTCGGGGGAGGGCCGCGGCACTCTCGGTGCGTCGCCGTGCGGGAACGGTTCGGGCATGGCGGTGATCCTCGTCGACGTCGGGGCGCCGCGCCCGGTCGGGCCGCACCCATGGCTCGCGCAACTGACGATCCAGCCGAACGGCCCGGCAATTCCCTAGAGTCCGAGGGCCGTTCGGCGAAGATCGACAGACCCTAGGGAAATTCGGCGCGGCCCCGATCGAGACTGGGCGCTGGAGTGCGGGAATGCGAGCGCCGCGCGTGCCGGGCACGCGGGCCGTCCTCAAGCGGATCCCTGCCGTTCGCCGGTCTTCCAGATGGGTTGCGTCGATGATGGACAAGGAACAGAAGCTCCGGGACTACCTCAAGCGGGCCAGCGCGGACCTCCAGCGCTCCCGGCAGCGGGTGGACGAGCTGGAGGCGGCCGCCCGGGAGCCGATCGCCATCGTGGGGATGAGCTGCCGCTTCCCGGGCGGGGTCGCGGCTCCCGAGGACCTCTGGGCGATGCTGGTCGCCGGCGAGGACGGCATCACCGGCCTGCCCGCCGACCGCGGCTGGGAGCTCGACCCGGCGGACGGACCGGTCGACGTCCGGGGCGGGTTCCTGCAGGGCGCCGCCGACTTCGACCCGGGCTTCTTCGGCATCTCGCCGCGCGAGGCACTGTCCATGGACCCGCAGCAGCGTGTCCTGCTGGAGGCGTCCTGGGAGGCCATCGAGCGCGCGGGCATCGACCCGAGCAGCGTCCGCGGCACCCGCACCGGCGTCTTCGTCGGCGCGATGCCGCAGGACTACCGCACCGGGCCGGACGACGACGTCCAGGGCTTCGTCCTGACCGGCAACGCGACCAGCGTGATCTCCGGCCGCCTCTCCTACGTCCTCGGCGCCGTCGGCCCGGCCGTCACCGTCGACACCGCGTGCTCGTCCTCGCTCGTCGCGCTCCACCTGGCCGCGCAGTCGCTGCGCGCGGGGGAGTGCGGCATGGCGCTCGCCGCGGGCGTCACCGTCATGTCGACCCCCACCACCTTCGTCGAGTTCGCCCGCCAGGGCGGCCTGGCCTCGGACGGCCGCTGCCGCTCCTTCGCCGACTCCGCGGACGGCACCGGGTGGGCCGAGGGCGTCGGCGTGCTCGTCCTGGAGCGGCTGTCGGTGGCCCGGCGCAACGGGCACCGGGTGCTGGCCGTCGTACGCGGCACCGCCGTCAACCAGGACGGGGCCTCCAACGGGCTGACCGCGCCCAACGGGCCGTCCCAGCAGCGCGTCATCGAGCAGGCGCTGCGCAACGCCCGGCTCTCCGCCGACCAGGTCGACGCGGTCGAGGCGCACGGCACCGGCACCGTCCTCGGCGACCCGGTCGAGGCCCAGGCGCTGCTCGCCACGTACGGGCGCGGGCGCGACCCGCAGCGCCCGCTGCTGCTCGGCTCGGTGAAGTCGAACCTGAGTCACACCCAGGCCGCGGCCGGCATGGCCGGGGTGATCAAGACGGTGCTGGCGCTGCGGCACGAGCTGCTGCCGCGCACCCTGCACGTGGACGAGCCGTCCACGCACGTCGACTGGGAGTCCGGCGCCGTCCGGCTGCTGACCGAGGCGACGCCGTGGCCGCAGGGCACCGAACCGCGCCGGGCGGGCGTCTCGTCCTTCGGCCTCAGCGGCACCAACGCGCACGCCATCATCGAGGAGGCCCCGGCGGCGGAGGACACGCCGGAAGCGGAGGAGCGCGCCGACGCCGGGACGCTGCCCTGGCTGGTCTCCGGCCGCACCCCCGAGGCGCTGCGCGCCCAGGCCCGGCGGCTGGTCGCGTTCCTGGCGGCGGACGCCGAGGGGTCCGACACCGACCTCGCCCACGCGCTCGCTACCACCCGGGCCGCCCTGGAGCACCGCGCCGTCGTCACCGCGGCAGGACGCGCCGAGGCCGTCGCGGCGCTCGCCGCGCTCGCGGACGGCGAGGACGGCGGCCGGGCCGTCCTGGGCACCACCCGGGGCCGCGGCAAGCTCGCCTTCCTGTTCGCCGGCCAGGGCTCGCAGCGCCTCGGCATGGGCCGCGAACTGGCCGCCCGCTTCCCGGTGTTCGCCGCCGCGCTGGACGAGGTGCTGGCCGGGTTCGACGGCCGGCTCGACGTTCCGCTGCGCGACGTCATCTGGGGTGACGACGAGGACGCCCTGAACCGCACCGGCCACGCCCAGCCCGCGTTGTTCGCCGTGGAGGTCGCGCTCTACCGGCTGCTGGAGTCCTGGGGCGTGCGCCCGGACTTCCTGGCCGGCCACTCGGTCGGCGAGATCACCGCAGCACACGTCGCCGGGGTGTTCACCCTCGCCGACGCGTGCGCCCTGGTCGCCGTCCGGGCCCGCCTGATGCAGGCCCTGCCGGCCGGCGGCGCGATGGTCGCGGTGCAGGCGGGCGAGGACGAGGTCCTCCCGCTGCTCGGCGACGGCGTGTCGCTGGCCGCCGTCAACGGCCCGCAGGCCGTCGTCGTCGCGGGCGGCACCGCCGCGACGGAGGCCGTCGGCGCGCACTTCGCCGAACTCGGCCGCAAGGTCCGGCGCCTGCGCGTCTCGCACGCCTTCCACTCGCCGCTCATGGACCCGATGCTCGACGAGTTCCGCGCCGTCGTCGCCGCACTGGACCCGCAGGCGCCCGCGATCCCGATCGTCTCCACCCTCACCGGCACGCTCGCCACCGTCGAGCAGCTCACCTCCGCCGACCACTGGACCGACCAGGCCCGCCAGGCCGTCCGCTTCGCCGACGCCACCGGCTGGCTCGGCGGCCACGGCACCACCGTGTTCCTCGAACTCGGCCCGGACGGCGCCCTCGCCGCGCTCGCCCAGGGTGCCCTCGACGAGCCGGTGACCGCCCTCGCCGGGCTGCGCCCCGGGCGGGGCGAGACCGAGGCGCTCACCGAGGCCCTCGCCGGACTGCACGTGCGCGGCGTCCCGGTGCGCTGGGACGCCTACTTCGAGGGCACCGGCGCCCGCCGCGCCGACCTGCCCACCTACGCCTTCCAGCACAAGCGCTACTGGCCGAAGAGCGCGCTCTCGCGCACCGGCGACGTCCGCGCCGCCGGGCTCGGCTCGGCCAACCACCCGCTGCTCGCCGCCGCCGTCTCGCTCGCCAACACCGACGGACTGCTGCTGACCGGCCGCCTCTCGCTGCGCACCCACCCGTGGCTGGCCGACCACGCCGTCGACGGCGCCGTGCTGCTGCCCGGCACGGCCTTCCTGGAGCTCGCGGTGCGCGCGGGCGACGAGGTCGGCTGCGAGCGCGTCGAGGAGCTGACGCTCACCGCGCCGCTGCCGCTGCCCGAGCAGGGCGGCGTGCAGGTGCAGGTGTGGGCCGGGCGGGCCGACGCGAGCGGGCGGCGCCCCGTCGGCGTCTACGCCCGTCCCGAGGGCGACGAGGACGCCCCGTGGACGCAGCACGCCGACGGCATCCTCGCGCCGGACGAACACCGCGCCGCTGTGGAGGAGTTCACCGCCTGGCCGCCGGCCGGCGCGGAGGCGCTCGACCTGGACGGCCTGGACGAGCGCCTCGCCGGTGCGGGCTTCCGCTACGGCCCCGCGTTCCGCGGGCTGCGCGCGGCCTGGCGGCGTGGCGAGGACGTGTTCGCCGAGGTCGCGCTGGACGAGGGCGTGAGCGGCGAGGCGAGCGCGTTCGGGATCCACCCGGCGCTGCTGGACTCGGCGCTGCACGCGACGACGTTCCTGGGGCTCGGCGGGGTGCCGTTCTCCTGGCAGGACGTCAGCCTGCACGCCGCGGGCGCGTCGGTGGTGCGGGTGCGGCTGTCCGCGACGGGGGACGACTCGGTCGCCGTCGAGGTCGCCGACGCGGCGGGCGGCCCGGTCGCCTCGGTCGGCTCGCTGCTGCTTCGGGCGCTCCCGGCACTGGCCGGCGCGGGCGCCGGGCCGGTGCGGGACGCGATGTTCGAGCTGCGCTGGTCCCGGCCGCGCGGCGGCGCGCAGGCGCCGGCCTCGGTGGCCGTCCCGGACGCGGACCCGCTCGGCCTCGGCGTGCTGCCGGCGGCGGGCGAGGGACCAGCGGGGGCGGAAGGCACCGGGGTGGTGCTCGTGCCGCTCGCGGGCGACCCGGCCGACCCGGTCGGCTCGGCCCACGCGCTGACGGCCCTGGCGCTGGCCCGGGTCCAGCAGTGGCTCGCCGAGGACACGGACGGCCGGCTGGTCTTCGTGACCCGGGGCGCCGTCGCCACCGCGGCGGACGGCGAGGTCACCGACCCGGCCGCGGCCGCCGTGTGGGGCCTGGTGCGCTCCGCGCAGGCCGAGCACCCGGGCCGGTTCGGCCTGGTCGACCTGGACCCGGCGGGCGGCCCGCTGCCCGAAGGTGCCCTGCCCGAGCGTGCACTGGGCGGCGAGGAGCCGCAGCTGGCCGTGCGCGGCGGCGCCGTGCTCGCGGCCCGGCTGGCCCGCGCGGGCGCGGTGGCCGCCGCAGGGACCGGGTGGAACCCGGACGGGACCGTCCTGATCACGGGCGGCACCGGCGGCCTCGGCGCCGTCCTCGCCCGGCACCTGGTGGCCGAGCACGGCGTCCGCCGCCTGCTGCTCGCGAGTCGTCGTGGCGCCGCGGCCGAGGGCGCCGCCGACCTGGTGGCACAGCTCACCGAGGCGGGCGCCCAGGTCGCGGTGGAGGCCTGCGACCTCACCGACCGCGCCGCCGTCGAGAGCCTGGTCGCGGGCGTGCCCGCCGAGCACCCGCTGACCGCCGTGGTGCACGCCGCCGGTGTGCTCGACGACGGCGTCGTCGAGCAGCTCACCCCCGAGCGGCTCGCCGCCGTCCTGCGGCCCAAGGCCGACGCCCTGTGGCACCTCCACGAGGCCACCCGCGGTCTCGACCTCGCCGCGTTCGTCGTCTTCTCGTCCTTCTCCGGCACCGTCGGCGCGGCCGGCCAGGCCAACTACGCCGCCGGCAACGCCTTCGCGGACGCGCTCGTGCGCACCCGCCGCGCCGCCGGACTGCCCGGACTCGCGCTCGGCTGGGGCCCCTGGGCACCCGTCGGCGGAATGACCGGCGCGCTCACCGACGCCGACCTCGACCGGCTCGCCCGGCTCGGCACCCCGGCGCTCTCCGAAGCCGACGGCACCGCGCTGTTCGACGCCGCCCTCGCCCGCACCGAGGCCGTCCTGCTGCCCGTCCGCCTCGACCTCCCGGCGCTGCGCGCCCGGGGCGAGGTGCCGCCGCTCCTGCGCGGCCTGATCCGCACCCCCGCCCGGCGCGCCGCCGTGACCGCCACCGAGGCGGCCGGGGCCCTCACCCGCCGGCTCGCCGGGCTGGACGACCGCGCCCGCACCGAGGCCGTCGTCGACCTGGTCCGCGCCCAGGTGGCCGCCGTCCTGCGGCACGCCGACGCCTCCGACGTCGACCCGCACCGCCCCTTCCAGGACCTCGGCTTCGACTCGCTCACCGCCGTCGAGCTGCGCAACCGCCTGAGCGCCGCCACCGGGCTGCGCACCTCCGCCACCGTCGTCTTCGACTACCCGACCGTCACCGCCCTCGCCGGGCACGTCCTGGACGGCCTGACCGGCGACCGGGAACCCGCCGCCGCGGTCCCCGTGCGGGCGGCGGCCGACGACGACCCGATCGTCATCGTCGGCATGAGCTGCCGCTACCCCGGCGGCGTCGCCTCGCCCGAGGACCTGTGGCGCCTGCTGCGCGAGGGCACCGACGCGATCTCCGGCCTGCCCACCGACCGCGGCTGGGACGTCGAGTCGCTCTACCACCCGGACCCGGACCACCTCGGCACCAGCTACACCCGCTTCGGCGGCTTCCTGCACGAGGCCGCCGACTTCGACCCGGGCTTCTTCGGCATGAGTCCGCGCGAGGCGCTGGCCACCGACGCCCAGCAGCGCCTGCTGCTGGAGGCCTGCTGGGAGGCGGTCGAGCGGGCCGGGATCGACCCGGTGTCGCTGCGCGGCAGCCGCACCGGCGTGTTCGCCGGCGTGATGTACAACGACTACTCCGCGCTGCTCGCGGGCGGGCGCTTCGAGGGCCACCAGGGCAGCGGCACCTCGCCCAGCATCGCCTCCGGCCGCGTGTCCTACGCGCTCGGCCTGGAGGGCCCGGCCGTCACCGTCGACACCGCGTGCTCGTCCTCGCTCGTCGCCATGCACTGGGCCATGCAGGCCCTGCGCGCCGGCGAGTGCACGCTCGCCCTGGCCGGCGGCGTCACAGTGATGTCCACCCCGACGTCGCTGATCGAGTTCTCCCGCCAGCGCGGCCTCGCCCCGGACGGGCGCTGCAAGGCGTTCTCCGACCGGGCCGACGGCGTCGGCTGGTCGGAGGGCATCGGCGTGATCGCCCTGGAGCGCCTCTCCGACGCGCGCCGCAACGGGCACCAGGTGCTCGCCGTCGTGCGCGGCTCCGCCGTCAACCAGGACGGGGCCTCCAACGGGCTCACCGCGCCCAACGGGCCGTCCCAGCAGCGCGTCATCCGCCAGGCCCTGGCCACCGCCGGGCTCGCGACGGCCGACGTCGACGTCGTCGAGGCGCACGGCACCGGCACCTCCCTGGGCGACCCGATCGAGGCCCAGGCGCTGCTCGCCACCTACGGCCAGGACCGCGAACTGCCGCTGCTGCTCGGCTCGGTGAAGTCCAACCTCGGCCACACCCAGGCCGCCGCCGGCGTCGCGGGCGTGATCAAGATGGTGCTGGCGATGCGGCACGGCGTCGTGCCCCGCACCCTGCACGCGGCCGAGCCGTCCTCCCACGTGGACTGGGACGAGGGCGCGGTGGAGCTGCTGACCGAGGAGGCGGACTGGCCGGAGACCGGCCGCCCGCGCCGGGCCGGCGTGTCCTCCTTCGGCTTCAGCGGCACCAACGCCCACGTCATCCTCGAACAGGCCCCCGCCACCGTGGTGCGCGAGACCGCTCCGGCGGTCCCGGAGCCCGTCCTGCTCTGGCCGCTGGCCGGCCGCAGTCCGGCCGCGCTGCGCGACCAGGCCGCCCGCCTGCGGGCGTTCGCCGCCGCGGACCCGGCGGCGAGCCCCGCCGACCTCGGCCTCTCGCTCGCCACCACCCGCTCCGGCTTCGACCACCGCGCGGTGGCCGTCGGCGGTGACCGCGACGAACTGCTCGCCGTGCTGGCCGCCCTCGCCACGGGCGGGTCCGCCGCCGGGCTGGTCGCGGGCGAGACCGGCGCCGGGAAGCTCGCGGTGCTGTTCGCCGGCCAGGGCGCCCAGCGCCTCGGCACCGGACGTGAACTCGCCGAGCGCTACCCGGTGTTCGCCGACGCGCTGGACGAGGTGCTGCACGCGTTCGGGCCCCGGCTGGAGCGCCCGCTGCGCGAGGTCCTCCACGGTGACGACGAGGAACTGCTGAACCGCACCGGCTGGGCACAGCCCGCGATCTTCGCCGTCGAGGTCGCGCTGTTCCGCCTGGTCGCCTCGCTCGGCGTGCGCGCCGACGTGCTGCTCGGCCACTCCGTCGGCGGGATCGCCGCCGCGCACTGCGCCGGGGTGCTGTCGCTCGCCGACGCCTGCGCGCTCGTGGCCGCCCGGGCCCGGCTCATGGACGCGCTGCCCGAGGGCGGCGCCATGGTCTCCGTCGAGGCCACCGAGGACGAGGTGCTGCCGCACCTGGTGCCCGGCGTGTCCGTCGCGGCCGTCAACGGGCCGCGGGCCGTGGTGCTCTCCGGGCTGGAGGACGAAGTCCTGCGCATCGCCGGGGAGTTCGCGGCCGAGGGGCGCCGGACGAAGCGACTGCGCGTCTCCCACGCCTTCCACTCGCCGTTGATGGAGCCGATGCTGGAGGAGTTCCGGCGCGCCGTCGCGGAGCTGGAGTTCCGCGCCCCGGCGATCCCGCTCGTCTCCGACAGCACCGGCGAGCTCGCCACCGAGGCCGAGCTGTGCTCGCCCGAGTACTGGGTCGAGCACGTCCGCCGGGCCGTCCGCTTCGCCGACGGCGTCCGCACCGCCCGCGCGGCCGGCGCCGCCACCTTCCTCGAACTCGGCCCGGACGGCGTGCTGTCCGCGCTCGCCGAGGACGTCCTCGCCGACGACACCGCGGTGACGGCCGTCCCGTTGCTGCGCGCCGGACGGCCCGAGGAGCGGACCGCCGCCCTCGCCCTCGCCGCCCTCCACGTGCGCGGCCACGCCCTGGACTGGGCCGCGCTGTACGCGGGCACCGGCGCCCGCCGCACCGGCCTGCCCACCTACGCGTTCCAGCACGAGCGCTACTGGCCGGAGGCCGAGCCCGGCGCCGCGCCGGTCGCCGACCCCGCCGACTCCGCGCTGTGGGGCGCCGTCGAGCGCGGCAGCGCCGCCGAACTCGCCGGTCTGCTCGGCCTGCGCGACGAACAGCACGCCGGCCTCTACGCCCTCCTGCCCGCCCTCGCCGACTGGCGCCGAACCCGGCACGAGAAGGCGCAGCTCGACGCCGCCCGCTACCGCGTCCACTGGCGGCCCGTCCGCCCGGCGGCCGCGCCCGTGCTGGACGGCACCTGGCTGGTCGTCACCACCGACGCGGTGGACGACGCCGAGCTCCTTGACGCCCTGCGCGGCCACGGCGCCCGCCTGGAGCGCCTCGCGCTCGACGAGGACTGCCGTGACCGCGCCGGACTCGCCCGCCGGATAGCGGAGTTCGGAGAGCTCAGCGGCATCCTGTCGCTCGTCGCCCTGGCCGACCGGCCCGTCCCCGGGCCCGGCCTGCCGGAGGGCGTCGCGCTCGGCGTCGTCCTCGTCCAGGCCCTCGGCGACCTGCGCTCCGGCGCGCCGCTGTGGACCGCCACCCGCGGCGCCGTCTCCACCGGGCCCGCCGACCCGCTCACCAACCCCGTCCAGGCCGCCGCGTGGGGTCTCGGCCGGGTCGCCGCCCTGGAGCGCCCGCAGGCGCCGGGCGGGCTGGTCGACCTGCCGCCGGTGCTGGACGCGCCGACCGTGCAGGGCCTCGTCGGCGTCCTGGCAAGCGGCAAGCGCGGAGCGGAGGACCAGATCGCGCTGCGCGGCAGCGCCGCCTACGGCCGCCGCCTGGTGCGGCACGCCGTCGACGAGCTGCCCCGCGCCGAGGAGTTCACCGCCGACGGCACCGTCCTCGTCACCGGCGGCACCGGCGCGCTCGGCGCCGAGGTGGCCCGCTGGCTGGCCCGCAGCGGCGCCCGGCACCTCGTGCTCACCGGCCGCCGGGGCCCGGACGCCCCCGGCGCCGCCGAACTCGTCGCCGAACTCGCCGAGCACGGTGCCACCGCGGCCGTCGTCGCCTGCGACGTCGCCGACCGCGACGCGCTCGCCGCCGTCCTGGCCGCCGTCCCGGCCGAGCACCCGCTGACCGGCGTCGTGCACGCCGCCGGAGTCGGCCAGGCCGCCCCGATCTCGGACACCCCGGTCGCCGAGGTCGCCGCGCTCACCGCCGCCAAGCTCCACGGCGCCGCCCACCTCGACACCCTCCTCGCCGACCACGACCTGGACTTCTTCGTCCTGTTCTCCTCCGTCGCCGGCATCTGGGGCAGCGCCGGCCAGAGCGCGTACGCCGCCGCCAACGCCTACCTCGACGCCCTCGCCGAGAACCGCCGCGCCCGCGGCCTGACCGCCACCTCGATCGCCTGGGGCCCGTGGGCCGGCGCCGGCATGGCCGCCCACGAGGCCGTCTCCGACGGACTGCGCCGCCAGGGCCTGCGCTTCCTCGCCCCGGAGACCGCGCTCACCGAGTTGCGCCGCGCGATCGTCCACGAGGACGTCGCCGTGACCGTCGCGGACGTCGACTGGGAGCGCTACGCCCCCGTCTTCACCGCCGCGCGACCGAGCGTCCTGTTCGACGAGCTGCCCGAGGTCCGCGCCCTCGCCCGCGGCGCCGCCGCCGACGCCGGGGCCGCCTCCGACCTCGTCCGCCGCCTGCGCGGCCTGTCCGGGACCGAGCGCGACCGCCTGCTCGTCGACCTGGTGCGCCGCGAGGCCGCCGCGGTCCTCGGCCACGGCTCCGTCGACGGCGTGCCCGAGAAGCGCGCCTTCCGCGACGCCGGGTTCGACTCGCTCACCGCCGTCGAACTGCGCAAGCGCCTCGCCGCGCTGACCGGCCTGCCGCTGCCCAGCACGATGGCCTTCGACCACCCGACGCCCGTCGCGCTCGCCGCCTTCCTGCGCGGCGAGCTGCTCGACGGGCCGCAGGACGTGACGGCGCCGCCGGTCGCCGCCGCCGACCCGGACGAGCCGATCGCCATCGTCGGCATGGGCTGCCGATTCCCCGGCGGCGCCGCAAGCCCCGAGCAGCTGTGGCGGCTCGTCGCCGAGGGCACCGACGCCATCTCCGAGTTCCCGGAGAACCGCGGCTGGGACACCGGTCTCCACGACCCCGACCCCGACACCCCCGGCCGCACCTACTCCACGCAGGGCGGGTTCCTGCACGAGGCCGGCGAGTTCGACGCCGCGTTCTTCGGCATCTCACCGCGCGAGGCCCTCGCCATGGACCCGCAGCAGCGCCTGCTGCTGGAGACCACGTGGGAGGCCCTCGAATCCGCGGGCATCGACCCGACCTCCGTCCACGGCAGCGCGACCGGCACCTTCATCGGGTCCACGTACCAGGAGTACGGGCTCGGCATGGACGACAGCTCCGCCGGGCACGCCGTCACCGGCACCAGCCCGAGCGTGCTCTCCGGGCGCCTGGCCTACCTGTTCGGCCTGGAGGGCCCGGCCGTCACCGTCGACACCGCGTGCTCCTCGTCGCTCGTCGCGCTGCACCTGGCCTGCCAGTCGCTGCGCGGCGGCGAGAGCTCCCTCGCGCTCGCCGGCGGTGCCACGGTCATGACCAACCCGAACGCCTTCATCGCCTTCAGCCGCCAGCGCGCCCTCGCCGCCGACGGCCGCTGCAAGGCCTTCTCCGAGTCCGCCGACGGCATGACCCTCGCCGAGGGCGTCGGCGTCGTCGTCCTGGAGCGGCTCTCCGACGCCGAGCGCAACGGGCACCAGGTGCTCGCCGTCATCCGCGGTTCCGCGATCAACCAGGACGGTGCCTCCAACGGGCTCACCGCCCCCAACGGGCCCTCCCAGCAGCGCGTCATCCGCCAGGCCCTGCACAACGCGGGCCTCACCCCCGACGACGTCGACGCCGTCGAGGCGCACGGCACCGGCACGGCCCTCGGCGACCCGATCGAGGCCCAGGCCCTCCAGACCGCCTACGGGCGCGACCGCGACCCGCAGCGGCCGCTGCTGCTCGGCTCGGTCAAGTCCAACATCGGCCACACCCAGTCGGCGGCGGGCGTCGCCGGCGTGATCAAGATGGTCCAGGCGCTGCGCCACGGCGTGCTCCCGGCCACCCTGCACGCGGGCGAGCCGTCCTCGCACATCGACTGGACGCCGGGCACCGTCACGCTGCTCAACGAGGCCACGCCGTGGCCGGCCGGCGAGCGGACCCGCCGCTGCGCGGTCTCCTCGTTCGGCATCAGCGGCACCAACGCGCACGTCGTGCTGGAGGAGGCGCCCGCCGCCACCCCGACGGAGACGGCCGAGGCGCCCGACGGCGCCGTGCCGTGGGTGCTCTCCGCCCGCACCCCCGCCGCGCTGCGCGCCCAGGCCGCACGCCTCGCCGACCACCTCGACACCGAGCCGGACCTGCGCCCGCACGACGTCGCCCACACCTTGCTGACCACCCGCGCCCTCTTCGAGCACCGCGCCGTCGTGCTCGGCGCCGACGCCGCCGACCTGCGCGAGGGCCTCGCCGCGCTCGCCGCCGGCGCCTCCGCGCCGAACGCCGTCCAGGGCCTCGCCGAGGACGGCGGCCGCACCGTCTTCGTCTTCCCCGGCCAGGGCTCCCAGTGGGCCGGCATGGGCGCCCAACTGCTGGACGAGTCACCGGTGTTCGCCGGGCGCATCGCCGAGTGCGCGGCGGCCCTGTCCGCGCACGTCGACTGGTCGCTGCCCGACGTGCTGCGCCAGGCCGAGGGCGCGCCCGCGCTGGACCGGGTCGACGTCGTCCAGCCCGCGACCTTCGCCGTCATGGTGGCCCTCGCCGACCTGTGGCGCGCCCACGGCATCCACCCGGACGCCGTGGTGGGCCACTCCCAGGGCGAGATCGCCGCCGCCGTCGTCGCCGGGGCACTCTCCCTGGAGGACGGCGCCCGCGTGGCCGCGCTGCGCAGCCGGCTGATCGGCCGCGTCCTGGCGGGCTCCGGCGGGATGGTCTCCGTGCCGCTGTCCGCCGAGGAGGCGGAGGAACGGCTGCGCTCGCGCGGCGGCGGGCTCGCCGTCGCCGCCGTGAACGGGCCGCGGACCGTCGTCGTCGCCGGTCCGGCCGGAGAACTCGACGAGCTGATGGCCGAGTTCGAGGCCGAGGGCCTGCGCGCCCGGCGGATCAGCGTGGACTACGGCTCGCACTCCGCCCAGGTCGAACTCCTCAGGGACGACCTGCTGACGGACCTCGCACCCGTGCGCCCGCGTGCCGCCGAGGTGCCGTTCTTCTCCACCGTCACCGGCGACTGGCTCGACACCACCGCCATGGACGCCGGCTACTGGTACCGCAACCTGCGCAACCCGGTCCGCTTCGACCCGGCCGTGCGGGAGCTGATGGCCCAGGGCCACGGCCTGTTCGTCGAGGTCAGCCCGCACACCGTGCTCACCATGGCGATCGAGGCCACCGCCGAGGACCGCGGCGACCGCGCCACCGCCGTGGGCACCCTGCGCCGCGACAAGGGCGGCACCGACCGTTTCCTCACCTCGCTCGCCGAGGCCTTCGTCCGCGGAGGCCGGGCCGACTGGTCCGCCCGCACGGCCGGCGGGCGCCGCGTGCCGCTGCCCACCTACGCCTTCCAGCACGAGCACCTGTGGGCCGTCGCGCCGCGCCCCGGCGGGGAGCCGGAGGACGGCGAGTTCTGGAGCGCCGTCGAGGAGGCCGACGTCGAGGCGCTGGCGGCCCGGCTGCGCATCGACAGCGGCGCGCTCGCGCCGGTGCTGCCCGCGCTGTCCGACTGGCACCGCCGTCGACGGGAGCGCTCGACGCTCGACTCCTGGCGCTACCGGGCGACCTGGAAGCCGCTGTCCGCCGCGTCCGCCCGCCTGGACGGCACCTGGCTGCTCGTCACCGCTCGGGACGGCGAGGGCGAGGACGTCACCGAGGCGCTGACCGCGCACGGCGCGACGGTCGAGCGGCTCGTCCTGGACGACACCCACGCCGACCGGCAGCGGCTCGCCGCGCTGCTCACGCACGGCGAACTCGCGGGCATCGTCTCCCTGCTCGCCACCGCCGAGCGGCCGAGCGAGCGACACCCCGCCCTGCCCGAGGGCGTCGCGCTCACCCTGGCCCTGATCCAGGCCCTCGGCGACGCCGGGCAGGACGCGCCGCTGTGGTGCCTCACCCGCGGCGCCGTCGCCGCCGGGCGCACCGACACCGTCGCCAACCCGGTGCAGGCGCAGGTCCACGGCCTCGGCTGGACGGCCGCCCTGGAGCACCCGCAGCGCTTCGGCGGCGTCGTCGACCTGCCCGACGCGCTCGACCGGCGGGGCGGCGAGCGGCTGGCCGCGGTGC
>NZ_JBEZGX010000065.1:0-47059 GCF_040650235.1 Kitasatospora sp. NPDC048722
CGCTGTTGAGTTCTCAAGGAACGGACACTTCCTTCGAGCCGCCTTCCAGCGGGCCCTCCGGGCGCTTCGTTCTTTCGTGTTTCCAGCTTACCAGACGTTTTCCGCTCCGTTTTCCGGAGTTTCATTCATCCGATTCCCGCTGGGGGGATTTCCTGCAACTTCGCCCCGAAGCCTATCAAAGCCTTCGTACTGCTCAGTTCGCGGGATTTTGCTTCGTCGGAGGGCGCGCATTTCGTGAAACGCGCTCGCCTCGATTCGGCGGTGTCGTAGACACTAACGCCCGGGCCCGACCGTTGTCCAGTCAGTCCCAACCGTTCAAACCTACTAGCCCTCCGGCACCACGTCAATGGCCCGGTCGGGATGCGAGAAGAGTAGCAGGTCAGAGGGCTGGTGATCACATCCGCCTCAGGCGGCGACCGGCTGCAGGTCCGCCCGGTCGGCCGCGTCCAGGTCTCCGGTCTCGCCGTCCGCCGCGGCCTTCCTCCCCAGCACCAGGGCGTAGAGCAGGAAGGCGGTCTCCGCCACGACGCCGATCGAAATGCGCGCCCAGGTGGGCAGGCCCGACGGGGTCACGAAGGCTTCGAGGATGCCGGAGACCGCGAGCACCGTTGCCATGCCGATGGCCATGCCGATGATGGAACGGCCCTGTTCCGCGAGCGCCGTCGTCCGGGTGCGCGCGCCCGGGTCGATCACCGTCCAGCCGAGGCGCAGTCCGAGCCCGCCGGCGACGAAGACGGCGGTCAGCTCCAGCAGGCCGTGCGGGATGAGCAGCCCGAGGAACACGTCGAGCCGACCCGCCGAGGCCATCAGGCCGATGCCCGCGCCGAGGTTGAGGACGTTCGACCACATCACGAAGATCACGGGGATGCCCAGCGCGATCCCGAACAGCAGGCACTTGATGGCGATCCAGGCGTTGTTCGTCCAGACCTGGGCCGCGAACGAGCTCGCAGGGCGGTCCGAGTAGTACGCCTCGTACTCGCCACCGGGGCGGGTCATCTGGCGCAGCATCTCGGGCGAGGCGAGGCTGTTGCGGACCTCGGGGTGATCGGCGACCCACCAGGCGATCACCGTGGTGGCGACCAGTGAGACGACCGCGACCGTTAGCCACCACCGGCGCGACCGGTACAGGGCCGCCGGGAAGCTCACCGTGTAGTACCGCACCACGTCCCGCCAGCCGCTGCTGCGGGTGCCGGTGACGGCGGCCCGCCCGCGGGAGACCAGCGCGGTCAGCCGGCTCACCAGCGTCGGATCGGGCGCGGCGGCCTGGACCTTGGCCAGGTGGCCGGTGGTCCGCTGGTACAGGGTGACCAGTTCGTCCGCCTCTTCCCCGCTGAGCCGACGCTTGCGGGCGAGGGCGTCCAGCCGGTTCCACTCCCCCTGGTGGGTGGCGACGAAGACGTCCAGGTCCATGCGGCGGCTCCATGGTCGGCGCGGGGCGCGGGGCGCACGGGGCGGCCGCACACACGCGGGGCGGTCGGGCAGGTCGGGCGGGCGAAGACGTACGGACACGTGCGGGCCCAGCATGCCAGGACGGACCGACGCGGTGGCCTCCGGGATCTCACTTCCCGTCCGAGCGACGGGCGCCGTATGTTGGCGACTGCGGATCGGACGGCAGTGGGTGGGTCGCGGGGGCCGGTCCGGGACGTCCCGCACCACGGCGTCCATCCGCCTCGGCGACCTCAACGAGCGTGAACGGACGGGTGTCTTGAGCGACCTGGTGACCGGTGAGGCGGTCGTCCTCGACCTGCGTGCGGCGAAGCTTCCGAGCCGGGCGCTGGCCGTCGCGCTCGACCTGGCCGTGGAGTTCGCCGCCCTGCTGATCACCTCGCTGGTCCTCAGCGTCGCCCTCTCGGGCCTGGACGGCGCCGCACTGACCGCCATCATGCTCGGGCTGATGGTGTTCTTCCTGGTCGGCGTACCGGTGATGGTCGAGACGTTCAGCCACGGCCGGTCGCTCGGCAAGGCCGCGCTCGGTCTGCGGGTGGTCCGCGGCGACGGCGGTCCGGTGCGGTTCCGGCACGCGCTGGTGCGCGGCCTGACCGGCTTCTTCGAGCTGATCACGCTGACCGGCGCGCCCGCCGTGATCTGCTCGGTGGTGAACTCCGAGGGCAAGCGGCTGGGCGACGTCTTCGCCGGGACGCTGGTCGTCCGCGAGCGCGCCCCGGGCGGGGGGACGGCGGTCGCCCTGCCTCCGGTGCACCCGCGACTGCTGCAGTCGATGGGGCACGAGCTCCTCGCGATGGAGCTGTCGGCCGTCCCCGAGCCGCTGTGGCTCGCGATCCGCCAACTGCTTGGACGGATAGGCCAGTTGGACCCGGCCGTGGCGCACCGGATGTCCGCCGGGCTGGCCGCCGACCTCGCCGCCAGGACGGCTCACGAGGTGCCACCAGGAGTACACCCGGCCGCCTACCTCGGCGCCGTGCTCACCGAGCGCCAGCGTCGGGAGTGGATGCGCGCCCAGGGCTACCGGCCGACGGCAGCCCCGCAGGCCCCGCAGCCGCCGATGCCCCCCGCGGCCCCCGCGGCCCCCGCCGCGCCGGCGGCACCGCCGGTACCGGCCGCCGCTCCCCAGCCCGACGACATGGGCTTCGCCCCGCCCGCCTGACCCGCGGCCTACCCCCCGAACTCCACCGGCCAGGCGTTCGGCGGCGACTCCAGCTCCTCCAGCTCGATACCGTCCGCCGCCAGCACCACGTCCCCGGCGAGGTGCACGACCTGCTGCTCCCCCGTCTCCAGGTCCGCCACCTGGTACCGCTCCACGAGCAGCGGACCGGAGTCCGTGTCGTGCGTGTCGGTCCCCTCCAGCAGCCAGCCCTGGTCGAAGGTCCGCGGCGCCAGCACCGGCTCGGTGAACGCCACCAGCCGCACCCGGGCGCTCGCCCCCTCCCGGAGCCGCAGCAGGCGGGCGGTCGCGACCAGGAAGGCCGGCGAGCGCCCGGTGAACCCGTGGGCGCGGTCGTGTCCCTCCACCGCGTGCTCGCCGCCCGGGTCGGCAGCGTCCGTACGCACCCACGCCACCCCGTCCACGGCCCCGCCGCGGACCTGCCACCCGCCCGCCCGCAGCTCCATCCGCAGCGGCCGGGCACGCGAGTCCAGCGTGAGGTCGACGGTGCCGGTCACCCGGCCGTCCGGGGCGTAGGTCTTGGAGACGTACCGCCAGCCGGCCGGCCCCGGAGCGCAACTGAACCGCTCCTCGCCGAGCAGCACGTGGTCATGAGTGTCATGGAGCGAGTACCGGCCGTTGGGCATGGCCGAAGCCTACGTGGACGCCGGTGACCGATCGGCATGCAACCTTCCGGAGCAGTGCCCGCATCAGGGAGGCGGACGGCGCGGGAGAGACGCCGCCGACACGACGCGAAGGGGGGTGCAGATGGCGAAGCAGACACACGACGCGGAGTTCACGGAGTACGTGGCCTCCAGGAGTGGCTGGCTGCGGAAGGTCGCCTATCTGCTGTGCGGGGACTGGCACCGGGCCGACGACCTGGTGCAGGAGACCATCACGAAGCTGTACGTGAACTGGTCGCGGGCCGGGCGGGTGGAGAACCTCGACGGCTACGCCCGGCGGGTGCTCGTCAACGTCTTCCTGGGCGAGCAGCGCACCTCCTGGTGGCGCCGCACGGTCCGTCGGGAGACCGCGCCCGAGACCGTCGCCGACAGCATCGACCTGGACGCCTCGCTGGACCTCCGCCAGGCCCTGGCGGCACTGCCGCCGCGCCAGCGCGCCACGGTCGTCCTGCGCTACTACTGCGACCTGACCGTCGAACAGGCCGCAGAGGCCCTGCGCTGCTCCCCCGGCAACGTGAAGAGCCAGAGCTCACGCGGGTTGGAGGCCCTCAGGACCAGGCTCGTCGCCCGCCCCGCCGTCGCAGAGAGGACGCCATGACCATCAACGATCACGACGACCTGACCGACCGGCTGACGGCCCTCGCCGACGGTCCGGCTCCGCCCGTCGCGTTCGACGTCGCGACGTCCATCTCCCAAGGGCGGGCGCGCTTGCGCCGTCGACAGCGGTTCACGGTCGGCACGGTCGCCACCGTGACGGCGCTCACGATCGGCGCCACCCTGCTGCTGGAGCCGAGCGGCAGCGCAGCGCCCGCCTCCGTCACGCCCCCGGTCGTCGCGACGTCCCCGTCGGCCACCGCGGCACCGGCGGGCTCCGCCACCGCCGTCCTGACCGCCGAGGCGCGGTTCGGCTGGCTCCCCGACTGGCTGGACGGCGAACGCAGCGTCGGTTACGTGCGGAACGAGTACCGCACCGGCGCCAGCGCCAGTGAACCGGGCGTGTCGGGGCGACGCCTCGACCTCACCCTTCTCCCCGCCGGGCCCGAACCGGCGCTCGTCGACTCATCGCAGCAGAAGCAGGAGAAGGACCCCGCTCCTGCGGTCAACGGCGGGACGGCCTACTGGGTGGTCAACCCGACGCACCCGACCTTCGACAACGCCCAGCGGGTCCTCCGCTGGCAGACACCCTCCGGCCGGTGGGCGACGCTGGTGTCGAATCGTCCGCGCGGCAACGCGATCCCCGACGACGTGCTCCTGCGGGTCGCGGCCGGGGTCGAGATCGGCCGATGGGAGGTCCCTCTGCCGTTCTGGCTGTCCGGGCTGCCGTCCGGGCTCCGCCCGGACGGCGCCAGCCTGGTCCGCCCCGCGGACCCGCTGCCCTGGGCCGCCGGTGTCGGCTTCACCCTGGAGGGCAAGAGCGTCGATGTCACGGTGGCTCCCGTGGGCGAACTGCGGTATGGCAAACCCGTGTCGAAGTGCCGGACCGAGCAGGGCCTCCAGATCTGCGCCTCGACCTACGTCGACGGCGTGCCGGCGCTGGACAGGTTCGGGGGCCTGGAGGGCCTGACCAGGCTGGTTCACCCCACGGGGGCCGACCCGTCGACCTGGACGACCGACGTCATCCGCTGACAGGTGTCCGAACGCGCCGGTGGCCGGCACCCACGGGGGGTGCCGGCCACCGGCGTACGGCTGTCACCGCATCAGTAGCGGTACTGCTCCGCCTTGTACGGGCCCTCGACCGGGACGCCGATGTAGTCGGCCTGCTCCTGGGTCAGGGTCGTCAGCTTCACGCCCAGCGCGTCCAGGTGCAGCCGCGCGACCTTCTCGTCCAGGTGCTTCGGCAGCACGTACACGCCGATCGGGTACTGCTCGGTCTTCGTGAACAGCTCGATCTGCGCGATCGTCTGGTTCGCGAAGGAGTTGGACATCACGAACGACGGGTGACCGGTCGCGTTGCCCAGGTTCAGCAGACGCCCCTCGGACAGCACGATGATCGTCCGGCCGTCCTCCTTGCGCCACTCGTGGACCTGCGGCTTGACCTCGGTCTTCACCACGCCCGGCAGCTGGGCCAGACCGGCCATGTCGATCTCGTTGTCGAAGTGGCCGATGTTGCCCACGATCGCCTGGTGCTTCATCCGCGCCATGTGCGACGCCAGGATGATGTCCTTGTTGCCCGTGGTGGTGATGAAGATGTCGGCCGTCTCGACGACGTCCTCCAGCGTGGCGACCTGGTAGCCGTCCATCGCCGCCTGCAGCGCGCAGATCGGGTCGATCTCCGTGACGATGACGCGCGCGCCCTGGCCGCGCAGGGACTCCGCGCAGCCCTTGCCCACGTCGCCGTAACCGCACACGACCGCGACCTTGCCGCCGATCAGCACGTCCGTCGCCCGGTTGATGCCGTCGATCAGCGAGTGCCGGCAGCCGTACTTGTTGTCGAACTTCGACTTCGTCACCGAGTCGTTCACGTTGATCGCCGGGAACAGCAGCTTGCCGTCACGGTGCATCTCGTACAGACGGTGCACACCCGTCGTGGTCTCCTCCGTCACGCCCTTGATCGTGGCGGCGACCTCGGTCCACTTGTTCGGGGTGTCCTTCAGGGTGCGGTTCAGCAGCTCCAGGATGATCCGGAACTCGTCGTTGTCCGCGGTGGACGGGTCCGGAGCGGCACCGGCCTTCTCGAACTCGACGCCCTTGTGGATCAGGAGGGTGGCGTCACCGCCGTCGTCCAGGATCATGTTCGGGGTCTTGCCGTCCGGCCAGGTCAGCGCCTGCTCGGTGCACCACCAGTACTCCTCCAGCGTCTCGCCCTTCCAGGCGAAGACCGGGATGCCCTGCGGGTTCTCCGGGGTGCCCTCCGGGCCGACCGCGATGGCCGCGGCCGCGTGGTCCTGGGTGGAGAAGATGTTGCACGAGCACCAGCGGACCTCGGCGCCCAGCGCGGTCAGGGTCTCGATCAGGACGGCGGTCTGCACGGTCATGTGCAGCGAGCCGGTGATGCGGGCACCGGCCAGCGGCTGCGACGCCGCGTACTCGGCGCGGATCGACATGAGGCCGGGCATCTCGTGCTCGGCGAGCTGGATCTCCTTGCGGCCGAACGGCGCCAGGGAAAGGTCGGCGACCTTGAAGTCACCGGTGATGTCGGTCGACATGCGTCTGCTCCTCGCTGATGGGGTGGGGCAAGGCCAAGGTCCTGGGTGTGCGTCGCAATGCGGCGGTGCCGTACGGGGGTGCACGGCCACGCCGGGGCCGCCGGGCCCGCTGTACCGGACCGGCTCCCTGTGCGCAGCACAAACCGTCGGAGGACCTCTCTCCCTCGACCGGGGCACACCCTACGGGCGCGGACCGCCGATCGACCGCCATCAGCAGCGACGTTCTGGCTCTGGTGACGAATCTACACCGGTGGCCCCACCGACCGTTCCCGGTTACGGATTTTCGGGGCCCGGCCCGCCCGGCGTGGCCGCCGGGTCGGCGCCGGCCGCGGCCTTGGCCGCGCTGTACACGTCCGGCTCCAGGTAGATCGCGCGGGCGATCGGGACGGCCGCGCGCACCCGCTCCTCGGCGGCGTCGATGGCGGCCGCGACCCGGGCGGCGCTGTCCTCCGCGTTGACCGCGATCTTGGCGGCGACCAGCAGTTCCTCGGGACCGAGGTGGAGCGTGCGCATGTGGATCACGCCGGTGACCGCGTCCCCGTCGACCAGGGCCGCGCGGATGCGGGCCGCCGACCCCGGGTCGGCGGACTCGCCGAGCAGCAGCGACTTGGTCTCCAGGGCGAGCACCACGGCGATCAGTACCAGGAGGACGCCGATGCACAGGGTGCCGACGCCGTCCCAGACGCCGTCGCCGGTGACCACGGTGAGCGACACGCCGAGCATCGCGAGCACCAGGCCGATCAGCGCGCCGGTGTCCTCCAGCAGCACCACGGGCAGTTCCGGCGCCTTCGCGGTGCGGATGAACTGCACCCAGCCCTGGTCGCCCTTGGCCTTCGCCGACTCGCGCATCGCGGTGAGGAAGGACCAGCCCTCCATCGCGATCGCGAACACCAGCACGCCGACGGCCCAGCCCCAGGAGTCCAGTGCCTCCGGGTGGCGCACCTTGTGCCAGCCCTCGTAGATCGCGAAGAGGCCACCGACGCTGAACAGCACGATGGCCACCAGGAAGCCGTAGATGTAGCGCTCGCGGCCGTACCCGAACGGATGCTCCTCGTCGGCGTCCCGGCGCGCCCGCTTGCCGCCGATCAGCAGCAGCACCTGGTTGCCGGAGTCGGCCACCGAGTGGACGCCCTCGGCCAGCATCGACGACGACCCGGTGAAGCCGAAGGCGGTGAACTTGGCCGCCGCGATCGCCAGGTTCGCCGACAGCGCCGCGATCAGCGCTTTTGTCCCACCCTCTGTACTCATGGCATCACCGTAGCGTGCGGCGTCCTACGACTGCGCAGCGGCAAGTCCCAGGTAGACGGCCGCGAAGTCGGTCAGCGCGACGAGGTCGGCGAGCGCGTGCAGCGGCTCGGGCCGGGCGCTGGCGTACTCGGTGAGCCGGACGTCGTGGGCGGCGGCGAGGCGGTGCGCCCGGGAGACACCGAAGGCACGCGGGCTCGCGTCGTCCTCCGGCACCTCGGCCGGGCCCTCGTCCTCGTCGAGCGGGCCACCGGGCGTGCCCGGGACGTGCCGCAGCAGCAGGACCTGGAGGTGCAGCGGGTCCGGCTCGTCGACGCGGTCGCGGAAGAAGTCGTCCGGGTCGGCGCCCGCGCCCAGCTGGCCGGTGAACATGCCCCGGTGCGCGGTGAGCACCTGCGGCAGCAGTCCGGGCAGCGCCGGGCGGCCGGCCCGGTCGGCCAGCTGCGCGGCGAAGCGGGTGACGACGGCCCCGGCGACGGGGCCCTCGGCCCACAGCAGCGGAACGGTCCCGGCGAGCCGGGCGGCCAGGCCCTTGGCCGGGTTGGTGTAGGCGGCGGCGTCGGGGCGGCAGCGGACGGCCGTCGCGTCGAGGAGGTCTGCGGTGGCCGGGAGCGCGTCGTACGGCAGCTGGGTGACGCCGACCTTCTGGGCGAGCGCGAGCAGCGGGGTCAGGTGGGCCCACAGCGCACCCGGGTCCTCGGCGGGCAGGTCCGGCTCTGCGGCGCGCTCGGCCGGCGGCGCGTCCTCGGGCCGCGCGGACGGCACGTACGGGAGCGGCAGGGCCCGCACCTGGAGCGCCGCCGCGGCGAGCGGGCTGCCCTCGGGCGCGGTGACGACGATCGCGCAGCCGCGCGCGTAGGCCTGCTCGGCGAGGCCGATCAGGCCCTGCTCGTCGCCGTCGGCGGAGCTGATCACCAGCAGGTCGAGCGGTCCCGTCCAGCCGGGCAGCTGCCAGCCGAGCCCGGCGGTGAAGGCGGGCGGGGCACCGGCCCGGTCGGCGCGCGGGGCGGTGGCGTCGGCGGGCGGCAGCGTGGTGACGAGGCTGCCGGTGCCGGCCAGCGACGCGAGGATCTCGCCCGCGGTCAGGGCGCTGCCGTGCCCGGCGACGAGGACGGCGCGCGGGCGGCCGTCGGGCCGCAGCCGGTCGAGGCCGGCCGCGTCGGCGAGCCGCAGCGCGGTGCGCACCCGCGCGCCCGCGCCGGCCAGGGCGAGCAGGGCGTGGTCGCGGTCGGCGCGCTGGAGGGCGGCCGGGTCGTCGAGCAGGGTGTCGTCGAGCATGCGGCGGTCCTCCGGCTGCTGTCGGCTGCGGTCCTTGGGGGCGCTGGGCTGGCGGGGCGGGGCTTCGCCCTAAGGATCAGGCCGGGCGGCGGGCCTCGTCCACCAGGAGGACCGGAATGCCGTCGCGGACCGGGTACGCGAGGCCGCAGTCCGTGCCGGTGCAGACCAGCTCGGGCTGCTCCTCGGTGCCGGCCTCGGCGAGCGCGGCCCGGCACTGCGGGCAGACCAGGATCTCCAGCAGGAAGGATTCGAGCTTCAAGGGGCTCTCCAAGAGTCGGGAGGTGGCGCGGCGGTGCCCCGGCCGATAGGCAACCCTACCGGCCGGGGCACCGCCGTTCCGGCTCGGGCGCGTCAGGCGCGGACGATCGCGAGGACGCCGTCGCGCAGCTCGGCCATCTTCGCCGGGTCCTTGGCCTCGACGTTCAGGCGCAGCAGCGGCTCGGTGTTGGACGCGCGCAGGTTGAACCACCAGTCCGGGCCGGCCACGGTGAGTCCGTCCAGCTCGTCGACGGTGGTGCCCTCCAGGCCGGCGTAGGCGGCGCGGACGGCGGCCGAGCGGTCGGCCTGGTCGGCGACGGTGCTGTTGATCTCGCCGGAGGCGGCGTAGCGGTCGTACTCGGCGGTGAGCGCGGAGAGCGTGCCCGGCTGCCCGCCGAGGGCGGCGAGCACGTGCAGGGCGGCGAGCATGCCGGTGTCGGCGCGCCAGAAGTCGCGGAAGTAGTAGTGGGCGGAGTGCTCGCCGCCGAAGACGGCGTCGGTGACGGCCATCTCCTGCTTGATGAAGGAGTGGCCGACGCGGGTGCGCACCGGGGTGCCGCCGAGCTCGCGGACCACCTCGGGGACGGTCCAGGAGGTGATCAGGTTGTGGATGATGGTCGGCTCGGCCTCACCGGCGGCCTTGGCGCGGGCGATCTCGCGGGCGGCGACCAGGGCGGTGATCGCGGACGGGGAGACCGGCTCGCCGCGCTCGTCGACGACGAAGCAGCGGTCGGCATCGCCGTCGAAAGCGAGGCCGAGGTCGGCGCCGACCTCACGGACCTTCGCCTGCAGGTCGACCAGGTTCTTGGGGTCGAGCGGGTTGGCCTCGTGGTTGGGGAAGGTGCCGTCCAGCTCGAAGTACATCGGGACGAGCTCGATCGGCAGGCCGTCGAAGACGGTCGGCACGGTGTGGCCGCCCATGCCGTTGCCCGCGTCGACGACGACCTTCAGCGGGCGGATCGCGGTGAGGTCGACCAGGCCGAGCAGGTGGTCGGCGTAGCCGCGCAGGGTCTCCTGCTCGGAGAGCGCGCCGGGCTTGACGTCCTTGGCCGGGACGGTGACGGCGTCGTCCTCGCCGGTCCAGGACTCGACCAGCTCGCGGATCTCGGCGAGGCCGGTGTCCTGGCCGACCGGGGCGGCGCCGGCCCGGCACAGCTTGATGCCGTTGTACTGGGCCGGGTTGTGGCTCGCGGTGAACATCGCCCCGGGCAGGTCGAGCTTGCCGCTGGCGTAGTAGAGCTGGTCGGTCGAGCAGAGGCCGATCTGCACGACGTCGGCGCCGTAGGCCGCGGCGCCCTCGGCGAAGGCCCGGCTGAGCGACGGGGACGAGGGCCGCATGTCGTGGCCGACCACGATCGCCGTCGCGCCGGTGACCTGGACGAAGGCCGCACCGAAGGCCCGGGACAGGCTCTCGTCCCACTGGTCCGGGACGACGCCTCGGACGTCGTACGCCTTCACGAGCTGCTTGAGGTCGCGCACTGCGGCTCCACCCTGGTCTCTGTGCTGATCGTTCACGATACGTCGGGGTCACCGCCCGTTCGGTCGACGGGGCGCGGTGACGGTAGACGGGCAGCGTACCCGGGACGGGGGAACGCCCCCGTGCGGGGCGAGCCGTCAGTTGTCGGGCGAACGGAGGACCCGGAGGTGGCCGCGGCGGCCGCCCTCGGTGGACTCGCCCTCGGGGGCGCGGCCCTGACGGGGGGTCTGCGGGCGGGCGGCCTCGCGGACGGCGTTGGCGAGGGCCTCCAGGTCGTCGCTGCTGCGGCGCAGCGGCCCGGCCTCGGCGGCGAGCCGGACGACCTCCCAGCCGCGCGGGGCGGTGAGGCGCTCGGCGTGCTCGGCGCACAGGTCGTAGCAGTGCGGTTCGGCGTAGGTGGCGAGCGGGCCCAGGACGGCGGTTGAATCCGCGTAGACGTACGTCAGCGTCGCGACGGCCGGCCGGCCGCACGCGGTTCGCGAACAACGACGTACAGAGCTCACGAGGGTGGACGGTACAGCACTCCTCGCCGGGGAGCGAAGACCGCCTGCCCCCGTGGTGCGACGTGTCGCGCCGCGTGCCCCTCGGACTCCCCCTCCGCCGCGCCCGGGGGCGCTTCGGCGCGGAGCCGCTCCTTCGACTGCTCCGCTCGCTCCGCCCGCTGCGGCGTACGCCCCCGCCCCGGGCGTTTCCCTGCCGGAGTGGTCCACTTCCGACCGCCCAAGGACTACCCTCGGCAGTGATATGGACAGCTCTGCACCGCAGTCATCGACGGGACCCTCGCGCCGCCCCCGGCACCGCGACCGGCACGGCAGGGGGCTGCGCGGCCCGCTGGCACCGCCCCAGGTGCCGATCTCGCTCACCCGCTCCGAACTGTTCGACGACTACGTGCGCGAGTCGGTGGAGCGTCTGGAGCGGCGCTGGCCGCAGCTGATCGAGGTGGAGTTCGCCGTCCAGGAGGTGCCGCTGCACGAGGCGGACGGCACGGACTCCGAGGACGGCGTGCCGCTGGGGCGGGTGTCGCCCGGCAAGCAGGGGCGCAAGAGCCAGATCGTGGTGTACCGGCGGCCGGTGGAGATCCGGGCGAAGACCCGGGAGGACCGGGCGGCGCTGGTGCACGAGATCCTGATCGAGCAGGTCGCCGAGCTGCTCGGCCTGTCGCCGGACGCCATCGACCCGCGCTACGACGAGGAGTGACGCTCCGGGGGCCCGCCGCCGGGCCCCCGGAGCACGCGGTCAGCGCAGGACGACACCCGGGTCCTGGGAGGCCTGCGGGACCTTGACGGTGCTGCGGTCGTCGCGCAGCGCCTGGACGGTGAACATCGGCACGTCCTTGGCGGGGATCGCGAGCATCCGGGCGGCCACCACCGGGCCGCCGGAGGCGGTCTCCACCGTGAGCGCGAAGGAGCCGTTCAGCCCGCCGGGCTCGGGGGCCGGGACGGCGACGGTGGCACCGGCCGGCACCTGGACGTCCTTGGTCACCGGGGTGCCGCCGTTGGTGCCCGCCGAGGCGGTGACGTGGACCGTGGCGGCGTCGCCGGTGGACGTCAGGAACAGGGTGGACGCGCCGGCCCGGTTGTCGGCCACCGTGGCGCGGGCGCCGACCGGGGCGCTGCCGGTGAGCCAGGCCGCGTCGGACTTGCCGTTCGAGCCGGCCCGGTCGATCCGGACCCCGGCGACGACCGGGGTGGGGTGCTTGTCGTCACTGGGCGACAGCCGCAGCCCGGCCACCTCGTCGCGGGTGACCTTCCCGAGGTCGACGGCGGCGACCATGCCCGCCTTGACGTGGATGGACTCGTTGCCGGCCGGGGTGAACCAGCCGTTCTTGCCGGAGAGCTGGATCTTCAGGTCGGCGTCGTCCTCCGGCGGCGCCCAGACGACCAGACGGGCGGCCGAGGTGTCGGCGGGCAGGCCGGGCAGCACCAGGGTCGGGGCGGGCTCGACGGAGGACGGGATCCAGTCGGCGCCCTTGCTGCCGTCGGCCGCGTGCAGGAACGCGCCGAGCCGGCCGCTGCGGGCCACCACGTGCACGGCGAGGTCGGTGACCGGACCCTTGGTCAGGGTCGGCAGCAGGATCGACTGGGAGCTGCCGGGGGCGACGGTGATGCCGTTGGCGGCGTCGTTGTCGATCGGGCCCTTGTCGCCGTAGAGCTTGATGTCGACGACGGCGGCGGAGGACTCGGTGTTCACCAGGCTGACGTAGTCCGCCCGGTCGCCCGCGGTGCTGGCCCCGGCGAACCAGAAGCTGGTGCCGGCCGGGGTGCAGGTGACACCGGACAGGCCGAGGCCGCGCTGCTCGGTGACCGTGGTGGTCTGCGAGACGGTGAAGCCGGGGGCGAGGGCCCCGGTGGCGACGGCCCCGGTGCCGGGCGCGGTGTCGGCGTTGGCCGCGGGGGCCGAGACCGGGGTGCCGGGCTTGGCCAGCGTCAGCCGGGCGTCGGCGGGCGCACCGCCCTTGTCGGGGGCGGCCGAGCCGGTCGGCGCCGGGGTCGCGGGGGCGGACGGCGTGGCCGGGGCCGACGGGGCCGCGGTCGGCGGCGTCGCGGGCGCGGCGGCGTCGGAGAGCCAGCCCGCCCCGCCGGTGCCGGCGCCGGCGCCGGGCGGGGTGTAGGCGGTGAGCGTGGTCGAGCCGGTCAGGCCCTGGAGCGGCTGCGGGCAGACCGCCGCCGTCCGTTCGACCTGCGCGGTGGTCGCCGAGGCGCCGGTGTCGCCGGTCGCGGGGGCGGCCGGCGGACGGACCTCGGAGATGCCGAACACCACGGCGAGCACGGCCGCGGCCGCCAGCAGCGACTGCGTCGTGCGGCTGCCGCCCGAGCGTCCGGCGGGGCGGGCCGGGGCGCCGTCCGCGTCGGGGGCGGCGGCCGGCTCCGGCGGCGGGTAACCGCTCTCCTCGGCCTCGGCGGGCGCGGACTTCTTCCCGAAGGAGGGCTTCTTCATCGCGGGTCAGCTCCCCGATCCGTGGTGGTGCGGGTACCGGCCAGTCCCGTTGGGGTCGTTCGGGTCGTAGTAGGGCTCGGCCTGCGGCTGCCCCGGCACCCAGGGCTGCTGGTGCTCCGCCTGCTGGTAGGGGTCGTAGCCGTACTGCTGGTCCTGGTACGGCTGCTCGTAGCCCTGCTGCTGCTCGTACCCCTGCTGGGGGTAGGCCTGCTGGTAGCCCTGCTGCTGCTCGTAGCCCTGCTGGGAGTGGGCCTGCCCGCCGTACGGCGCGGCCGCCGGCTGTTGCGCGGCGTACGGGTCGTAGCTGTACGGGTCCGCCTGTTGGTACGTCTGGTACGGGTCCGTGTACGGCTCGGTGTCCTGGGCGGCCGCGGCCGCCTGGACGGCCTCCGTCATCGGATCGGCGACGGGCTGCGGCGGGACGGCGCCCTCGTACACCCCGGTCTCCTCGGTGCCCGGCTCGGCGCCCTCGCCGCGCTCGGCCATCCGGCGGGCCCGGCGGCTGCCCGGGGCCGGGGCCTGCGCCTGGGCGGCGGCGGCCAGCGCGGCGGCGGCCAGCACGTCCTCGGGCAGGTCGTCGTCCTTGTGGCTGCGCCGGCCGGGCAGGGCGAGCACCAGGATGGTCAGCCCGATCAGCACCTGCGCCCAGATCCAGCCGGTGTGCAGCAGGCTGCCCTCGCGGGTGACGGACAGCTTGCCGCCGCCCGCCGGGAGCTTGAAGCCCTGCGCCCAGCCGTCGACCGTGGTCGGCTCCAGTGCGGTGCCGTCCAGGGTGGCCTTCCACTCGGGGGACGCGCTCTCGGCGAGCCGCAGCACCCGGCCGTCCGGGCCGGCCGCGACGGTCGTGGCGATGTCGCGGACGCCGGACGGGACGACCACGGGGGCCGCACCGGGAGCGGTGATCACCGCGCGGACCGCAGCGGCGCCGTTGACCTGCCAGAGCGCGGCGTCGCCGTCCTGGTTGGCCTTGACCAGGCCGGGGGTGGCGTCCAGGACGTCCTTGAACGCGTCGATCACCGGCCGCTCGACCACCACGTACGCGATGCCGTAGCCCGACAGGGCGCCGGCCTGGTCCGCGCCGGAGCCGGCCAGCAGGCTGCCGACCACCTTGTTCAGGCCGTCCTGGGTGCCGGTCGCCGGGTCGACGGTGGACTCGGACTGGCCGAGCGTCAGGCCGGCGCCCCGGACCAGGGTGTAGCGGACGGCTCCGCCGCTCTTCTCCCCCGTCACGACGAGGGTGCGGGCGCGGTCGGTGGTACCGGCCTCCTCCGCGATGAACGCGGGCACCTGGCTGGCATCGGCGCGGTGCAGCGGACCGTCCGCACCGGTCACGGCCCACCAGAGGCCGGTGCCCAGCGGGGCCAGCGCGGCGGCGGCCACCACGAGGGCGGCGACCGGCTGGCGCCAGCCGAAGGCGATGCCGGCCACGCGGGCGTTGGCGCCGTCGGCGCCGATCGCGGCGGCGGCCAGCAGGGCGATCCCGGCGATCAGGGTCGCCGGGCCGGCCCAGGCGGGCACGGCCGCACCGCCCGAGGCGGGGGTCACGGAGGTGCCGGCCACGACGACGGCGAAGACCATGCCCGCACCGGCCGCGCCCCACGCGGCGAGCACGGCGCGGCGGCGGTCGGCGCGCAGCAGCGCCGCGAGCGCGGCGAGCACGACACCGGCCGACAGCCACACCGGGGGCACCCCGGCGCCGCCCGGGTTGACGAGCACCAGGCCGAGGGCGCCGGCGCCGCTGCCGTGCAGGCCCGGCAGGCCCGCCTCCATCAGCAGCGACTGCGGGTGCGACAGCACCTTGAGCGACCACGGCGCGAGCACCGCCACCGGCAGCGCGAGCACCACGAGGACGCGCAGCCCGAGCAGCCGCAGCGCGGCGCCGCCGGAGCCGAAGGCACCGCCGCGGACGACCGCGACACCCAGCGTGGCCAGGCAGAGCGGAACCGCGAGCGCCCAGGTCAGCGGCACGAAGGCGGTGGCCAGGGTGAGCAGCAGGACGGTCATCCAGACCGGCCGCCAGCCGGGGCGGGCGCCCTTGGCGGCGCTCTCCTCGCGGATGCCGAGGCCGGCGGTGATCGCCGCGGCGCGGGCCAGCGGCGGCAGCAGGACGGCGAGGACGGCGGTGCCGAGGCGGCCCTGCGCGAGCGCGCCGGTGGCGGCGGGCAGCAGCGCGTAGGCGGCGCTCGCCCAGGCCCGGACCAGCTTGGAGTCCAGCAGCGGACGCGAGACCAGGTAGGCGCTGACCGCGGCGAGCGGCACCGTCAGGAAGAGCAGCAGGGTGATCGCGAGGTCGGCGTGGCCGAAGAAGATCCAGGACAGGACGGCGAGCACGCCGAGGTACGGCGGTGCGGCGGCCGTGGAGCCGGTGCCGATCGGGTGCCAGGCATCGGCGTACATCGACCAGAGGCCGCCGGCGCCGTCCGCGGCCGGCAGCAGGGCGCCGCCGAACAGCACGCCGCTGCCGAACAGGCCGCGGCAGGCGACGAGGGCGAACACCAGCAGGGCCGCGAACAGGACGGGGGCGGGGCGCCGGGCGAGCTTCTTGATCAGCGCGAACTGCTCGACGACGAGGTCCTCGGCGTCGTCGTCGCCGCCGGCCTCCACCGAGCCGTGTCGGCCGACGTTGTCGTCCGCGCCCCCTATCCCGAGCGAGCTGATGACGCCCTCGACGGCGAGCCGGGTGGTCGCGCCGGGCGCCGGGAACAGCGTGCGGTCGTCCAGGGCGTCGGCGGCCCTGGTCCGGGCCCGGCGCTTGCGCGCGGCCAACAGCCGCGGCAGCCGGACGAGTTCGTGCCCGAGCCCGGCGAGCTCGTCGAAGGCCTGGCGCGGGTCCTTGCCCAGCAGGTTGGTGACGGCCCGTACCAGCGTGCCGAGCACCAGGCGCAGCAGGACGTACGGGAAGAGCACGCCCTTGCAGTTGGCGAGCAGGGTGTACACGGCGCCGGCCTTGTCCACCCGGTGCGGGTGGGAGGCGCCGCAGTCGATGGCACGGCGCTCGCGGCTGGCCGCCTCGGCGTGCCGCAGCACGGCGTCGGGGGCGACCACCACGCGGTGGCCGGCGGCGTTGACCCGCCAGCAGAAGTCGGCGTCGTCGCGCATCAGCGGCAGCGCCTTGTCGAAGCCGCCGAGCTCCTCGAAGACGTCCCGGCGCACCAGCATGCCGGCCGAGGAGACGGCGAGCACCGGGCGGACCTGGTCGTGCTGGCCCTGGTCCTGCTCGCGGCGGTCGAGGCCGGTCCAGCGGCGGCCGGAGCGCGCGATCGTGACACCGACCTCCAGCAGCTGGCGGCGGTCGTACCAGCTGCGCAGCTTGGGGCCGACGACGGCGGCGCTCGGGGTGGAGTCGGCGACCTGGAGCAGGCGGCGCAGCGCGTCGGTCTGCGGCTCGCAGTCGTCGTGCAGCAGCCAGAGCCACTCGACCGGCTGCGTCTCGCGCGGGCCGCCGCGGCCGAGGTCGTCCTCCTGGGCGAGCGGGTCGCCGAAGTCGTCCCAGCCGCCGGTGACCGGGTCGTAGCCGGAGGGGTCGAGCCGGTAGGGGAGGTCCTCCGGGCGCAGCGGCGGACTGTTGAAGACGGCCTCGGCGACGGCGGTGCCGAACCCGGCCCGGCGGCCGAGGATCAGGGGCCCGCTCTCGGGCAGCCAGTCGGCGAGGGTGTCGGCGAGCAGCTGCGGGGAGTTGTCGGTGGATCCGGTGTCGACCGCGAGCACCCGCTGGACCTGGCGGTCCTGGCCGAGCAGGCCGGCCAGGGCCTGCGGCAGCCAGCGGGCGCCGTCGTGCGAGACGATCACCGCAGTGACCAGGTGGCGCGGATAGGCGGGCGGCCTGGCAGCGGTGAAGCCGCTCTGGTGGCTGTAGACGGTCATCGAGTGCGCGGGCCCCAGTTCTCGGTGGACACAGCCGGTGAACGGCAACCGGATGGCGCACCACACTAACGGCTCCGGGTTGCGGCTCCGTCCACGGTGTCCGTGCGGGGACGGTGAAGGACGGCCCGGAACCGTGCCCCGGCACGCGAAAGCGCCCCACCACCGCGGTGAGGCGCCCGTACGGCTGTGTGGTTGTCCTCCGTCGCCGGAGGATCGGCGGGGGCCCGAGGCCGCTCCGCCCGCAACGCGGCCCCGACGGGCCGGACCGGCCCTCCGTCAGACCGCGCTCTTCTTGAGCCGACGGCGCTCGCGCTCGGAGAGGCCGCCCCAGATCCCGAAGCGCTCGTCGTTGGCGAGGGCGTACTCCAGGCACTCGGAACGGACCTCGCAGGCGAGGCAGACCTTCTTCGCCTCGCGAGTGGAGCCGCCCTTCTCGGGGAAGAAGGACTCGGGGTCGGTCTGGGCGCACAACGCGCGCTCCTGCCAGCCGAGTTCCTCCTCGTCCTCCGCGATGCCGTCACCGATCAACAGCTCAAAGAGCTCGCTCATGTGGCGCGCCTCCTCTGCCCCTACTTGGCGTCCCCGTGGTTGCCGTTGCCTCGTGCGGCCGACGACACGAGTGAAATTACAGTTGCGTCACTCTGGCTCAGTCAAGCCGAGCTCTGGTATTGGAGCCAGGATTCACTCCCCGGCACCAAGCTGTTACGAATAGTGTGCATATCTGGACACATCGGACTTTTCGCCCAGATGCCCCGGACAGCTTCGAACCATCCGCAACCATCCGCCGAGTGACGCCCGGTCACCCTCACAGGCCGGTCATCGCCCTGCCTTCCCGGCGATCTTCCCATCGAAACATAGAGGGTGATGAATCACCCCATCCGGCACTTCCGGACCGAACCCACTCGAATGCCGCATCTTCCGGTTTGACACCACCCCCGCCGATGCGGTCTCCTTTCCCCTATGTCAGAGTCCACGAGCCCCCGGAGCGGTTCCACGCTCCGCCGTGCCGTGAACTCTTGTTGTCGCCTCTGTTCCTGCTGTATCTAGGCGCCCGCGTCCCACCGCGCGCCGCCCCCAGGAAGCACAGAGGCCGCCCGCGATTCCCGCCCCAGGACATCCCGGATCCGGCTGATCCCTGACGAACCAGCCGCAGATCCGAGGACGACACCCGTGCGCATGACCCGCATCCGCAAGCGGAACCGCGACCGCAACAAGCTCGCCCGCCGTGGACTCCAGGCCACCCGCCCCGCCGCCGCCCGCTGGGACGACGGCCTCTCCGACGTCTCCATCGCCGGGGACCCGCTCGCCTTCCCGCACCTCGCCCGCACCGACCTGCCCGCCCACCCCACCACCGTCGCCGGCTACGCCCGGCTGGTCCGCGAGATCGCCGCCGACCGCACCCGCTGGGAGCACCTCGTCCGCTACGACGCGCTCACCCGCTGGTACGCCCGGCTGGAGACCGGCCCCGGCTACGAGGTGTGGCTGCTCAGCTGGCTGCCCGGGCAGAGCAGCGGCTTCCACGACCACGGCGCGTCCTCCGGCGTCATGACCGTCGTCCAGGGCGAGCTCGTCGAGCGCTCCCTCACGCACGCGGGCGAGGGCGCCCGCGCCCTGCGCCCCGGCGGGCAGCGGGTCTTCTCCTCCGGCTACCTGCACGAGGTGGTCAACGGCGCGCTGGAGCCGGCTGTGTCCATCCACCTCTACAGCCCGGGCCTCACCGAGATGAACCAGTACGGCAGCGCGAACGCCGTCCCCGAGCAGCACCACGAGCAGCACGCCGAGCGGGGCCCGGCACAGGGTTCCGTGCAGGGCTCCGCGCACGGCCGGCCGGCGCAGGCCGGGACTCATTGACCGAGGACTGACGGGCAGTCGGGCCGTGGCAGGATGGGCCCATGCGCATCGTGGCACTGGCAGGCGGAATCGGCGGGGCGCGCTTCCTGCGCGGACTCCTCGCGGCGGTCGGCCCGCAGGACGAGATCACCGTCATCGGCAACACCGGTGACGACATCCACCTCTACGGACTGAAGGTCTGCCCCGACCTCGACACCGTGATGTACACCCTCGGCGGCGGCATCCACGAGGAACAGGGCTGGGGCCGGACCGACGAGACCTGGTCGATCAAGGCCGAGATGAAGGAGTACGGCGTCGGCCCCGAGTGGTTCGGGCTCGGCGACCGCGACTTCGCCACCCACCTCGTGCGCAGCCAGATGCTCACCGCCGGGTACAGCCTCAGTCAGGTCACCGAGGCGCTGTGCGTGCGCTGGAAGCCCGGTGTGCGGCTGCTGCCGATGAGCGACGACCGGGTCGAGACCCACGTGCGGATCACCGACGAGCAGGGCACCCGGGCGATCCACTTCCAGGAGTACTGGGTCAAACTGCACGCCGCCGTCGACGCCGAGGCGATCATCCCGATCGGCGCCGACACCGCCAAGCCCGCACCCGGCGTCCTGGAGGCGATCGCCGCGGCGGACGTCATCCTCTTCCCGCCGTCCAACCCGGTGGTGTCGATCGGCACCATCCTCGCCGTGCCCGGCATCCGCGAGGCCGTCGCCGCCGCACCCGCCCCCGTCGTCGGGCTCTCGCCCATCATCGGCGGGGCGCCGGTGCGGGGCATGGCCGACAAGGTGCTCGCCGCCGTCGGCGTCGAGGCCACGGCGGAGGCCGTCGCCCTGAACTACGGCTCGGAACTGCTGGACGGCTGGCTCGTCGACACCGCGGACGGGGGCGCCGTGAGCACCGTCGAGGCCGCCGGCATCGCCTGCCGGGCCGTCCCACTGCTGATGACCGACGTCGACGCCACCGCCGAGATGGCGCGGGCCGCGCTGGCCCTCGCGGAGCAGGTCCGGGCGTGAGCGAGCGGAGCGGTCGAGCCATGAGGCGGTGCGCGTCGTGCGAAGCGCCTGCCGAGCGCAGCGAGGCGGTTGCATGAGCATCGAGATCCTCCCGGTCGGGGGGCTCCCCGAGATCGAGGCCGGGGCCGACCTCGCCGCGCTGATCGCCAAGGCGGGGGCGTACGAGGACGGCGACGTCCTGCTCGTCACCTCCAAGATCGTCAGCAAGGCCGAGGGCCGGCTCCTGCAGGCCGCCGACCGCGAGGCCGCGATCGACGCCGAGACCGTCCGGGTCGTCGCCCGGCGCGGGCCCGCCCGGATCGTCGAGAACCGCAACGGCTTCGTCATGGCCGCCGCCGGCGTCGACGCCTCCAACACCGCCCCCGGCACCGTCCTCCTGCTGCCCGAGGACCCCGACGCCTCCGCCCGCGCCCTGCGCGCCGCGCTGCAGCGGCTCACCGGGCGGCGGCTCGCCGTCGTCGTCACCGACACCTTCGGCCGGCCCTGGCGCAACGGGCTCACCGACGTCGCCATCGGCGCCGCCGGGCTGTCCGTGCTGGAGGACCACCGCGGGCGCACCGACAGCCACGGCAACGAGCTCGTCATGACCGTCACCGCCACCGCCGACGAACTCGCCGCCGCCGGCGACCTGGTGAAGGGCAAGGCCGGCGGCGTGCCGGTCGCGGTCGTCCGCGGCCTCGGACGCCTCGTCACCACCGAGGACGGCGAGGGCACCCGGCCGCTGGTTCGCCCCGCCGCCGACGACATGTTCCGGCTCGGCACCTCCGAGGCCCTGCGGGCCGCCGTCACCCTGCGGCGCACCGTACGGACCTTCACCGACGAGCCCGTCGACCCGGGGGCCGTCCGCCGCGCCGTCGCGGCCGCCGTCACCGCGCCGGCCCCGCACCACACCACGCCGTGGCGGTTCGTCCTGCTGGAGTCCGCCGACACCCGAACCCGGCTGCTCGACGCGATGCTCGACGCCTGGCGCCGCGACCTGCGCGAACTCGACGGCTGGGACGACGCGAAGATCGCCCGGCGCACCGCCCGCGGCGACGTCCTGCGCAACGCTCCCTACCTCGTCGTGCCGTGCCTGGTCATGGACGGCTCGCACGACTACCCCGACCCGCGGCGCGCCACCGCCGAACGGGAGATGTTCACCGTCGCCGCCGGCGCCGCCGTGCAGAACCTGCTGATCGCCCTCACCGGCGAGGGCTACGGCTCCGCGTGGGTCTCGTCCACCATGTTCTGCCGCGACACCGTCCGCACCGCCCTCGACCTCCCGGACACCTGGGACCCGATGGGCGCCGTCGCCGTCGGCCGCCCCTGCGAAGCACCGCGCGACCGCCCGGAACGCAGCGCGGACGCCTTCATCGCGGTCCGGTAGCCAGCACGAGGACCGGTCATCTGCCGAAGCCGGCGGCGACCGTCAGCGGCCGCGGTGGTCGTTGGGGGTCAGGCGGGGGCCGTAGCGGGGGGCGTGGACTCCGGTGGCCGTCAGGAGGCGGCAGACGCGGTGGCGGTGGGGTCGGTAGGGCTCCAGGAGGGCGAGCATCCGGGCGTCGTCGCTGCGGGGGCGGCCGGCCAGGGCCCAGCCGACCAGGTTCGGGAGGTGGAAGTCCCCGACCGAGACCGCGTCCGCGTCGCCGTTGCTGCGCTGGAGGGTCTCGGCGGCCGTCCAGATCCCGACGCCCGGCACGGTGGTCAGGCGGGCGAAGGCCTCGGCGTGGTCCATCGCGGACGCCTCCTCCAGCCGGGGCGCCAGCCGGACCGCCCGCACGACCGTCGCCGAGCGCTTCGGGTCCACGCCCGCGCGGTGCCACTCCCAGCTCGGCACGAGCGCCCACTCACGGGCCGACGGCGCCACCCGCATGCCCTCCGCCGGGCCCGGTGCCGGGGTGCCGAAGTCACGCAGCAGCGTCCGCCAGGCGCGGTACGCCTCGTCGGTCGTCACCTTCTGTTCCAGGATCGCCGGGACGAGGGACTCCAGCACCAGGCCCGTCCTGGTCAGCCGCACGCCCGCCGTCCGGCGCTGGGCTTCCCGCAGCGGACCGGGCGGCAGCACCAGGCCCTCCGGGTCGTCCTCGGCCCCGAGCAACGCGGGCAACCGGTCCAGCAGCCACCCCGCGCCCGGGCCCCACGCCCGCGCCTCCACCTCGCCGGCACCCGGGCGGGACAGCACGCGCAGCGTCCCGACACCGGCCGGGGTCCGGGACGCGCGCCAGACCGCGCCGTCGCCGGCCGTCCGGTACGAGGGGTCGGCCGGGCCGCGGCGCAGCGGGAGCAGCGTGCGGGCCGCGTCCAGCGGGAAGCCCGGCCGCCAGAGCCGCACCGACTCGCCGCCCGTCACCTCGTCGCCTCCTCCGCCGTCGTCCCCGACCATGGGGATATGAACGATACGCGGCTGCCGGACCTCTCCCCGTCGGACGAGAACGCGGTGCGGGCGCTCCACCAGCGGGCCCTCGACGGGTGGAACCGGCGGGACGGCTCGGCCTTCGCCGGGCCCTTCGCCGCCGACGGCGAGGTGATCGGCCACGACGGCACGCGCCACCGCGGGCGGTCGGCGATCGCGGCCGAACTCGGACGGATCTTCGCGGACCACGTCACTCCCCGGTACGTGGCAGCCGTACGGCGCGTCCGTGGGCTCGGGCCCGGCGTGGCACAGCTGGACGCCGTCGCGGGGCTCGTACCCGCGGGGGCGGCGGACGTGGTGCCGGAGCTCAACTCGGTGCAGACGGTGATCGCCGTGAACGCGGGGGCGGGGTGGCGGATCGCGCTCCTGCAGACCACACCCGCCCGGTACGACCTCCGGCCGGACCTGGCGGCGGCTCTGACGGAGGAGCTGCGGGGTCTGCTGGGAGGCGACGCGGGGGCGAGGGTGCTGAAGACCTGACGCCAACTGCCCTTCCACTGTCCGCAGTTCCCCGCGCCCCCAGGAGGCACTGGGACACAGAGGGAAGAAGGGAGAGCGCACAGAGGCGGTGCGCTCCGGCCCTCACTGGCCCCGCAGATCGGCCGCCGCCGTTGGCAGCGGCGGGAGTCGGACGTAGAGGGCGGCGCCGCGGCATTCAGCGCCCCGGCCGGCCCTCGTGACGATCGCGGGGCGCGGCCCGTCGGGGGGCGGCAGCGACGTGACGACCCGCTGCCGGCCGAGGTGCGGCGCTGCGCGGCGGGCGCGGTGGGCCCCTCCTGTCCGAGGGCGGGCAAGGAGGGCGGGTCGGCGAACGCGGTCGCGGCGGGCCGGCTCAGCAGGACGGCGAGGACGGCGGCGGGGAGTGGGAGGCGCGTGAACCGGATGCTCGCCGCAGACACGGGTGTTCGCCACACCGCCCCGCGCCGGGTCCGGCGCCCCTCCCGGGGTCACACCCGGAGGCCGTAGGCTGGGGCGCACCATGACTGCGCCTTTCGCTGCCGATGCCCGCACCCCCGTCGAGCTGCTGCACGCATACCTGCGAGGTGGCACCTCTTCGGTCGATCCCGCGGCCCCGCTGGTCACCTTCTACGACGACGCCACCGGCGAACGGGTGGAGCTGTCCGCCCGGACGTTCGACAACTGGGTGGCCAAGACCGCCAACCTGCTCCAGGACGAGCTCAACGCCGGTCCCGGCGACCGCGCCGCCCTCCTCCTGCCCGCCCACTGGCAGAGCGCCGTCTGGCTGCTGGCCTGTTGGTCGGTCGGGGTGACGGCGGTGCCGGGCGGCGAGCCGGCCGCCGCCGACCTGGTGGTCAGCGGCCCGGACGGCCTGGAGTCCGCCCACGCCTGCGAGGGCGAGCGGGTCGCGCTGGCCCTGCGCCCGCTGGGCGGCCGGTTCCCGCAGCGCCCGGACGGCTTCCTCGATTACGCCGCCGAGGTGCCCGGCCAGGGCGACCGCTTCGCGCCGTACTCCCCGGTGACCCCGGACGCGCCCGCCCTGGAGACCGGCGTGGACGGGATGCCGCTGAAGCTGACCGGTGAGCAGACCGTCGCCCTGGCCCGCGAGGGCGCCGTTCGGCTCGGGCTGAACCCGGGCGACCGGGTGATGTCCACGCTGTCGTACGACGACTGGACGGGCCTGGAGGCCGGCCTGCTGGCGCCGCTGGCGGCCGGCGCCTCGGTGGTGCTGTGCCGCAACTCCCAGGGCCTGACGGCCGAGCAGTGGGAGAAGCGGGCCGACTCCGAACGGGTGACACTGCGCCTCGGGTAACCCCCGCCGCCGGCTCGGCGGGTAGGGATCCCTGCCATGGCCGAGGACGACGACACCGCGCACACCCCGACCGACACTCCCCCGGACGCGCCCGGACGCCCCCGTCGGCGCCGGCGGTGGCTGATGATCACCGCCGGCGTCGTCGCGTTCCTGCTCGTCGCCACGGGCGTGCTGCTCTGGATCGCCTACCGCAAGCTCGACGGGAACATCCGCACGGACACGGCCACCGACAAACTGCTCGCCAGGCTGGAGGCGGAGCGGCCGAGCCGGACCGTCGGGGCCAAGGGCGCCGAGAACATCCTGCTCATCGGCAGCGACGACCGCTCCGGCACGAACGGCGCCTACGGCGGCGAGGCCGGCACCCAGCGCTCGGACACCACGATCCTGCTGCACCTGGCGGCGGACCGGAAGCACGCGACGGCCGTCTCCGTCCCGCGCGACGTCATGGTCACCGTCCCCGCGTGCGAGAAGCCGGACGGCACCCGGAGCAAGCCCGCGCTCATGCAGTTCAACTGGGCGTTCGAACTCGGCGGTCCGGCCTGTTCGATCCGCACCGTCGAGCAGCTCAGCGGCATCCGGATCGACCACTACGTGATCCTCGACTTCAGCGGCTTCAAGTCGATGGTGGACGCGGTCGGCGGCGTCGAGGTGTGCGTCCCGCAGGCGATCCACGACAAGGACGCCAGGCTCGACCTGCCGCCCGGGCGGCAGACCCTCCAGGGCGAGCAGGCGCTCGGCTACGTCCGCGCCCGGGAGAGCATCGGCGACGGCAGCGACACCCAGCGGATGGGACGTCAGCAGCAGTTCCTGGCCTCGCTGATCCGCAAGGTGCAGTCGCAGGGCGTCCTGCTGAACCCGGCGAAGCTGTGGCCGGTGCTGGACGCGGCCACCTCCTCCATCAAGGCGGACGGCGGACTGTCCTCGCTCGGCGCGCTCTACGACCTCACCCAGGACCTGCGCGGCGTCCCCTCGGCGAACGTGGTGTTCCTGACCGCGCCGCGCCGTCCGTACCACTTCGACTCGGACCGGGACGAGTTCGTGCAGCCGCAGACCGGCCAGCTGTTCGCCGCGCTGCGCGACGACCGGCGGATCACCGTCCGACCGCCCGGCTCGGAGCCCACGCCCACGGCCGGCGCCTCCCCCGCGTCGGACGGGGCCGTCGGGACCGGGCCCCTGGCCTCGCCGACGGCCGGCGCCTCGCCCGTCTTCGAGGGGCGCACGGCCGACGTGGACGCCTGCGCGCAGCACTGACCACCTTCCGGGCTTTACGCTCCGATTACCCATGTGTGACGGACATCATACCCGGAACAATTCCCCCGTTCGGCTCGTCTACTGTGTCCGGATCGGCCCATCGCCCAGGTGTGCCGCACCACCGTGACCGGCCGGACGTAGGGAATCCCGTGCAGAAGGACAAACCGAAAACCGGTGAGTACAACGGGCAGGGCCACCGGACGGCACAGCGACGGGCGGCCGCCGCCCAGCGCACGAGGCGCCGGCGCCGGACGCTCAAGTGGACGGCCGGGACGGGCGCACTGGTCATGGCCGCCGGCTGCGGCGGGGCGTACTACCTGTACGAGCACTTCAACAACAACCTGACCTCGGTCAAGGTCCAGCTGGGCGACGAGGCCGAGCGGCCCAAGGCGGCCGGGGACGCGCTGAACATCCTGGTGCTCGGCACCGACAGCCGCGAGGGCCTCGGGAGCGACTACGGCGACGCGGGCAGCTCCGGGCACGCCGACACCACGCTGCTCTTCCACGTCGCCAAGGACCGCTCCAACGCGACGGTGATCAGCATCCCGCGCGACCTGATGGTGCCGATCCCGGAGTGCCGGGCGCCGGACGGCAAGCGGATACCCGGCTCCGCGCGGGACATGTTCAACAACAGCCTGGGACAGGAGGGCCGGGACCCGGGCTGCTCCTGGAAGACCGTCGAGAAGGTCACCGGGATCCGGGTCGACCACTTCGTCCAGGTGAACTTCGAGGCGGTGAAGACGCTGTCGACCGCCGTCGGCGGGGTGGAGGTGTGCGCCGCCAAGGACATCAACGACCCGAAGTCGCACCTCAAGATGAGCAAGGGTCGGCACGTCGTGCAGGGTGACGAGGCGCTGGCGTTCGTGCGCACCCGGCACGGGGTCGGAACGGGCGGCGACCTCAGCCGGATCCCGCTCCAGCAGCAGTTCATCGGTTCGATGATCCGCCAGATCAAGAGCGACGGCACCCTGACCAGCCCCGGCAAGCTCTACAAGCTCGCGGACGCCGCCACCAAGGCGCTCACCGTCGACTCCGGCATCGGCAGCGTCGACAAGCTCAAGGACCTGGCGCTGGACATCAGCAAGGTGGACACCAAGAACATCACCTTCGCCACCGTGCCGGTGCTCGACGACCCGAAGGACGAGAACCGGGTGATCCTCAAGCAACCGGACGCCGGACAGCTGTTCTCGATGATCGCGGCCGACCGCTCGCTGACCGAGACCGCGCAGGGCGCCGCCACCCCCGCGGCACCGGAGACGACGGCCGCGCCGGGCGCACCCGCGGCGCCGGCGGTGGACCCGAAGGACGTCCAGGTGACCGTCCGCAACGGCAGCGGGGCGCCTGGGCAGTCGGGCGCGACCGTGGACAAGCTCAGGGCCAAGGGCTTCGCCAAGGCCGCGACGGGCCCCAACGCACCTGCGGCGGCGACCAGTTCGATCGCGTACCCGACCGGGCAGGAGGACGCGGCGACCGCCCTGGCCACCGCCCTCGGGCTGCCCGGCGACGCCGTCCGGCCGGACCCGAAGGCCGCCGCGAAGGGGCCGCTGGTGCTGGTGCTCGGCAAGGACGCCCTCGCCGCGCCCGCCGCGCCGTCCGCGGCGCCGACGCAGGCCCCGGCCGACCTCCAGCGGGTGCAGGCGGACGACACCGACGTGTGCGCTAAGTAGCCGCCCTACGAGGGCGGTTGGAGGCGGGTGAGGATGCCGTCCGCCTCCACGAAGCGGTCGCCCGTGCGGGAGCAGTGCCAGTGCCCCCCGCCGGCAGAGCGGAGGGGTTCGCCGGTGCGGCCGACCCACTTGATGCGGCGGGCAGGGACGCCGGCGACCAGCGCATGGTCCGGGACGTCGCGGTGGACCACGGTGCCCGCCGCGACCAGCGCCCAGCGGCCGACCGTCACCCCGGCGACCAGGACGGCCCGGGCGCCGATCGAGCAACCATGACGGAGCGTCACTCCTTCGGCGTGCCAGTCGGATTGACGCTTCAGCCGGCCCGTCGGCTCGATCGCGCGCGGGTAGCGGTCGTTGGTGAGGACGACGGCCGGGCCGATGAACACCCCGTCCTCGATCACGGCCGGCTCGTACACCAGCGCGTGGTTCTGCACCTTGACCCGGTCGCCGATGCGGACACCGGGGCCGATGTAGGCGCCCCGGCCGATGATGCACTCGGCGCCGAGCACCGCGTGCTCGCGCACCTGGGCGAGGTCCCAGACCGCCGTCCCGGCGCCGATGGCGGCCCGCTCGTCCACGTCCGCGCTCGGCGCGATGCGCGGGCCGGCCGCGGACCCGCCCTCAACCGTCCCCATGGGGACCGACCTTAGCGTCGGGGGCGGGGTCGCGCGGGCGGATCAGCGCGCGTCGGCGAGGACGTTGTCCGGGGTGGGCGCGGTGCTGCCGATGACCTTGCGGGCCAGCGAGCGCGGCGACGTGAGGAAGCCGAAGCCCCAGCTGAGGTGCATGGTCGCGAGGGCCACCGGGAGCAGCGCCTTCGCCTTGGCGGACAGTCCGCGGCCCTCGACCACCGAGCCGCCGAGGATCCCGAGCAGGTACGCACCGGGCGCGGCGAGGAAGACCGGGTGGACGGCGGCGCCGAGCACCAGGCCGAGCGTGACGCCGAGGAAGGCGGCCGGCGGGGCCAGGTAGCGCAGGTTGACCGAGCCGCGGTGGTAGCGGGTGACCACGCGCCGCCAGCGGCCGTAGTCCTTGTACTGCTTGGCGAGGGCGCGGACCGACGGCCGGGGGCGGTAGGTGACCTTGAGCTGCGGGGTGAACCAGATCAGCCCGCCGTCCTGGCGGATGCGGTAGTTCAGCTCCCAGTCCTGGGCGCGGATGAACTCCTCGTTGTAGCCGCCCAGCTTCTCCAGCACCTCGCGCCGGAACACGCCGAGGTAGACGGTGTCCGCCGGGCCGGCCAGGCCGCCGGTGTGGAAGGCGGCGTTGCCGACGCCGATCTTGGAGGTCATCGCGGCGGCGACCGCGTTCTCCCACTCGGTCTCGCCCTCGGCGTGCATGATGCCGCCGACGTTGGCCGCCTCCATCTCGTCCAGCAGGCGGACGGCGGTGGCGACGTAGCCGGGGGTCAGCAGGCCGTGGCCGTCCACGCGCACCACTATCGGGTGGCGCGAGCCGCGGATCGCCGCGTTGAGGCCGGCCGGGGTGCGACCGGTGGGGTTCTCCACGGTCCGGACCCGGGGGTCCTCGGCGGTGAGCTCGGCGGCGATCTCGGCGGTGCGGTCGGTGGACGGACCGAGGGCGATCACCACCTCCATCGGGCCGGCGTACTCCTGTTCCAGGATGTGCCGGACGGCCGTGCGCAGGTGTCGTTCCTCGTTGAGCACCGGCATGATCACGGAGACCGCCGGCAGCTCCTCAGCAGCCTTGGTGTTCATCGACGCCAACCGTACCGGTCAGCGGAGGTAGTGGACGACGGTGAAGGCGGCGAAGCCGAGCAGCGCGATCCGGTTGAGGACGTGCTGCGGACGGCCGAGCCGGTCCGGCAGCCCGACGGACGGCCGCAGGTCGGGCCGATGGGCGGCGGTGGCGACGGTCCTGGCCAGTTCCCGTGGGTCGCAGCGGTCTCCGAAGTGGGCGGCGAGCCAGGCCGCCGGGCGGCTCGCCACGGTGACGTCCTGGCCGGAGCGCAGTTGGACGGTGAGGGCGTTGCGGTGCACGGCGGCGGCGTTGATCTCCTGCCACCGGAAGACGCGGCTGCGCAGCGTGGTGGCGACCCGCAGGCCGTCCCGGTCGACGACCATCTGCCAGGAGAGCGGACGGGCACAGAAGAGGATCCCGACGCAGCCCGTCCAGAGCGGGCGGACCAGGCCGTTCCACCAGCCGTCGGCGTCGAGGAGGACGACGAGCGCGGCGAGCAGGACGGCGGCGCCCGGGCCGGCCGCCGCACGCAGGACGAACGGCATCTCCCAGCGGCGGGCGGTCATCGGCTCGGCGTCCGGGCCGGGGTCGGGGGCGGCGGCGACCGTCTCGGCGGTCAGCGCGGAGACCGTCAGGTCCGGGTTCCGGTAGCGCTGGCGGCTCCGGCCGAGGCGGGGGTCCCTCGGGGTGGGGGCGACGACGGCGGCGAGCCAGCACGGCTCGTGCTCCAGCAGACCGGGGCGAACGAGGAGTTGGCGTTCCGGACCGTCGGGGCCCTGGTAGAGCACGGCGTCGACGCTCAGCTCGGCGCGGGCGAGGCGGGCGGCGGCTTCGGTGGGCGGGAGGGGGATCCCGGGTTCGTAGTCGTGGTGGTCGTGGTGGTCCTCCTCGTCCCTGTCGTCTTCTTCGTCCTCATGGACGTCGAGCGCGTAGTCGGGGTAGAGGAAGTCGCCCTCCATCGCCGGGGTCCGCACGCGCTGCGGCACCCACCCGGGGCCGGTGCCGTCCCCGGCGCCGTACCGGGCCCACCGGTAGCCCTCGTCCTCGACCAGCCGCCACAGCGCGGGACCGCCCGGCGGGCCGTCCAGCGGCTCCACCAGCAGGTCGCCCCCGCTGTCGGCCCGCACCCGGACGGCGAGCGCGGGGGCGGAGCCCGCGAAGGCGGGCCGCCGGCGCCGGGCCTCGGCCCTGGCGGCGGAGGCGAGCACCAGCAGGCCGGTCAGCGCGACGAGGCCCGCACCGAAGACGTCCTCCACCGGGCTGTACTCGACGTCGGCGGCGCGGGCCCAGTCGCCGTCCACCAGCAGCGGCACGCCGTCGCCGGGCTGCGGCGGGCGGGCGAAGGTGAGGTCGAGCTCGACGGTGCGTTCGGGGCCGCCGCCGGGCGGGCGGTAGCGGACGGTCAGCACGCCGTCCCCGTCGGTGGCACCGGCCGTGCCGGTGACCGCCGTCGCCCGGCCGCGGTGGTCGGCCTCCCCGGCCTCCGTCCAGAGCCCGTACAGCGGGACCACCAGAGCGACGGCCAGCAGCACGGCGCCGAGGACGCGGCGCACCACGGGTGGGCGGCCGGGAGTGACGGGCGACGGCGCGCCCGCGGCGGTCCACGGGTACGGGACGGGCGGGGCCATCAGCTCGTCGAGGTCCTGGCGGGCGCGGCGGCGGCCGAGTTCGGCGCCGATCAGCACGACGGACAGCAGGACGTGCACCAGGACCGCCGTCCAGCGGCCGGCGGTGGTGACCAGGCCGCCCGGGACGTACCAGAGCACCGCGAGGACGGCCGGCGGCACCAGCGCCCGGGCGCGGACCCGGGCGAGCAGCAGGACGGTCTCGGCGATCACCGACCAGGCGGCGATCTCGTCGCCCCAGGTGTCGGCGCAGATGCCGGCGGCGTTGCAGTGCGTGCCGGTCGGCTCGACGGCGGTGGCGAAGGCCACGAAGGCGATCGGGAGCAGGGCGAGCCAGCGGCTGTCGAGCCGCCGGAAGCGGTGGGCGGCGCGCCAGCGGTCGGCGGCGGCCGTAGTAAGGGGCGCGGCGCTGGGCAGGGGCGGGGCGTCCGGGGCGACCATCGGACGATCATCCCAGTCCGATGGGTGCGGGGACGCCGCAGGGACCGGGTGCTCGTTCGCACCCGGCCCCTGCGCCCCCGTTCCCCCCGTTCCCCCGTTCTCCCCCGATTTGCCCAGCGTCCCCCGCCGCCGGGTCAGTCCGTCGCGATGGCCGCGAGGACGTTCATGCGCCCGGCCCGGAAGGCCGGGAAGAGGGCCGCGAACAGACCGATCACCACGGAGGAGACCAGCGTCACGGCGATCGTGGTGAACGGGACGGAGAGCGTGTCCAGACCCTGGTCGCGCAGCACCTGCTGGGCGGTGACGCCCCAGGCGAGGCCGAGCACCGTGCCGAGGACGGCGCCGAAGACCGCGATCACCACGGACTCCAGCCGGATCATCCGGCGCAGCTGGCGGCGCGAGAGCCCGATCGCCCGCAACAGACCGATCTCCCGCGTCCGCTCGACCACCGACAGCGCCAGGGTGTTGACGACACCGAGCACGGCGACCGTGATCGAGAGGCCGACCAGCCCGTAGATCAGGTAGAGCAGGGTGTTGACCTGGGACTGGACGAGCTCCTTGTAGCCGGCCTGGTCCTTGACGGTCAGCTGCGGGTACTCCTTGAGGGCGTCCTGCAGGGCGGTCAGCGTCTTGGCGACGTCGGCGCCGGAGGCCGCCTTGGCGTAGAAGACCCGGTCGACGGGCTGGTCGGCGGCCGGGACCGCCTTGGCCATGGTGGCGGTGTCGACGAAGGAGGCGTCGCCGTAGAGCGACTTCTTGCCGAACACCACACCGACGGTCAGCTGCTGGGTGTGGCCCTTGCCGTAGGTGACGGTGACGGTGTCGCCGACCTTGAGGCCGTTGTCCTTCGCGAAGGTCTCGCCGATGCCCAGGGAGCCGCGGGCGATCGAGTCGGCCGTACCGGAGGCGACCGGGAGGTGGAAGTCCGTGCCGAAGAAGCTCGACGACACGGCGGCGATCCCGGCCTTCTTGCTCCGGCCGTCGGCGAGCTGGACCTTCGCGTCGAAGTCCTTCTCGGTGGTGACGTGGTCGATGCCCGGGATCCTGCGGACCGCGTCCGTCATCTCGGCGGTGACCGGCGCGCCGCCGCCGCGGACGATGTAGTCCACGCCCACCGAGCGGTCGATCTGCGCGCTGGCCGAGGTGACCGCCGAGGCGCTGAACACCGAGGAACCGATCACCAGCGCCAGGCCGATCATCAGCGCGGCGGCGGTGGCGCCGGTGCGGCGCGGGTTGCGCGTCGCGTTGCGCTGGGCGAGCTTGCCGGACGGGCCGAACAGGGCCGGCAGGAGGGCGCCCAGCACCCTGATGACGGCGGTCGCCAGCAGCGGGCCGAGCACCACGAAGCCGATCAGGGTCAGCAGCACGCCGAGGCCCAGGTACTCCCCGCCGGTCGCCGCCTTCTCCGCCTTCGCGGCGAGCACCAGCAGACCGCCCCCGCCCAGGGTGAGGACGAGGCCGAGGACCGTGCGGACCGCGTTGGCCCGCGCCTCGGCCGGGGTGCCGTGGTCGCGCAGGGCGGCCATCGGCGCGATCCGGCCGGCCCGGCGGGCCGGGATCCAGGCCGCGACGACGGTGATCAGGACGCCGACCGCGTACCCGGCCGCGAAGACGTCCGGACCGATCTGCAGGTCGCTCGCCTTGAGGTCCATGCCGATCGCGTTCATCAGCTGGATCAGGCCGACCGCGATGCCGAGGCCGGCCCCGATGCCGAGGGTCGAGCCGAGCACGCCCAGGATCAGCGCCTCGGCCAGCACCGAGCCGTTGACCTGACCGCGGCTGCCGCCGATGGCGCGCAGCAGGCCGATCTCCCGGGTTCGCTGGGCGACCAGCATCGAGAAGGTGTTGATGATCAGGAAGCCGCCGACGAGCAGCGAGACGCCGGCGAAGCCGAGCATCGCGTACTTCATGAAGTCGAGGCCGCTGCCGACGCTCTTGTTGTTCTCGTCCTTCTGCTCGGCCGCGGTCTTGACCTGGTAGCCGCCGCCCAGCTTGGCGAGGGTGTCGGTCTTGAGCTGCGCGTCGCTGCGGCTGCCGTCGCCGAAGGCCTCGACGGAGGTGTAGGCCGCTTCGCCGAGCAGCACCTGCTGCGCGGTCGGGGTGTCCAGGAAGGCGAGCGCCGCCCCCGGGTTGGTGGTGCTGAAGGTCGCGATGCCCGCGATGGTGAACTCGTGCTTGCCGCTCGCGTTGTCGACCCGCACCTTGCCGCCGAGGCCGAGCTCGGCCTTCTTCGCGGTGTCGGCGTCGAGCACCAGCTCGCCCGCGTTCTGCGGCACGTGGCCGGAGGTGATGCGCACCGGGCTGCGCGGCGTGTCCGTCCAGTTTCCGACCAGGGTCGGGGCGCCGCTGGTCGGGCCGATCAGCTTGTTGGTGGCCGGGTCGACCAGGATCGCGTCGCCCACCATGACCTGGCCGATGGCCGTCTTCACGCCGGGCACCGCGGCGACCTGCTGGGCGAGCGCGACCGGGAGCACCGGCGGCTTGACGCCGGGCTGCTGCTCGTCGTCCTCGGCCGGCTTCGGCGGCTGGACGGAGACGTCCGAGGCGGTCGCGGCGAAGAGCTTGTCGAAGGTGCTGGTCGCGGTGTTGGAGAAGACCAGGGTGCCGGAGACGAAGGCGACCGACAGCACGACGGCTATCAGGGAGAGCGCCATCCGGCCCTTGTGGGCGAAGAAGCTCCGCAGTGACGTCTTGAGGATCATGATGCGTCGTCCCGCCCGCTCAGCTGGTGCGCTTGCCGTCGAAGCGGCGCATGCGCTCCAGGACGGAGTCGGCGGTCGGGGAGTGCATCTCGTCGACGATCACGCCGTCGGCGAGGAAGAGCACGCGGTCCGCGTACCCGGCGGCGACCGGGTCGTGGGTCACCATGACGATGGTCTGGCCGAGTTCGTCCACCGAGCGGCGCAGGAAGGTCAGCACCTCGGCACCGGCCCGGGAGTCGAGGTTGCCGGTGGGCTCGTCGCCGAAGATGATCTCGGGGCGGGCGGCCAGGGCTCTCGCCACCGCGACGCGCTGCTGCTGGCCGCCGGAGAGCTGGGTCGGGCGGTGCTTGAGCCGGCCGGCCAGGCCGACGGTCTCCACCACCTGGGCCAGCCAGGCCTCGTCGACCCTGCGGCCGGCGATGTCCATCGGGAGCGTGATGTTCTCCAGCGCGTTCAGCGTCGGCAGCAGGTTGAACGCCTGGAAGATGAAGCCGATCTTGTCCCGGCGCAGCCTGGTCAGCTGCTTGTCCTTGAGGCCGGTGATCTCGGTGTCGCCGATCCAGATCCGCCCGCCGCTGACCGTGTCGAGGCCGGCCAGGCAGTGCATGAGGGTCGACTTGCCGGAACCGGAGGGGCCCATGATCGCGGTGAAGCGACCGCGCTGGATGTCGACGTCGACCGCGTCCAGCGCGGTGACCTTGGTCTCGCCCGCGCCGTACGCCTTGGTGACCTGACGGGCCGAGGCGGCGACGGCGGACTCGCCGCCGGGAAGCTGGTGGTCGAACACGGCTGCTGCCGTCGTCACTGGAGTCTCCTAAGGAATGGGCCCACCCGTTGGCCCCCAGCCTGGTCGCCCTCACCTGTCCCGCGACATGGTGGAAGCAGCAGTCCTCGACCGGGAGTTATCCCCACCCTGCCCGGCGGACCGGGCGGCCGACCCGACGCGATCGGGCCGGCTCCGGACGGGCGGGGATGTATGAACCACGTTAGGAGCGGCTGGCGGCGCGCTCGTCCTCCGCCGGGATGAAGCGGGCCAACGGGAGTTGTACGGGGTGCGGCGACCCTCCCCCTAGGGGTCGCCGCGGCCCTTCTCGGGGACGCCCCGTACGGGCCCCCGGCCAGGGGCCCGTCAGCCGGCCAGGGCGGGGGCGGCGAGCCGCTCCAGTGCCACCGCGAAGGCGTCCACGACGGGGGCGAGCAGCGCCTCGGTCTCGCGCTCGACGACGGTCGTCCCGTCCTCCCCGGCGGTGACGTGGCGGTCGAGCACGAACCAGCCCTGGGTGACGTGGCCGGCGCCCATCGAGCTGAGGACCGGGCGCAGCGCGTAGTCCACGGCGAGGACGTGCGCGGGCGAGCCGCCGGTGGCGAGCGGCAGGACGGCCTTGCCGGCGAGCGCGTACTGCGGCAGGACGTCGAGCAGGGCCTTCAACAGCCCGGAGTACGCGGCCTTGTAGACGGGGGTGCCGATCACGATGCCGTCGGCCCGGGCGAACAGCTCGACGGCGGCGGCGATCTCGGGATGGTCGAAGTCGCCCGAGAGCAGGGCGTGCGCGGGAAGGTGGCGGGCCTCGAACGGGATCACGTGGTGGCCGCGGGCCGCGAGCCACCCGTCCACGTGGCGCAGGAGGCGGGTGGTGCGGGAGGTCGCGGACGGGGAGCCGGAGACGGACAGGACGGTGGCCATGGGTTCACCTCTGCGGGAAGCGGGGACGACGCGGTGCGGCGGCGCTGCCGCTACGGCGAAGCGGCGATGCTTCCGCCGCCGGTGGAAAGGGAGTTGGGGGTTCGACGGGGCTCGCGTCAGCCACGACAGAGCGAACCGGACACACGCTTGAGGTCGACGTGCCGCCGACGCGTGAGGGCCCTTCGCTGATCCATGCCAAAAATGCAAACACGGCGTCTTCGGGGCGGTCAAGAATCGTTTCGGCAGGTGAACGCCGGAGTGGGGCGGATCACCCCGGCCAACCGGCGCCCCCGCGGGCGCGCGCACGCGCGGAAGTTGCGGCGGAACGATCCGGCACGTGCATCAAAACTGCTACAAGAGGCCTGGTGGAGCCCCCCGGGGGGAGTCAGGCCGGACGCCTTCGGGCATTCTCGTCCACATGAACACGTGGCAGGAGGGCCGCCCGAGCGGCGGCGGGAACCCGTACAACGGCGGGACCCCGTACGGCGGCGGCAACGGGGGCGGCGCGTACGGGCGCGGCGGGGGCGGCACGTCGGCCGAGCCGCCGCTGCCGGCCGGACTGAACCCGCGCGGGCCGGGCGCCCCGGCTCCGCGTCGGCCCGAGCCCTCCCGCACCGGCGGCGTCCCCCCGCAGGGCCCCGGCCGGCCCGACGGTCCCGGCCGCCCCGGCGGTCCCGGTGGTCCGGGTGGTCCCGGTGGTCCGGGCGCCCCCGGCGGCACCCGGCCGCCCGCGGCGGGCCCCGCCGGGCGCAGGGGCTGGTCGAAGGGCCGGATCGCCAAGTGGACGGTCCTCGGCCTGCTCGCCGCGATCATGGTGACGGCCGTCTCCACCTACTTCTGGGCCGACTCCAAGATCAACCACGACAACGTGCTCGCCGACTACCCCGGCCGCCCGGCGGCCGGCAAGGGCACCAACTGGCTGATCGTCGGCTCGGACAGCCGCGAGGGCCTCACCGACGCCCAGGAGGAGAACCTCCACACCGGCCACGACGTCGAGGGCAAGCGCAGCGACTCGATGATGATCCTGCACGTCGGTGACAACGGGAACACCCTGCTGAGCGTGCCGCGCGACTCCTGGGTGCCGGTCCCGGAGTACAAGTCCAGCAGCGGCAAGACCTTCAAGGCCACCACCTCGAAGATCAACTCGGCCTTCGCCAACGGCAACGGCCGACTGCTCGTCCAGACCATCGAGCTGAACACCGGCATCCGCATCGACCACTACGCCGAGATCGGCTTCTCCGGCTTCGTCGGCATCGTCGACGCGGTCGGCGGCGTGCAGATGCACATCGACCAGGACATCAAGGACCGGGACTCCGGTCTCGACCTCAAGGCCGGCGACCAGACCCTCAACGGCACCCAGGCCCTCGCCTTCGTCCGCCAGCGCCACCAGATGGCCGACCAGGACCTCGGCCGGATGCGCAACCAGCAGAAGTTCCTCGCCGCCCTGGCCCACCAGGCGGCCTCCCCGGGCACGCTGCTCGACCCGTTCACCTTCTACCCGCTGGTCGACGCCGGCCTCGGCACGCTGATCGTCGACAACGACACCGGCCTGACCGACCTCGGCTCGCTCTTCCTCGCGATGAAGGACGTCAACGGCGGCAGCGGCAAGACGCTGACCATCCCGATCGCCAACCCGGACTACCGCACCAACACCGGGGAGTCGGCGGTCAAGTGGGACTCCGCCAAGGCCAAGCAGGTGTTCGACGCCTTCAAGAACGACACCCCCGTGCCGGACGTCAAGTAGCGGACCTGCGCGCCGATCCAGCGCCGCCACCGCCTCCTGGGCCACCTGGTCCAGGAGGCGGTGGCGCTCCACGGGATGGAAAGTGCCGGCCGCCCGAGAGATCGACCCCGGCAAGGTCCGGGCCGCCGCGGTCGGCTTGGTCCCTACCGGCCGATCGGCTGCAGGCCGGTCACGTACTCCGGGAAGCGCACCAGCCACTCCCCCTCGCCGCCGCCGGCGTCCCCGGCCTCGGTCGGGCCCGAGTAGCCGTAGTGGATCTCCCGCGCGCGGCCGCCGTCCACCCAGCGGGCGTCCGCCAGGTGCACGGCGAGGGCGGCCGGGTGCTGCGGATCGGGGCGTTCGAGGACGAGCTCGTGCTCGGTCTCGCCGGGACGGAAGGCGACCACCGTCTCGCTGGTGCGGCGGCGCGGACGCCCGTCCGCCCGGTACGTCCAGTACGCCGCGACGGTGACCGTCAGCGTGCCGTCCGGGCTCCCCGGCTCCGGGCGGACGTACTCCTCGTCGGGCACCCACCGCGCGTGGTGGCGGATGTCGTCCGGGCCGCGCCGCTCGTCCCAGCGCACCCAGTAGCTCGCCACGCGCTTGACCGTCATCACCTCGCGCGAGACGCGGACCGGGACGCGCGCCGGATTGGCCGGCTCGCCCGCCGCGAGGGAGACCACGGTGACCTGCTCGTACGTCTCCTCGGCGCCGTCGAGGCCCTGCCCCATCGCTTCCATCGGCTGCTCCATCGGTGAACCACCTTGGCGGAGAGTGGAGTTGAGCGCGGCTCGGCCGCGCGATGAGAGCCTACGGCGACCGCGCGGACACCCGGAGTGATTGTCTGATTCCGGCCCGGACGGCCGGGGCCCGGCGCTACCCTGCCCCCCGTGGACGAACGAAGCGGCACCGGAGCGCTCCTGGGGCGCGGGCGGACGGCCGACGTCTTCGCCCTGGACGGACACCGGGTGCTGCGCCGGTACCGGGACGGCAGCGACGCGTCCGGCGAACTCGCCGTGATGCGGTACCTCGCGGAGCACGGCTACCCGGTGCCCGCGGCGGGCCCCGGGGCCGCACCCGGCGAACTCGTCCTGGAGCGCCTCACGGGCCCGACGATGCGCGACGCCGTCATGGCGGGCGAGCTCGCGCCCGAAGCGGCCGGCGAACTGCTGGCCGGGCTGCTGCAGCGGCTGCACACCGTCCCGGCCCGGACCGGCGCCGACCCGGCGCACCGGGTCCTGCACCTCGACCTGCACCCGGAGAACGTGCTGATGACGGCGCGCGGGCCGGTGGTGATCGACTGGGCGACGGCCGCCGAAGGCCCGCCCGCCCTGGACACGGGCACGTCGGCGCTGATCATGGCGGAGGTCGCACTCACGCTGCCCGCCGGCCTCGCGACGGCCGCCCGGGCCGTGCTGGCCGCGCTGGTACGGCACCTCGGCGGGCCGGGTGACCTCCCGGCCGCCCGGGCCCGCCGGGCCGCCAACCCGACGCTGGACGCGGCCGAGGTGGCCCGGCTCGACGCGGCGGCGGCGCTGGCGCTCGGCGCAGGCCGTCCGGAGGGGCGCGGTGGGCAGTCGGAGCGGCACTGACGCCCTCGGCCCCACCGGGGCTGCCCCTCCTGCCGCCGCTGCCACGCGGCGACCAGCCCGCGTAGCGGTCGACCCTCGGACGCTAGCGCGGGGCCCGCGGGACGCGGTCCAACGCGATCCCGAAGTGGGCGCGATAGGCGGCCAGTGCCTCGTCGTCGGTGAGCGTCAGCTCGCTGCGCTCGCCCGCCGGGGTGGTGGTGATCAGGCGGTTGCCCGCGATGGTCACCCGGCCGCCGTCGGCGGTGAGCATCGAGCAGGTCGTCGAGCGGGTGAACGGGGAGTCCGGCGAGGTGGCCTGCCACCAGCAGGTCGGACGGAAGTCGGCGAGCTCGTACGGGCGCAGGCCCAGGCGGTACTGCGGTGTGCCGTCCATGAGGACGTCCAGGTCTCCGTGCGCGCCGGCCGGAACGAGGGCGAACGCGCCGTGGGCGTCGGCCTGTTCGCCGCGCCCGTCGAGCCGCAGCGGGCGGCGGCTGAAGCGGCCGAAGCCGACGTCGACCAGCCACGGCTCGTCGAGGTCCACCCGCAGCGCGAGGTGGTCGAACGGCGGGCCGGGCCGCTCGCCGTCGAAGACGCGGGCGGCCAGCAGGCTCACCCGGTAGCCGAGCGAGGTCAGCAACTCGGCGAAGAGGCCGTTGAGTTCGTAGCAGAAGCCGCCGCGGCGGGCGGTCACGACCTTCGCCACCAGGGCGTCCGGGTCGAGGACGACGGGCTCGCCGAGGTGGATGCCCAGGTTCTCGAACGGGACCGCGCGCAGGTGCGCGAGCTGGAGCCGGGCGAGCGCCTCCGGGGACGGCGCGCCGGGCTCGGGGACGGCGATGCGGTCGAGGTAGGCGGACCGCTGGGCGGCGGTGAGGCCGCCGTACGGCTGCTCGGTGCGTGGCGCGTGATCCATCCGACCATTCCACCCGGACGCGGGCCGGTCGGCCATCGTCTATTGGTCCTACGCCCTCGGCACCACCGGCGCTGTTCCTGCTGCCGCCGCTGCCTCCGCCGGCGCGCGAGAAGCCGGGCCGGCCGACTTCCCGCGCAGCGGGCGCCGACTAGCCCGCGTAGCGGTAGACCTTCGAGTCCCGGACCTGGAAGCCGGCCCGCTCGTAGAGGCGGTTCGCGGCCTCGCGGGACGGCCGGGAGGTCAGGTCGAGGGTCCGGGCGCCGGCCTCGCGCGCCAGCCGCACGGCCTCGTCGGTCAGGGCCGCGCCGACGCCCTTGCCGCGCGTCCCCGCGTCGACGACCACGTCCTCGATCCGCGCCCGCAGGCCGGACGGGAGCGGGGACAGCACCAGGGTCAGCGTGCCGACGATCACCCCGTCGAGGCGGGCGACCAGCAGCGTGTTGGAGTCGCAGGCGACCAGGTGGGCCAGCGCCGCACGGTCCAGCGGGTCGGCCGAACCGGACAGCTGCGGGAGCAGGCCGGCGAACGCGGCCACCAACTCGTCGGTCGTCTCCCGGACGACCTCAACGTCAAGACTCATGGTGCTGGACCCTAGCCGCGCCGTCCGCCGGGTGCGCCGCTTTCCCGCGCACTGGCCGCGACGTACCGGTGAACTGGCCGAATTCCGTTGCAGGAAACGCCAGTTGACCGCCGCACCAGTCCACCCTTCACAGTGCGCGGGCCGCCGCCCTGAACCGGTACGCGGTGGCGGACGGGTCCTGGGCCGCGAACAGCACGGCGAGCAGGTGGTCGACGGCGGCGGCGTCCAGGATCCGCAGCAACGTCGTGAGTTCGGCCTCGGGCGCGTCGGCGAGGAGCTCGTCCGCGCGGGCGAGGACGAGGAGCAGCCGGGGCGGCGGCCGGTCCGGCTCCCCGGCGGGGTGGAGGGCGTCGCCCAGGCACTCCTCGAAGGCGTCCCAGTTGTGGCCGAAGTACGAGGGGAAGTCGAGGGCGCGCGCCCAGGCGGTGAGCAGGCCGGCCTTGGTGCGGCAGTCGCCGCCGTCGATCACGACCCGGCGGACGTCCCCGGCGGGGACGCGGGCCAGGCCCGCCCACGGGTGCCCGGGGAACAGGTCCCACCGGGCCCCGGCGAGCAGTCTCTCCGGCGGGCTGGGGTGCGTCACGACGATAGCTCTACCGCCCCGCCCGCCGCCACCGGACTCCGCCGCGCCGGGGGCTCACCCGGCCGGCCGACGGGCCCGGCGCGGCGACGCCTCGACATTCGGGAAGGTGTCCGGACGGACGTCCGAAAACGCCACCGCCCCGAGTGGGAGGTCGGCGGATCCGACTTTCCACGACGGGGCGGTACGCGGTACCGGGTCGGCCGGGCGGGAGCCCGGCCACGCGCCGGTGATTACTCGACGATGCCGGACTTGGCGATGGTGATCTTGGCCGAGGTGCGGCCGCTCTGCGAGCCCTTGGACTCGATGAGCTTCACGACGTCCATGCCCTCGACGACCTCGCCGAAGACGACGTGCTTGCCGTCCAGCCAGTTGGTGGCGATGGTGGTGATGAAGAACTGCGAGCCGTTGGTGTTGCGGCCCGCGTTGGCCATCGAGAGCTGGCCGGCACGGGTGTGCTTGATCTCGAAGTTCTCGTCCGCGAACTTCTCGCCGTAGATGCTGCGGCCGCCGGTGCCGTTGTGGTTGGTGAAGTCACCGCCCTGCAGCATGAAGTCGGGGATCACGCGGTGGAAGCCGGAGCCCTCGTAGCCGAAGCCGTTCTGGCCGGTGGCGAGCTCGCGGAAGTTGCGGGCGGTGACCGGAACGACGTCGTCGTACAGCTTGAAGACGATCCGGCCGGCGGGCTGGTCGTCGATCGTGATGTCGAAGAAAACGTTGGAAGCCATGCAGGGATCATGGCACGACCGACGGTCCGACGCGCGACACCCCCGACGGTCCGGCGCGCGACACCCCCGACGGGCCGCCCCTCACCGCCGCCCCTCACACCGCGTCGTCCGGTACCGCCCCGCCGTACCGGGCGCGGACGTTACGATCGGGGTCGGCGTCGAGCGGGGCGGGCGTTCGATCGCGGCGACGGGGTGGGCGGCATGCGGATCGGTGAACTGGCCAGGCGCACGGGCGTGAGCGAGCGCTCCCTGCGCTACTACGAGAAGCAGGGCCTGCTGGCCCCCGAGCGCACCCTGGGCGGACACCGGGACTTCCCGGACGGCGCAGTGGACCGGGTCATCCTCATCCAGGAGCTGTTCGCGGCCGGACTGCACAGCCGCAAGATCTACGAGATCCTCCCCTGCATGCGGGACGCCGACGGCGGCCCGAACGAGATCGCCACCCCGCTCCTGGTCGAGGAGCTCACCGCCGAGCGGGAGCGGATCGACCGGATGATCGCCGACCTGGTCCGCTCGCGCGAGGTCCTGGACGAAGTGATCCGGACCGCCTCCGGCCGCCCGGCGCTCGGCCCGGCCGGGCGCGAGGCGCGCTAGCGGGTCCCGTCCGGCGCCCGGCCGGGCCCGGGCTCCTTCAGCTTGCGCCAGACCGTCTCCAGCGCGGCGATGTCGGCGTCGTCGAGCCGGTCGTCGAAGACCGGCGCGAGCACCGCCCGCCGGGTCGCGTCGGCCTCGGCGAACACGGCCCGGCCCTGCTCGGTCAGCTCGATCCGCACCGAGCGGGCGTCCGAGTCCGAGGCCGAGCGGGCCACCAGCCCGCGCCCGGCGAGGGCGTCGACCACCCGGGACACCTGGCTGCGGCTGAGCATCGTCTTCGCCCCGAGGTCGGAGGCGGCGACCGGCTCCCGCTGCCCGTTGAGCCACAGCATCACCTCGAACCAGGACAGCGGCAGCCCGTGGACCCGGGCGAGCTCCCGGTCCACCCGGGCGGCCAGCGTGGCGCCGGCCCAGACCAGCCCGTAGAAGGCGTGATCGCGCTCCGGCAGCGGGCCCAGGGTGAGGTCGGCACGGTTCATGCCGTTCATCGTACCGAGTTGCGTGCGCATGCACAGATTCCCCGGGCAGCACCGGCGCCGGTCGGTAGCATCACCGGCATCGGGCGCCCGCACACGGCGTGCGACCGGGGAGGGGCGGGACGATGGACGACACGGCGGGCCGGATCGGGGTCTACCTGGCGCACCCGCGGCCGGGCAGCTTCAACCACGCGCTGCACGACGCCGTCGTGGCCGAACTGCGCGGGCGCGGCTGCGACGTGCGCGCCCACGACCTGTACGCGGAGGGGTTCCCGGCCCTGCTCACCGCCGAGGAGACCGGCACCGTCGCCGCCGCCGACGCGCCCGCCGACCCGCAACTCGCTCTGCACCGCGCCGAAGTGGCCACCCTCGACGCCCTCGTCCTGATCCACCCCAACTGGTGGGGCATGCCGCCCGCCGTCCTCACCGGCTGGGTGCAGCGGGTGCTCGCGCCCGGCGTCGCGTACAAGCTCGGCACCGCCGACGGCGAACCGGCCGGGCTGCTCCGGGCCGGCCGGGCCCTGGTCCTCAACACCTCCGACACCCCGGAGGAGCGCGAGCGCACGGAGTTCGGCGATCCCCTCCAGCGGATCTGGGCCGCCTGCGTCCTCCCGTACGTCGGCGTCACCGACGTCCGCCGGACGGTCTTCCGCACCGTCACCGACGCCCCCGCCCCGACCCGCGCCGCCTGGCTCGACCGGGCCCGCGCCGAGGCGGCAGCCCTCCTGCGGTGACCGGGCGGGCACGGTGACACGATGGACGGATGCTCCTCGAAGACTCCTCGCACCGGCTCGACCTGCGGCCGCGCGGCTACCAGTTCGGGACGGCGCGCGGTGAGGGCTTCGACGACAACTGGCTGGTGATCGCCGGCGCCGCGGCCGTGCCCGAGGGGACGTGGCGGTTCGTCGAGGCGTGCCTGACCACCTGGGAGGCGCGGGGGATCTCGCGGTGGCTGCGGGCCGCCGCCGACCCGGCCCTCAGCCCGGGTGCGCTCGACTTCACCGAGCCGCTGCTGACCTTCGGCCTCGCCGCGGAGCAACCCGCGGACGGGCGGCGGCTGGTGCGGGTCCGCTTCGCGCTGGAGGCCGCGCCGCCGTGGGTGGACCTCGACGACGAGGACGACGAGGACGACGGGGACGGGGACGACGAGTGGCCCGGCCACACCGCCGAGTTCCTCCTCGCCCCCGCCGAGCTCCGCGCGGCCGCCGACACCTGGGACGCCGAGCTCGCGCCCTTCCCCGAGCGCTGAGCCCCCCGCCCGGGCTCAGGCCAGCTCCGGCTCCAGCTCCAGCTCCAGCTCCGCCACCGCGTCGTCGCCGCTCGTCTCGCCGGTCGGCCGGAAGCCCAGCCGGGCGTAGAACTCGGCGGGACCGTCAGGCCCGGGGACGTACGTGACGGTGACGCGGGTGCCGCCGCGGCGGCGGACCTCCGCGCACACCTGCTCGACCGCGAAACGCCCGTAGCCGCCGCCCTGCCGGTCGGCGTCGACGAGCAGGCGCCACAGGCCCGAACGCGGCCGGTCCCCCGCCTTGTCGGGGTGGAACGTGATGTCGAAGAAGGCCATCACGAACCCGACCGTCCGCTCGCCGTCGAAGATCAGCCGGGGCCACGCGGTGTCGCCGTGGACGTACGCCTCCGCGAGGGACTTCACCACCGGTGAGACCAGCCGCTCCTGCTCCGGCCGCACCCGCAGGGCGAGGGCGGCGTCGAGGTTGGCCGGGGTGACGGGTTCGAGGCGCAGGTCGGAGGACACGGCCGTCAGACTACGAAGCGATCGCCCCCTCGTCGCCCGGATTTCGACGGGCCCGGCGTCAGCGCGTGAACACCAGCGAGACGTTGTGCCCGCCGAAGCCGAACGCGTTGGTGAGCGCGACCGGCACGGCCCCGGTGCGCGGCGCGCCCGCGACGACGTCGAGCTTCACCGCCGGGTCGAGCCGCTCCAGGTTGGCGGTGGCCGGCACGATCCCCTCCCGGACGGCGAGGACGGCCGTGAGGGCCCCGAGCGCGCCGGCCGCCCCGAAGAGGTGCCCGGTGAGCGACTTGGTGGCGGTCACGGCCGGGTGCAGCCCGATCGCCTCGGTGACCGACTCCGCCTCGGCGAGGTCGCCGATCTGGGTGGACGTCGCGTGGGCGTGGACGAGGGCGACGTCCTGCGGGGCGAGCCCCGCCTCGGCCACCGCGCGCCGCATGGCCCGGACCTGTCCCTCGGCCGCCGCCGCGGTGATGTGGTGGGCGTCGGAGGTGACCGCCGCGCCGGCCAGGGCGGCGTGGGTGCGGGCCGCCCTGGCGGCGGCGAACTCGGCGCGCTCCAGGACGAGGACGACCGCGCCCTCGCCGATCACGAAGCCGTCCCGATCGACGTCGAACGGCCGGGAGGCCCGGGTGGGTTCGTCGTTGCGGGTCGAGTGGGCCTTGGCCTGGGCGAAGCCGGCCATCGGGAGCGGGCAGATGCAGGCCTCGGCGCCGCCGGCGACGACGACGTCGGCGCGGCCGAGCCGGATCAGGTCGAGGCCGAGGGCGATCGCCTCGGCGCCGGAGGCGCAGGCGCTGACCGGGGTGTGCGCCCCGGCCCGCGCGCCCAGCTCGATGCTGACCCACGCGGCCGGGCCGTTGGCCATCAGCATGGGCACGGTGTGCGGGGAGACCTTGCGGACGCCGGAGGCCTCCAGCACGTCGTCCTGCGCGAGCATGGTGACCGCGCCGCCGGTGCCGGTGCCGATGACGACGGCGAGGCGCTCCGGATCGACCTCCGGCGAGCCCGCGTCGGCCCAGGCCTGCCGGGCGGCGATCAGCGCGATCTGCTCGCAGCGGTCCAGCCGCCGGGCCTGGACGCGGTCCATCACCTCGGACGGCTCGACCTTCAGCCGGCCGGCGATCCGGGCGGGCAGGTCCGCGGCCCAGGCCTCCTCGATGGCCGCGATCCCGGACTGCCCGGCCAGCATCGCGGCCCAGGTCGAGGGGACGTCCCCGCCGAGCGGCGTGGTCGCCCCGAGACCGGTGACGACCACCTGACCGGCGCCGGCGGCACCGCTGTCGGCATTCATGAAATCTTTCCCCCTACGTTTATTGAGAGGCCACAAATCGAAACCGCTCTCCGCGCCACGGGGCCCGGAGAGCGGTCGAACCCTGTGCCACTCTGACAGGGGATTGAGGGATCTTCAGAGGCCGGAGGGCACCGATTCGGGTACGGCCCCTTTGTAGGTTTCCCTTAGTTTGCGAGGTCGGCGAAGTCGGTCCCGCGACCGACCGCCTCCCACGCCTCGACCTCCTTGCGGGCGCGGTCGAGCTGCCCCAGGACCCCGTCGACGGCGTCGCTGCCGAGCGCCAGCCGCAGCGGGGTGTGCTCGGCGTCCAGCGCGGCGAGGATCGCCGCGGCGGCCTTGGCCGGATCCCCGGGCTGCTTGCCGTCGGAGTCCGGCAGGCCGGTGCGGACCGGGCCGACGACCGCGTCGTAGGCGGCGATCGGGGTGGCGTGCGCGAGGGCGCCGCCGCCGGCGAAGCCCGTCCGGAACGCACCCGGCTCGACGATCAGCACCTTCACCCCGAACCCGGCGACCTCCTGCGCCAGCGCCTCGGACAGCCCCTCCAGCGCGAACTTGGTGGCCGAGTAGGCCCCCACGCCGGGGAACGAGAACCGCCCGCCCATGCTGCTCATCTGCACGACCGCCCCCGAGCCCTGCGCCCGCAGGTGCGGCAGGACGGCCCGGGTGAGCGCGGCCGGCCCGAAGAAGTGCAGCTCCATCAGGTCCCGCAGCTCGCGGTCGGCGTACTCCTCGACGGCGCCGATCAGGCCGCGCCCGGCGTTGTTCACCAGGACGTCGATCCGGCCGAACCGCTCCAGCGCCTCGGCGACGACCACCGGGATCCGCTCCGCGTCCGTCACGTCCAGCCGCACCGGCACGACCCGCCCCGGGTGCGCGGCGACCAGCCCGTCCAGCGTCTCCGGCCGCCGGGCCGCCGCCACCACGCTGTCCCCGGCGGCGATCGCGGCCTCGGCGATCGCCTGCCCGAAGCCGGAGTTCGCCCCGGTGATCAGCCAGACCCGCCCGGTCGCCCGCTTCTCGTTGCTCATTCCCCATGCCCTCCGCATGCCGTGCACCACAAGGAAGTTGACGATCATTTATACGCCAGGCCGACGGCCGGCGGCCGGGCCGCCCCGGAAACGCCGGAGCCCCCGGCCGATGGGGATCGGCCGGGGGCTCCCGGAGCTTCGAGGTCGTTGCGCGTTACGGCAGGTTGCGGGCCATGACGATGCGCTGGACCTGGTTGGTGCCCTCGTAGATCTGCGTGATCTTCGCGTCGCGCATCATCCGCT
>NZ_JBEZGX010000066.1:0-47026 GCF_040650235.1 Kitasatospora sp. NPDC048722
CCCGCGAGGCGCTGCGGCGCGGCGTGCCCACCCCGCGCTGGCTGCTGATCTTCGACAACGCCGACGAGCCGTCCGACGCGTCCGCACGGACCCCTCTCCGGGACGTTAGAGCAGGCCGGTCAGCCCGCCGCCTCGACGCTCTCACCGGGCGGGCGTCCGCTCACCCGTTCGGACTCAAGGGCGGACTGGAGGATCACCACCGCGGCGGCCTGGTCGACCACCGAGCGCCCCTTCTTCGCCTTGACGCCCGAGGCCCGCAGCCCGTGGGTCGCGGTGACGGTGGACATCCGCTCGTCGACCAGCCGGACCGGCACCGGGTAGACCCGGTTGGCCAGCCGCGCCGCGTACGCGCGGACCTTCTCCGCCGCCGGGCCCTCCTTGCCGCTGAGGGAGCGCGGCAGCCCGACGACCACCTCGATCGCCCCGTACTCGTCGACGATCGCGGCGATCCTGGCCTGCGACTTCACGCCGGCCGGGACGGTCTCCACCGGAGTGGCGAGCACCCCGTCGGGGTCGCAGGACGCGACCCCGATCCGGGCGTCACCGACGTCGACGGCGATCCGCCGCCCACGCCTGAAGGGCCTCTCCTCGAACTCCATCAGGAGGCGCGCTCCGCGACCAGGCCGCGCACCGCGGCGATGGCCTCGCCGACCGCGGCCGGGTTGGACCCGCCGCCCTGGGCGACGTCGTCCTTGCCGCCACCGCCGCCGCCGAGGGTCTTCGCGGCGACGCGGACGAGCTCGCCGGCCTTGATGCCGCGGCCGCGGGCGTCCTCGTTGGTGGCGATCACGGTCAGCGGGCGGTCGTTCGCCACGGTGAAGGCGGCGACCACGGCCGGGCGCGAGCCGAGGCGGCCGCGCACGTCGAGGACCAGCTTGCGCAGCTCGTCCGCGCCGACCCCGTCGGCGACCTGGGCGGCCACCACGGAGATGCCGTGCACGTCCTCGGCCGAGTCGGCCAGGCCCGCCGCGGCGGCCAGCACCTTCTCGGCGCGGAAGCGCTCGATCTCCTTCTCGGCGTCCTTGAGCTTGGTGAGCATGCCCGAGATCTTCTCCGGCAGCTCCTCCGGGCGGCCCTTGACCAGCTCGGTGAGCTGGGAGACCACGGTGTGCTCGCGGGCCAGGAACCTGTACGCGTCGACGCCGACCAGCGCCTCGACGCGACGCACGCCGGAGCCGATCGAGGACTCGCCGAGCAGCTTCACCAGGCCCAGCTGGGCGGTGTTGCCGACGTGGGTGCCGCCGCACAGCTCCTTGGAGAAGTCGCCGATGGTGACGACCCGGACCTCGTCGCCGTACTTCTCGCCGAACATCGCGATGGCGCCGGCCTTGCGGGCCTGGTCCATCGTCATGACCTCGGCGGTGACCTCCAGCTCGCGGGTCAGCACGTCGTTGATCTTCTGCTCGACGTCGGTCAGCACGCTGCCCGGCACGGCGGCCGGCGAGCCGAAGTCGAAGCGGAAGCGGCCCGGGGCGTTCTCGGAGCCGGCCTGGGCGGCCGTCGGGCCGAGCGCGTCGCGCAGCGCCTGGTGGGTCAGGTGGGTGGCCGAGTGGGCGCGGGCGATCGCGCGGCGGCGGTCGGTGTCGATCGTGGCGTACGCGGACGCGCCGAGCACGACCTCACCGAACAGCACCCCGCCGGAGTGGACGATCACGCCCGGGACGGGCTGCTGCACGTCGCGGATCTCGACGACCGCGCCGGACTCCAGCCGGATCCGGCCGTGGTCGGCGAGCTGGCCGCCGCCCTCGGCGTAGAACGGGGTGCGGTCGAGGATGATCTCGACCTCGTCGCCCTCGGAGGCGGCCGGCGACGGGACGCCGTCCACCAGCAGGCCCACCACGGTGGCCTCGCCCTCGGTGAGGGTGTAGCCGGTGAACAGGCTCGCGCCGGACTTGTCGGCCACCTCGCGGTACGCGGCGACGTCGGCGTGGCCCATCTTCTTGGCCTTGGCGTCCGCCTTGGCGCGGTCCCGCTGCTCCTGCATCAGGCGGCGGAAGCCGGCCTCGTCGACCTGGAGGCCCTGTTCCTCGGCCATCTCCAGGGTCAGGTCGATCGGGAAGCCGTAGGTGTCGTGCAGCTTGAACGCCTGGTCTCCGGAGAGGACGGCGCCGCCGGCCTGCTTGGTCTCGGTGACCGCGGCGTCCAGCAGGCTGGTGCCGGCCTTCAGGGTCTGCAGGAACGCCGACTCCTCGCCGACGACGACCGTCTCGATGCGCTTGCGGTCGGCCTCCAGCTCCGGGTACTGCGGGGCCATCGCCTTGATCGCGATGTCGATCAGGTCCTTGGCGACCGGACCGGTGGCGCCCAGCAGGCGCATGTTGCGGATGGCGCGGCGCAGGATGCGGCGCAGCACGTAGCCGCGACCCTCGTTGCCGGGGGTGACGCCGTCGCCGACCAGCATCAGGCCGGTGCGGATGTGGTCGGTGACCACGCGCAGCGACACGTCCGACTTGTGGTCGGCGCCGTAGGTGTGGCCGGTGAGCTCGGCGGCGCGGTCGAGGATCATCCGGCTGGTGTCGATCTCGAAGAGGTTGTCGACGTCCTGCAGGATGGCCGCGAGGCGCTCCAGGCCGAGGCCGGTGTCGATGTTCTTGCTCGGCAGGTCGCCGAGGATCTCGAAGCCGTCCTTGCCGTCGCCGTGGCCGCGCTCGTACTGCATGAAGACCAGGTTCCAGATCTCCAGGTAGCGCTCGCCGTTGACGGCCGGGCCGCCCTCCTCGCCGTACGCGGGGCCGCGGTCGTAGTTGATCTCCGAGCACGGGCCGCACGGGCCGGGGACGCCCATCGACCAGAAGTTGTCCTTCATGCCCAGGCGCTGGATGCGCTCCGAGGGCACGCCGATGACGTCGCGCCAGATCTGCTCGGCCTCGTCGTCGTCCTTGTAGACGGTGATCCAGAGCTTCTCCTTCTCCAGGCCGTAGCCGCCGTCCGCGACGGGAGTGGTGAGCAGCTCCCACGCGAACTTGATGGCTCCTTCCTTGAAGTAGTCGCCGAAGGAGAAGTTGCCGCACATCTGGAAGAAGGAGCCGTGCCGGGTGGTCTTCCCGACCTCCTCGATGTCCAGGGTGCGCACGCACTTCTGGACGCTGGTGGCGCGCGAGAACTGCGGCTTGACCTCGCCCAGGAAGTAGGGCTTGAACGGCACCATGCCGGCGTTGACCAGCAGCAGGGTGGGGTCGTCGGCGACCAGGGACGCCGACGGAACGACGGTGTGGCCGCGCTCCTCGAAGAAGCGCAGCCAGCGGCGGCGGATCTCAGCCGACTCCATTAGTGGTCCTTCCGGTTCGGGGTGCCACCCCGCGGCGGCAGGGCGCGGCGGGGCGTTTCTTCAATGGCTCTGGGGGTCTTGCGGGCACTGCTGGACGGAGGCAGGGCGGCGGCCGGACTGCCGGGCGCCGCCGAGATAGCTCGGTACTGCGGTTCGCCCCGCAGGACCCGGCGCTCGCGCCGGGGCTCGACGACGGCGGTGCCGTGGAGTCCGAGGTCGTCGCGCAGCTGGTCCTCGCGCTCGGCCATGCCGGCCTTCACGTCCTGGGCGAACTGCTTGGCCAGGTCGCCCAGGTGCAGCGCGCCGCGCGCGGCGGTGCCGGAGAGGCTGTCCGGGGTGAGCCGGTGCACGGCCTCGTTGGCCTTGTTCATGGCCCAGACGGTGGCGCCGGCGCCGACCGCCATCCAGAAGATGCGTCGCACCACGGCGTCAGCCCCTCACCGCGCGCCGGACCCGGGACAGCAGGCCGCCGCGCGGGGCGGTCGCGGCGCGCACCTCGGCCCGGATCAGCCGGGCCAGCTCCTCGCGCTCGCCCGGCTGGGCGGGCACGGACGGGTTGCCGCCCTGCTGCCTGGCGACGGCCTTGCGGACGCCGTAGCTGAAGGCCGCGACCTTCACCAGCGGCCCGCCCAGGGTGGCCGCGACGGTGGAGGAGAGCGCGTTGGCGTTGGCGGCGGCGTCCTGGACGTTCGCGGTGATCTCGTCGACCCGCTCCAGCTGCTCGTTGGCGCTGCGCACGGCGGCGCCCGCCTCGGTCAGCAGCGGCACGGCCTGCTCGGTGACGGCGGAGACCAGGACGGTGGCCTCCTTGAGCACCCGCGAGAGGCGGACCAGCACCACGGCGAGCAGGGTGACCAGGACCGCCCAGAACACGGCGACGAGCAACCCGGCCAGCTCTCCCACGGACACCTTTGCGCGCTCCCTCGCCTTGCTGTTCTCCAGAACGGAACCCTATCGCGCTCACGCCCGGTTTCCGGACCGGGTCCGCGATGGCGCAGCGGGCCTCGGGGCCCGTTTCCGGACCCCCTCCCGCGTGCCGTCGCCCGGGTGCGCGCCGCGCCCGCCCTCCGGGCGGACGACGGGAGTCCGAAGACGGCCTCGTGATCCGGTCGGGTGTGCGAACCGCCCGCGTAACCTACCGGCCGGTCACCTCGTTCTGCCAGGCGGGTCGTCGCCCGCACGGCCCGACGCACGTCCGGGCCCGTACGGTCCGGGCCCGGAGCACGGGGAGCAGCGCTTGGCCGGCGACTGGACAGGACAGCCTCGGGAGGCCGGTCCTCGCCGGCGCGCGGCGGAGCCCGGTCGGCTGCCGGCCGAGGTCACCGGCTTCGTCGGGCGGCGGCGGGAGCTGACCGAGCTGGCCGGACTGCTGGCGAACGCCCGGCTGGTGACGGTCACCGGGCCGGGCGGGGTCGGCAAGAGCAGGCTGGCACTGCGCGCGGCGGCCCGGGCGGCGGGCGCGTTCCCGGACGGCACCTGGCTGGTCGACGTCGCCCCCGTGCAGGACCCGCTCCTGCTCGGCCACGCCGTCCTGGAGGCGCTGCGGCTGCCGCACGGCGCCGCCCGGCCGCCGCTGGAGGTGCTGACCGAGCAGCTGGCCGGCCGCCGGCCGCTGCTCCTGCTGGACGGCTGCGAGCACCTGGTGGAGGCCTGCGCGGACCTCGCGGACACCCTCCTGCGGGCGGTGCCCGGCCTGCGGGTGCTGGCCACCAGCCGGGCGCCGCTGCGGGTCGGCGGCGAGCACCTGTTCACGGTGGCGCCGCTGCCGGTCGGCCCGGTGGCGGACGGGCGGCCGGGGCCGGGCACACTGCCGGACGCGGTGCAGCTGTTCGCCGAGCGGGCGCGCGCCGTGCTGCCGTCCTTCGCCGTGACGGAGGCGAACGCCGAGGCGGTGGGCGTGCTGTGCCGTCGGCTGGACGGCATCCCGCTCGCCGTGGAGCTGGCGGCCGGACGGCTGCGTGCGCTGTCCGTCGAGCAGATCACGGCCCGGCTGGACGACCGCTTCCGACTGCTGACCGGCGGCGCGAGAACGGCCCTGCCCAGACACCAGACGATGCGCACGACGATCGGCTGGAGTCACGAGCTCTGCACGGTGCAGGAACGTTTACTCTGGGCCCGCCTCTCGGTCTTCGCCGGCGGCTTCGACCTGGAGGCCGCCGAGTACGTGTGCGCCGCCGAGGGCATCGACGCCGAGGACGTCCTCGACCTGCTCTCCGAGCTCGTCGCCAAGTCCGTCGTCCTGCGCGAGGACACCGCCCACGGCATCCGCTTCCGGTTGCTCGACACCCTGCGCGAGTACGGCGGCCACTGGCTGCGCGCCGCCGGCGACGAGCAGCGGCTGCTGCGCCGCCACCGCGACTGGTACCTGGGGGTCGCCACCTGGGGCGAGGTCGAGTGGTTCGGCCCCCGGCAGGCGGAGACCGCCGAACGCACCGGGCTCGCCCACACCAACCTCCGGGCCGCGCTGGAGTTCTGCCTCTCCGAGCCCGGCGAGGAGCAGCTCGCCCTGCTGATGGCCGGCACGCTCTGGTTCTACTGGGTCGGCAGCGGCCACCTCGGTGAGGGCCGGCACTGGCTGGACCGCGCGCTCGCCCTGGACGGCGAGCCGACCGAGGCGCGCGCCAAGGCGCTCTGGGTGACCGGCTACATGGCGACGCTCCAGGGCGATCTGTCCGCCGCCCGTCCGGCGCTGGAGGAGTGCCGCCGCCAGGCGCTGGCCACCGGCGACGACCGCGCGCTCGCCTACGCCGTCCACCGGCAGGGCTGCGCGGCCCTGATCGGCGACGAACCCGACCGCGCCGCCGAGCTGTTCGAGGAGGCGCTGTGGCACTACCGGACGATCGGCGAGCTCAACAGCAACGTCCTGATGGCCATGCTCGAACTCGGCCTCGCCTACGTCTTCCAGGGCGACCGGGAGAGCGGCGAGCTGTGGTTCGGCCAGGCCCGCGAGGTGTGCGAGGAGCACGGCGAGCAGTGGGCGTACGCGTACGTGCTGTACGCGATGGCCTTCTCGCACTGGTTGGACGGCGAGGTCCGCCCGGCCCGGGTCCTCGCCCGGGAGAGCGTGCGGCTCAACCACCTGTTCCACGACCTGCTGGGCATCGTCCTCGGCATCGACCTGCTGGCGCTGCTGGAGACCGAGCCCGCCGGGCCGGACGTCCCGGGCGACCTGCACGAGGCCCGGCTGCTCCAGGGCGCGGCGCACCGGATCTGGCGCACGGTCGGCACGCCCTTCCTCGGCTCGCGGTTCTTCTTCGGCCCGCACCGGCAGTGCGCCGAACGGGCCCGTGCCGGGCTGACCGAGCAGGAGTACGAGGACTGCTTCGCGGCGGGCACCCGGCTCGGCCTCGACGCGGCGGTGTCCCGGGCCCTCGGTGCCGGCGGCTCCCCCGGCGGGCCCGGGCCGGGGCCGACCCCGCACTCCGTCCCGCCGGCCCCGGCGCCCGCGCCGGTGCGGAATAGCTGAAGCTTGCGGATTGCTTGAGGAGGCAAGTACCAAGCCGGAAGGAGCCACCGTGGCCGTCCACACCGCCGCCGACGAGTACCGCCGGGCGAAGCTCTACTTCGAGTCCAAGGCGTACAGCGAGGCCGCCCACATCCTGGCGGGCGTGCTCGCCGAGGAGCCGGCCAACCTCTCGGTCCGCCTGCTGCTCGCCCGCAGCTACTACCACTCCGCCCAACTCCGCAACGCCGAGGCCGAGTTGCTCCGGATCCTGGAGGCCGACCCGGCCGAGGACTACGCCCGGCTGATGCTCGGCCGCACCCTGGAGCGCCAGGGCCGCGCGGCTGAGGCCCGCCCGCACCTGCGGCTGGCCGCCGCGATGGCCGGCGAGAGCGCCTGAGCCGGGCGCCGCTCCCGGAAAGGGCGCCGGAAAGGGGCGAGCCCCCACCACCCCGAGGGGCGGTGGGGGCTCGCCGTGGCTCCGCGGAGTGCGGAACCGTCGCGGGTCAGCGCGAGTAGTACTCGACGACCAGCTGCTCGTCACAGATCACCGGGACCTCCTTGCGCTGCGGCGCACGGTCCAGGCGGAAGGCCAGGGCCTTCAGGTTGACCTCGAGGTACTTCGGGGTCTGGCCCTCACCCGCGTAGCCACCCTCACGGGCGACCTGGAAGGGGACCTTTTCCTTGCTGCGCTCGCGGACGGTCACCACGTAGCCCGGCTTCATCTGGAACGACGGCTTGTTGACCTTGCCGCCGTTGACCTCGATGTGGCCGTGGACGACCATCTGGCGGGCCTGGTAGATGGTGCGGGCGATGCCCGAACGCAGCACCAGCGAGTCCAGACGGGTCTCCAGCTCGGCGACGAGCGCCTCACCGGTCTTGCCCTCGGCCTTCTTCGCGCGGTCGAACGCACGCGACAGCTGCTTCTCGCTCAGGTCGTACTGGGCGCGAAGACGCTGCTTCTCGAGCAGACGGACCTTGTAGTCCGAGTTCTGCTTGCGGCCACGGCCGTGCTGGCCGGGCGGGTACGGGCGGGCCTCGAAGTACTTGACGGACTTCGGGGTCAGCGGCACGCCGAGCGCACGCGCGATCTTGACCTTGGGACGCTTCTGGTTCGCCATGAACCAAACCTTCCTTGCTTTCGAATACGGCTTCACCAGGTGTTGACGGAGGTCGCATCTCGCGACCCGGAGAAAACCCCGCCGCCTGCGCGGTGGGATCAGCCGCTCTCCGGAGCCGGGCACGGACGTGCTTGTCACACGGACGATCCAGTGAACTGGGCCGCCCGCGACACCGAAACGGTGCGCGACGCTCCTGGTGCGGACCCCTCGGAAGGGGCCTACGGCCGGCGTCCCGCTGGTGCGGCCGGTCGGTGGGGTCTCCCCCGCCGCCGTCCCGGGACGTGGCACTCCGATCGAGTATACCGGCGCACCGACGGGGTGTTCACTCGCCCCTGAGCCGGCCCCTCGTCCACTCCACGACGTCCGCGTAGCGGGCCTCGCCGCCGCGCCGGGTCGGCTGGTAGTAGTCCTTGCCGTGCACCGCGTCCGGCGCGTACTGCTGGGCCGCGATGCCCTCCGGCAGGTCGTGCGGGTACTGGTAGCCCTGGCCGTGGCCGAGCTTGCCCGCGCCGCCGTAGTGCGCGTCCCGCAGGTGCGGTGGCACCGCGCCCGCAAGACCCTGCCGGACGTCCGCCAGCGCCGCGTCGATCGCCAGGTAGGCCGCGTTCGACTTGGGCGCCAGGGCCAGCGCGATCGCCGCCTGGGACAGGATGATCCGCGCCTCCGGGAAGCCGATCAGCGCCACCGCCTGGGCCGCCGCGACGGCCGTCGGCAGCGCCGTCGGGTCCGCCAGGCCGACGTCCTCGCTGGCCGAGATCATCAGCCGCCGGGCGATGAAGCGGGGGTCCTCCCCCGCCTCGATCATCCGGGCCAGGTAGTGCAGCGTGGCGTCGACGTCACTGCCGCGGATCGACTTGATCAGGGCGCTCGCCACGTCGTAGTGCTGGTCGCCGTCCTTGTCGTAGCGCACCGCCGCCTGGTTGACGGCCGTCTCGGTGGTGGCCAGCGTGATGCTCGGCTCGCCCTTCTCCAGCGCCGCCCCGGCCGCCGCCTCCAGTGTCGTGAGCGCCCGCCGGGCGTCCCCGCCGGCGAGCCGCACGAGGTGGTCCTCGGCCTCCTCGGTCAGTTCCAGCGCGCCCTCCAGGCCGCGCTCGTCGGCCACCGCGCGGCGCAGCAGCGCGCGGACGTCGTCGTCGGTGAGCGACTCCAGGGTGAGCAGCAGCGAGCGTGACAGCAGCGGCGAGATCACCGAGAAGTACGGGTTCTCGGTGGTCGCCGCGATCAGGGTGACCCAGCGGTTCTCGACGGCCGGCAGCAGCGAGTCCTGCTGGGCCTTGGAGAAGCGGTGGATCTCGTCCAGGAAGAGCACCGTCTCGCGGCCGGACATGCCGACCGCCCGCCGGGCGCCGTCGATGACCGCGCGCACCTCCTTCACGCCGGCGGTGATCGCGGACAGTTCGACGAAACGCCCCTCGACGGCCTGGCTGATGACGTGCGCGAGCGTGGTCTTGCCGGTGCCGGGCGGGCCCCACAGGATCACCGAGCTGGTCGCCGCCGGCCCGCGCGAGCCGGACACCAGCCGGCGCAGCGGTGAGCCGGCCTTGAGCAGCTGGCGCTGCCCGGCGACCTCGTCCAGGGTGCGCGGGCGCATCCGCACGGCCAGTGGGGCCCGGCCGGGCTCCTTGGCCTGGCGTTCCTCGGCGGCGGCGGTGAAGAGGTCCGGTTCGTCCACACCGGAAGCCTATGCGAGGGTGCCGACACGCCCGCCGGGTTCACCTCTTGCGGCGGTCCAGCAGCACGACGTCGAACTCCTCCACCGACACGATGGTGGCGCCGACGGCGGCCGAGGCCTGCGCCCGGGCGTCGGCCTGCGGCCCGCGGGAGGCCTCCAGGCTCGCCCGGTCGGCGAAGATCGTTCCCACGACGGCCCGGCCGCGCGCCCGGTCGACGAGCATCGCGCCGGTGACGAACCCCTCGCTCTTCTCCAGCACGGGCAGCGCCCGCTCCCGGAAGACCTCCGCCAGACGATCCAGCTTGCCCGGGTCGACCTCGGCCCGCACCAGGCGGAACCCGGCCCCCGGCCCGGCGTCTCCGGGCGGCGCCGCCGCGACGGCCTCCCACACGTCGGTGGCCACGGTGCCGGCCAGCGGCGCGAGCAGCTCGGCCCGGCGCTCGCCGAGCTCCTGGTCGCTGTCCCGCTCGGCCTGCGCGGTGTCCCACCACGAGCCCATGGTGATCTTGCCCAGCGCCCGGTCGGCGTACAGCCCGTAGCCGAGGTAGCCCGGCTGCGGGGCGAGCAGCCCGACGGCCTCGGTGCGGAGCCCGTCGAGGGTCCGGTCGATCCGGTCGGGGTGCCCGGTGGCATAAACGGTGCGGACGAACATGAGCACGCCTCCTGACCTCGCCCGGGCGCCACGAGGGCCCGATCGCAGGAGTGCGGCGCCCGGAGTAGCCCCGTCTACTCCAGTCTGGCAGCGTGGTCCGGAACGTACTTCTGGAGGTCGCGCGGGGGCCGCTGGTAGCCTCGCGGGGCCGGGCGCGGCGGCAGGTCGATCTTCGGCGCGGCCACCTCGTGGTACGGCACGGTGGACAGCAGGTGGGCGATCATGTTGATCCTGGCCCGCCGCTTGTCGTCGCTCTCCACCACGTTCCACGGCGAGTCCGGGGTGTCGGTGTAGATGAACATCTCGTCCTTGGCCCGCGAGTAGTCCTCCCAGTGGGTGAGCGACTCGACGTCCATCGGGGAGAGCTTCCAGCGCTTCATCGGGTCCTCCAGGCGGTCCCAGAAACGCCGCTCCTGCTCGGTGTCGCTCACCGAGAACCAGTACTTGCGCAGCAGGATGCCCGCCTCGATCAACATCCGCTCGAAGGTCGGGCACTGGTGCAGGAACTGCCAGTACTCCTCGTCGGTGCAGAAGCCCATCACCCGCTCGACCCCGGCCCGGTTGTACCAGCTGCGGTCGAACAGCACGATCTCCCCGGCCGCCGGCAGTTCCTCGACGTACCGCTGGAAGTACCACTGGCTCTTCTGCCGCTCGGTCGGCATCGGCAGCGCCGCGACCCGGGCGATGCGGGGGTTCAGATACTCCGTCACCCGCTTGATCGCGCCGCCCTTGCCCGCCGCGTCGCGGCCCTCGAAGACGACGACCAGCCGGGCGCCCTCGACCCGCACCCACTCCTGGAGCTTCACCAGTTCCTGCTGGAGCCGCAGCAGTTCCCGCTCGTACGGCCGCTTCGCCAGCCGCTGCACCTTGGCCACCCGGGATCCTCCGTCCAACCGCTGATGATCCCTCACGGTAGGCGCTGAAGGCCGGATTCGCAGGTCCTGGGCGGACGCGGGCGGCAGCGGCGGCCCCCTGAACCGCCGCTGCCGCACTCCCCCGATCACCGGTCGCGAGACCGAACGATCAACCTTCGCCCAGACCTGCCGGACCGGTCCAATTTCCGGTTCCATAACCTTGGGGCATGGATATCGACACCCGTCTGCTGCGCAGCTTCGCCGCGGTCTGCGAGGAGGGACAGCTCACGGCCGCCGCGGCCCGGCTGTTCGTCTCCCAGCCGACGCTGACCAAGCAGATCCGCCAGCTGGAGACGCTGCTCGGGGTCGAACTCTTCGAGCGCTCCCGCCGGGGCATGGCCCCCACCCCGGCCGGCCGCGCGCTCGCCGAGCACGCCGGCGCGATGCTGGCGGGCTGGGACGAGGCGCTGCGCGCCACCAGGGCGGCCGCCGCCGAGCAGGTGGCCACGCTGCGGGTGGGGTTCGAGGGCGGCATCATCAACCTGATGACCCGCAGCACGGTCGCCGACTTCTCCCGGCGGATGCCCGGCTGGCAGGTGGAGCTGCGGCAGAACAACTGGTTCGACCCGACCTCGGGCCTGGCCACCGGGGAGATCGACCTCACCCTCTGGCACGCGCCGCCCTACCTGTCCTCGCAGTACAACGTCGCCGTGCTGGGCGAGGAGCCGCGGGTGGTGGCGATGCCCGCCGGGCACCGGCTGGCCGCACTGGCGGAGCTGCGCCTGGCGGACCTGCTGGACGAGCCGTTCGTCGCGATCCCGCACGAGGCCGGGCACTGGCGCGAGTACTGGCTCGCCGGCGAGGAACGGCGCGGTCGTCCGGTGCGGATCGGCGCGGTGGCGCACAACACCGACGAGTGGCTGGCCGCGGTGGTGTGCGGCCAGGGCATCGGGATCGCACCGGAGACCATGAGCCGGCTGGCGCCGCGCGAGGACGTCGCGTACCGGCCGGTGGCGGACCTGAGTCCCAGCCAGGTCGGGCTCTACTGGCCCAGGGACCGCCAGCTCACCCCGGCGATGGCCGCGTTCGTGCACAGCTGCCGGGCCACGTTCGGCTCCGCGGGCCGGGACTAGGCTGCGACCTCGAACGGCTCGGGGTAGCGGCACAGCCCGCGCGGCGCGCCGTCGTACGCGGGCAGCGCGAGCGCCTGGAAGTACGCCTCCGGCACCTCGAACGGGCCGGTCACCTCGTGCAGCCGGGCCGGCGCGAAACCGAACCGGCGGTAGTAGGCCGGGTCGCCGAGGACGACCACGAGCTTCTCCCCCGCCTCCTCGGCCGCCGACAGCGCCGCGCGCACGACGAGTTCGCCGACGCCCTTGCGCTGCCACTCCGGCGCGACCGCGACCGGCGCGAGCGCGAGGCCCTCGCCGTCCGTGCCGACCCGCAACCGGGTCAGCAGGGCGTGCCCGATCACCAGCCCGCCGTCGTCGACCGCCACCACCGAGAGCCCGGGCAGCCAGGCCGGATCGCGCCGCAGCGCGTCGACGAGGTCCGCCTCGTCCGGGCCCGGGAACGCCGCCATGTGAACCCGCCGGGTGGCCGGCGCGTCGTCCGGACATTCGACCCTGGTACTGACCTTCATGGGTGGTCAACCCTCCCTGTGTCACACGTCCTTGTGGACCGGCCCCGGACGGTGGGTGGACCGTCCGGGGCCGTTGCAGGTTAGCCGATGGCGCGTCAGCCCTTGGGCTGCGCCTCGGACTTGGCGTCCTCGCGGACCTTGGGCTGGGCGTCCACGCCGGCCTCGCGGCGCTGCGCCGGGGTGATCGGGGTCGGGGCGCCGGTCAGCGGGTCGCCACCGGTGGACGTCTTCGGGAACGCGATGACGTCCCGGATGGTGTCGTACCCGCCGAGGAGGGTGACGATCCGGTCCAGGCCGAAGGCGACGCCACCGTGCGGCGGCGGGCCGTAGTTGAAGGCGTCCAGCAGGAAGCCGAACTGCGAGGCCGCCTCCTCCTCGGACAGGCCGATCGCGTCGAACGCGCGCTTCTGGACGTCCCGCTGGTGGATACGGATCGAACCGCCGCCCAGCTCCGAGCCGTTGAGCACGAGGTCGTAGGCGTTGGACAGCGCCGAGCCCGGGTCGGTGTCGAAGGTGGCCAGCGACTCCGCGGTCGGGGCGGTGAACGGGTGGTGCACCGCGTGCCAGCCCTGGAACTCGCCCTTGTCGTCCTCGATCGGCTCGAACATCGGGAAGTCGACGACCCAGAGGAACGCCCACTGCGACTCGTCGATCAGCTCGCAGCGGCGGCCGATCTCCAGACGGGCGGCGCCGAGCAGCTCCTGCGAGGCGCGCTCCTTGCCGGCGGCGAAGAAGATCGCGTCGCCGTTCTTGGCGCCGGCGGCGGCCGCCAGGCCGGCCAGGTGCTCCTCGGAGAGGTTCTTGGCGACCGGGCCGCGCAGCTCGCCGGTCTCGGCGTCGATCACGACGTAGGCGAGGCCGCGGGCGCCGCGGGCCTTGGCCCAGTCCTGCCAGGCGTCGAGGGCCTTGCGGGGCTGCGAGGCGCCGCCCGGCATGACCACGGCGCCGACGTACGGGGCCTGGAAGACGCGGAACTCGGTGCCCTTGAAGTACTCGGTGAGGTCGGTGAGTTCCTGGCCGAAGCGGACGTCCGGCTTGTCGGAGCCGTAGCGGGACATGGCGTCGGCGTAGGTCATCCGCGGCAGCGGGTTCGGGACCTCGTAGCCGTGCACCTCGCGCCAGATGGCGCCGACGATCTTCTCGCCGAGGGCCAGGATGTCCTCCTGGTCGACGAACGAGGCCTCGATGTCCAGCTGGGTGAACTCCGGCTGCCGGTCGGCGCGGAAGTCCTCGTCGCGGAAGCAGCGGGCGATCTGGTAGTAGCGCTCCATGCCGGCCACCATCAGCAGCTGCTTGAACAGCTGGGGCGACTGCGGCAGGGCGTACCAGTGGCCGGGCTGCAGGCGGACCGGGACGAGGAAGTCGCGGGCGCCCTCGGGTGTGGAGCGGGTCAGGTACGGCGTCTCGATGTCGAGGAAGTCGTTCTCCTCCATCACCCGGCGGATGATGTTGTTGACCTTCGAGCGCAGCCGCAGGCCCTTGGCCGGGCCCTCACGGCGCAGGTCCAGGTAGCGGTAGCGCAGCCGGACCTCCTCGTTGACCGTGCCCGGCTCGTACTCGGCGACCGGGAACGGCAGCGGCGCGGCCTCGGAGAGGACCTCGATGTCGCTGACCACGACCTCGACGGCGCCGGTCGGGATGTCGGGGTTCTCGTTGCCCTCGGGGCGCACCCGGACGTCGCCGACGACCTTGACGCAGTACTCGGCGCGCAGGCCGTGCACCGAGTCCAGGTCGCGGACCACGATCTGCACGGTGCCGGAGGCGTCGCGCAGGTCGATGAAGGCCACGCCGCCGTGGTCGCGGCGGCGGGCGACCCAGCCGGCCAGGGTGACGGTGGTGCCTGCGTGCTCCGGGCGGAGCGTGCCCGCGTCGTGCGTGCGGATCACAGCTGCTTCTCCTTCAGGGTGGTGACGAGTGCGTCAAGGGCGACGGGGGACTGCTCGCCGGTGCTCATGTCCTTGAGCTGGACGACGCCCTCGGCGAGGTCCCGGTCCCCGGCGATCAGGGCGAAGCGGGCGCCGGACCGGTCGGCGGACTTCATGGCGTTCTTGATGCTCTTGACGCCGAAGGCGAGGTCGGTGGCGACGCCGGCCCGGCGCAGCTCGACCACCTTGGCGAACAGCAGGTTCTTGGCCTCCTCACCGAGCGCGACGGCGTAGACGGAGGTGGCGGCCGGCAGGTCGAGGACGACGCCCTCGGCCTCCAGCGCGAGGTAGGTGCGGTCCACGCCGAGGGCCCAGCCGACGGACGGCAGCGCCGGGCCGCCGATCATCTCGGACAGGCCGTCGTAGCGGCCGCCGCCGCCGATCGCGGACTGGGCGCCGAGGCCGTTGTGCACGAACTCGAAGGTGGTGCGGGTGTAGTAGTCCAGGCCGCGCACGAGCTTCGGGTCGTCGGTGAACGCCACGCCGTTGGCGGTGAGCAGCTCGCGGACCTTCTCGTCGTACGCCTTGCAGTCCTCGCACAGGAAGTCGCGCAGCATCGGCGCGCCGACGAGCTGCTCCTGGACGGACTCGCGCTTGTCGTCGAGGACGCGCAGCGGGTTGATCTCGGCACGGCGGCGGGTGTCCTCGTCCAGGTCGAGGCCGGAGAGGAACTCGATCAGGGCGGCGCGGTAGACCGGGCGGCACTGCTTGTCGCCGAGGCTGTTGAGCAGCAGCGTGTAGTTCGACAGGCCCAGCGAGCGGAACGCGTCGTCGGCGAGGATGATCAGCTCGGCGTCCAGCGCCGGGTCCTCGGCGCCGATCGCCTCGGCGCCGACCTGGGAGAACTGGCGGTAGCGGCCGGCCTGCGGACGCTCGTAGCGGTAGTACGAGCCGGAGTACCAGAGCTTGACCGGCAGGTTGCCCAGCTTGTGCAGGTTGGCCTGGAGCGCGGCGCGCAGCACCGAGGCGGTGCCCTCGGGGCGCAGCGCGAGGTCCTCCTTGCCGCGCTTGGTGAGGGAGAACATCTCCTTGGTCACGATGTCGGTGGACTCGCCGACGCCGCGGGAGAACAGCTTCACGTCCTCGAAGACCGGGGTCTCGACGTAGCCGTAACCGGCCCGGCGGGCGGGCGCGGCGATGCGCTCGCGGATCGCCAGGAAGGTCGCGGAGCTGGGGGGCAGCAGGTCGTAGGTGCCCTTGGGGGCGGTGAAGGTGCTCAACTTCTCTTCCGTCACATTCCTCGTCGCGGGAAAGCCGGGGCGCCGGCCGCCCCCGCTGCCTGTCGGAGGTAGGGGTTGGTGGCGCGCTCGCGGCCGATGGTGGTCTGACCGCCGTGGCCGGAGAGGACCACGGTGGAATCGTCGAGGGGCAGGCACACCCGGGCCAGCGATCGCATGATCGCCTCGCTGTCCCCGCCCGGGAGGTCGGTACGCCCGATGGAGCCGGCGAACAGCAGGTCGCCCGAGAAGAGCACCGGGGGGAGGTCCTCGGCACCGGGCGTCCGGAAGGTCACCGACCCCCCGGTATGGCCCGGGGCGTGGTCCACGGTGAGCTGCAGGCCGGCCAGCTCCAGCACGCTGCCGTCGGTGAGCTCGCGCACGTCGTCGGGCTCGCCGACGGTGAGCTCGCCCATCAGCTGGGTGCCCAGGGAGCGGCCGAGCGCCTTCTCCGGGTCGGCCATCATGTACCGGTCCTCGGGGTGGATCCAGGCCGGGACGCCGCGGGCGCCGCAGACCGGGACCACCGAGGCGACGTGGTCGATGTGGCCGTGGGTGAGCAGCACGGCGACGGGCTTCAGACGGTGCTCGCGGACCAGTTCCTCGACGCCGGCGGCGGCCTGGTGGCCGGGATCGACGATGACGCACTCCTCACCGGGTCCCGGTGCGACCAGGTAGCAGTTGGTGCCCCAGGCTCCAGCGGGGAATCCGGCGATGAACACGCGCGTCCTTCGGTGTGCGGCGACAGGCTGTGACGGCTGCCAGTACGGATGCTGCCAAGAGTGATTTAGGGGCAGCCTACCGGCGGTGCGGGTCCGGTTGCGAACCAGATTGGGGTGCCGGGCGCGGTTCGCCTGACAGGTTCACCGCCTTCTTACGGGCCGGGTCCCTACACTTGGCCGCCGATGGATGCGATGATCCGCTCCGGAACCCTTCACCATCCCTCCTCGCCCGCGATCGGGCGGGGGAGGTCCAGCGCACATCGTTCAGGAGACACGGCCGGTGGTCAGCAGCGAACAGCGGCGGCGGCAGCTCGCCCGCGAGAAGTACGAGCGCCAGATGGAGCGCCGCGTCGCGGCGGCGGCTGCCCGCAAGCGCCGCAACACGATCCTGGGCGCCTCGCTCGCCGTGGTGGTCCTGGCCGGCGGCGGCACCCTCTTCGCCACGGGCGCCTTCAGCTCGGACGACAAGGACAAGTCGAGCACCGCCCAGGCCGCGCCGACGCAGTCGGCGGCGACCGGCGCCAGCGAGCCGCCCGCGCCGACCCGCAAGCCGGTCGAGGGCTGCACGGACCCGGCGCCGGGCAAGCCGAACGGCAAGCAGTGGCAGGCCGAGCCCGCCATGACGATCGACGCCTCGGGCACCTACACCGCGACGCTGGACACCAACTGCGGCAAGGTGACGATCGCGCTGGACGCGGCCAAGGCCCCGCACGCGACGAACTCCTTCGCCTTCCTGTCCGGCCAGCAGTACTTCGACCACACCAAGTGCCACCGCCTCACCACGAGCGGCATCTTCGTGCTCCAGTGCGGCGACCCGACCGCCAGCGCGACCGTGCCGGGCGGCACGGGCGACCCCGGCTACAAGTTCGCCGACGAGAACCTGACCGGCGCGACCTACCCGGCCGGCACCGTGGCGATGGCCAACTCCGGCCCGGGGACCAACGGGAGCCAGTTCTTCCTGGTCTACAAGGACACCCAGCTCGACCCGAAGTACACCCCCTTCGGCAAGATCACCGGGGGCCTGGACGTGCTGCAGAAGATCGCCGCCGCGGGCACCCTGGAGGGCCGCCCGGACGGTCACCCGATGGCCGACGTCACCCTCAACTCGGTGACCACGGCCAAGGGTTGACAGACCCCGGGGCCCGCCCCCGCGCGCTCCCGAGCGCGCTCCGGCGCGGCCCCGGCCCGAAATCGCCCGGCCCGGATGCGGACAGCACCGGGCCTGGTCGCCTATGTTGGCGTTGTGTAGGGTGCCCGGACCCGCCTTAGCCGTCACCCTCGGCGAGCAGGACACGGCGGACGGGGACGGCGGACTTCTTCGGTCCGCCGCACATCAACTGTGGACGACGGACGCGCGCCGCCCCGGCGCGGGCGCGACGTCATGTGGAGGACGCGCTATGAGCAGCGACCCGTGGGGCCGTGTCGACGAGCAGGGCACGGTCTACGTCAGGACCGCCGACGGCGAACGCGTCGTGGGTTCCTGGCAGGCCGGCTCGCCCGAGGAGGCCCTGGCCTACTTCGAGCGCAAGTACCAGGGCATCGAGGTGGAGATCGGCCTGCTGGAGAAGCGGGTGCGCACCACCGACCTGGCCGCCAAGGACGCCCAGACCGCCCTGGATCACCTGCGCGCGCAGGTGACCGAGGGGCACGCGGTGGGCGACCTGGAGGCCCTGGCCAAGCGGCTGGACACGCTGGCCGGTGAGATCGAGACCCGGCGCGAGGAGCGCAAGGCCGCCCGGGCCAAGGCCCAGGACGAGACCCGCACCGCCAAGGAGGCGCTGGTCGCGGAGGCCGAGCAGCTCGCCGAGTCCACCCAGTGGCGGGAGGCCGGCGACCGGCTGCGCGCCCTGGTGGACACCTGGAAGGGCCTGCCCCGCCTGGACCGCAAGAGCGACGACGAGCTGTGGCACCGCTTCTCGCACGCCCGCTCGGTCTTCTCCAAGCACCGCAAGTCGCACTTCGCGGCGCTGGACAACGAGCGCGAGCAGGCCCGCCAGACCAAGGAGGCGCTGGTCACCGAGGCCGAGGCGCTGTCCTCGTCCACCGAGTGGGGCGACACCGCGGCCCGCTACCGCGACCTGATGGCGCGCTGGAAGGCCGCCGGCCGCGCCCAGCGGGACGTCGAGGACGAGCTGTGGGCGCGGTTCCGCGGCGCGCAGGACGTCTTCTTCCAGGCCCGCTCCGCGGTGTTCAGCGAGCGGGACGCCGAGCAGGTGGAGAACCAGAAGCTCAAGGAGGCGCTGGCCGTCGAGGCCGAGGCGATCCTGCCGATCACCGACCTCAAGGCCGCCAAGGCCGCGCTGCGCGAGATCAACGAGCGCTGGGAGGCGATCGGGCACGTGCCGCGCGACGCCCGTCCGAAGCTGGACGGCCGGCTGAACGCGGTCGAGCGGGCGATCCGCGAGGCCGAGGACAGCGAGTGGAAGCGCTCCAACCCGGAGGCCAAGGCCCGCGCGGCCGGCATGGTCGGCCTCTTCCAGGCCAAGGCCGACAAGATCCAGGCCGACCTGGACAAGGCCCGCGCCGCCGGCAACGCCTCCAAGGTCACCAAGCTGGAGAAGGAGCTGGCCGGCGTCCAGGAGCTGCTGGAGCAGGCCCACAAGAGCCAGGAGGAGTTCAGCGGCTGATCCCCTCGGCCCGCTGAACGGCGAAGGCCCCCGGGGCTCTTGGATTCCAAGAGCCTCGGGGGCCTTCCTCCTGCCCGCGGCGCGTGCGCGGCCTACGTCACTTGCGGGCCGAGGTGACGCGGTAGACGTCGTAGACGCCCTCCACGCCGCGGACGGCCTTGAGCACGTGGCCGAGGTGCTTCGGGTCGCCCATCTCGAAGGTGAAGCGGCTCATCGCGACCCGGTCGCGCGAGGTCTGCACCGCCGCCGACAGGATGTTGACGTGCTGGTCCGAGAGCACCCGGGTGACGTCCGAGAGCAGGCGCGAGCGGTCCAGCGCCTCGACCTGGATCGCGACCAGGAAGACCGAGGACTGGGTGGCGGCCCACTCGACGTCGATCATCCGCTCGGGCTGCTGGCTCAGCGCCTCGACGTTGACGCAGTCGGCGCGGTGCACCGAGACGCCGTTGCCGCGGGTCACGAAGCCGACGATCGGGTCGCCCGGCACCGGGGTGCAGCAGCGGGACAGCTTGACCCAGACGTCCTCGACGCCCTTGACGATCACGCCCGGGTCGCCCTTGGCCCGGCGGCGCACGGCCCGCCGGTTGTCGTGCGTCGGCGTCGCGGTCTCGGCCAGGTCCTCGGTGGCACCCTCCTCGCCGCCGAGCGCCTGGACCAGCTTCTGGACGATGTTCTGCGCGGCGACGTGCCCCTCGCCGATCGCGGCGTAGAGCGAGGAGATGTCGGGGTAACGCATCTCGTGGGCCAGCGTGACCAGCGAGTCGCCGGTCAGGATCCGCTGGATCGGCAGGCCCTGCTTGCGCATCGCCCGGACGATCGCCTCCTTGCCGTGCTCGATCGCCTCCTCGCGGCGCTCCTTGGAGAACCAGGCGCGGATCTTGTTGCGGGCGCGCGGCGACTTGACGAAGCCCAGCCAGTCCCGGGAGGGGCCGGCGTTCTCCGCCTTGGAGGTGAACACCTCGACGGCGTCGCCGTTCTCCAGGGTCGACTCCAGCGGCACCAGCCGGCCGTTCACCCGGGCTCCGATGGTCCGGTAACCGACCTCGGTGTGCACCGCGAAGGCGAAGTCGACCGGGGTCGCACCGGCGGGCAGGGCTATCACGTCGCCCTTGGGGGTGAAGACGAAGACCTCGTTGCTGGCCAGGTCGAAGCGCAGCGACTCCAGGAACTCGCCCGGGTCGGCGGTCTCCTTCTGCCAGTCCAGCAGCTGCCGCAGCCAGGCCATCTCGTTGACGGCGCCGGCCTTGTCGTCCTTGCGGACCTGGGTCGGCGTGTCGGTGCGGACCTTGGAGGCGCCGGCCACCGCGCGCTGCTTGTACTTCCAGTGCGCGGCGATGCCGTACTCGGCCCGCCGGTGCATGTCGAAGGTGCGGATCTGGAGCTCGACGGGCTTGCCGCCGGGCCCGATCACCGTCGTGTGCAGCGACTGGTACATGTTGAACTTGGGCATGGCGATGTAGTCCTTGAACCGCCCCGGCACCGGGTTCCACCGCGCGTGGATGGTGCCCAGCGCCGCGTAGCAGTCGCGGACGGTGTCGACCAGGACCCGGATGCCCACCAGGTCGTAGATCTCGGCGAAGTCCCGGCCCCGCACGATCATCTTCTGGTAGACCGAGTAGTAGTGCTTCGGCCGGCCGGTGACGGAGGCGGTGATCCGGGCGCCGCGCAGGTCGCCCTGGACCTGGTCGATGACGGTCGCCAGGTACTCGTCCCGCTTGGGGGCGCGCTCGGCGACCAGCCGGACGATCTCGTCGTACATCTTGGGGTAGAGGATCGCGAAGGCGAGGTCCTCCAGCTCCCACTTGATGGTGTTCATGCCCAGCCGGTGTGCCAGCGGGGCGTAGATCTCCAGCGTCTCGCGGGCCTTCTTCTCCTGCTTCTCCCGCTTGAGGTAGCGCATCGTGCGCATGTTGTGCAGGCGGTCGGCCAGCTTGATCACCAGGACGCGCGGGTCCTTGGCCATCGCGACGACCATCTTGCGGACGGTCTCGGCCTGCGCGGCCTCGCCGAACTTGACCCGGTCGAGCTTGGTGACGCCGTCCACCAGCAGGGCCACCGAGTCGCCGAAGTCCTTGCGCAGGGTCTCCAGGCCGTAGTCGGTGTCCTCGACGGTGTCGTGCAGCAGCCCGGCCATCAGGGTCGGGGCGTCCATGCCGAGCTCGGCCAGGATGGTCGCGACGGCCAGCGGGTGGGTGATGTACGGGTCGCCGCTCTTGCGCTTCTGGCCGCGGTGCCACTTCTCGGCCACCGCGTAGGCGCGCTCGATGTCGCGCAGCAGCGCCGGGTCGGCCTTCGGGTCGTTCGCCCGGATCGAACGGAACAGCGGCTCCAGGACGGGGTTGAGCACGCTGGAGCGCTGGCCGCCGAGGCGGGCCAGGCGGGCGCGCATGCCGCCGGCGGCGGAGCCCCGTCCGGTGGGCGGGAACGAACGCGAGGAGGTCGGCGCCGGGCGTGCCGGGGTGGCCCCCGAGGGCGTGGGACGGTCTTCGGGGGCGGCCGCTGCGGCCGTGGGCACAACCTCGTCGGGCAAGGACACTCCTCGGGGCACCGGGCCGGCCCCTCGCGGGCCGCGCCACCAGCGCACAACCGGGAGGGGATGAATCTTCATGGTACCGAGCCGGGAGCTCCGGTGTTCAGCCGCCCGGGTGGGGACACGCGAAGGCGGCGGTCGGATGATCCGACCGCCGCCTGTCACTCAGGTCCCGCAGGCCCCTCAGACCGTGACCAGGGTCTCCAGCGGAGCCCCGCCGAGGTGCCCGGCCAGCCGCTCGCGGCCGTCCAGGAAGCCCAGCTCCATCAGGACGACGACGCCCGCCACCTCGGCGCCCGCCTCCTTCACCAGGTCCAGCGAGGCGCCGATGGTCCCGCCGGTGGCCAGCACGTCGTCCACCACCAGCACCCGCTCACCGGGCGCGAAGGCGTCGCACTGCACCTCCAGCGTCGCCGAGCCGTACTCCAGCTCGTACGAGCGCCGGAACACCTCGCCGGGCAGCTTGCCGGCCTTGCGGATCGGCACGAAGCCCAGCCCGGCCGCGAAGGCCGCCGGAGCCGCCAGCACGAAGCCGCGCGCCTCCAGGCCGACCACCTTCGTCGCCCCCAGCTCCTTCGCCCGGTCCGCGAGGGCCTGGGTGAGGGCGCCGAAGGCCTCGGCGTCGGCGAGCAGCGGCGCGATGTCCTTGAACAGCACACCCGGCTTCGGGTAGTCCGGGACGTCCCGGATCCGGCTGTTCAGCAGCTCGGCCAGTGCGGTGTCGGCGGTGGTCACGGTGTCCTGTCCTTCGGGTCGGGGCTCAGCGCTTGGTGGACGGACGGCCCTTGGCACGCGGGGTGCCGGCCGACCGGCCGCGCTGACCGACCATACCGGCCGGCTCGTCCGCGGGCTCCTCCCCCTGCGCGTCCTCGACGCCCCCGGCCGCCTCGGCCTTGGCCGCCTGGCTGGCGCGGTGCTGCAGGACCCGCTTGCGCAGCGCCTTCATCTGCGGCTGCTCCTCCTTGAGCTGCGCCAGCAGCGGGGTGGCGACGCAGATCGAGGAGTACGCACCGGCCGCGAGGCCGATGAACAGCGCGAGCGAGATGTCGTTCAGCGTGCCGGCACCCAGGATGCCGCCACCGATGAACAGCAGCGCGGCGACCGGCAGCAGGGCGACCACGGTGGTGTTGAGCGACCGCACCAGGGTCTGGTTGAGGCCCGCGTTGGCCGCCTCGCTGTAGGTGAGCTTGTTCTGCTTGGTGAGCCCCTTGGTGTTCTCCTTCACGGTGTCGAAGACGACGACCGTGTCGTAGAGCGAGTACCCGAGGATCGTCAGGAAGCCGATCACCGTACCGGGGGTGACCTCGAAGCCCACCAGGGCGTACACGCCGATGGTGATCAGGAGGTCGTGGATGAGGGCGACCAGGGCGGCCACCGCCATCCGCCACTCGAACGCGATCGCCAGGTAGATCGTCACCAGGATCATGAAGACGATCAGACCAGTGAGCGCCTTCTGGGAGATCTGCTTGCCCCAGCTGGGGCCGATCACCTGGGCCTCGACGGTGTCCAGCGGCACGGAGAACTTCTGGGCGAGCTGCGAGCGGATCTCGTCCGAGCTCTTCGCCTCGTCGGTGCTGACCTGGATGCGGATCTTGTTGTTGTCCGTGGACTGCACCAACGGGTGCGAGGCCACGACCTCATCGGCCGTGGTCTGCGCCTGCGAGACGGTCAGGCCCGGCTTGGTCACGGTGTAGACCGAGCCGCCCTTGAACTCGATGCCCAGGTGCAGGCCCATGGCCAGGCCGATCGCCGCGACCAGCACGATCACGCCGGAGATCGAGTACCAGATCTTGCGGCGGCCGACGAAATCGAAGCTGATCTCGCCCTGGTAGAGCCGGTGGCCCAGATTGGAGAAGCGTGACACGGTGTCAGGCCTCCTTCACGGCGGCAGAGGAGGGGCTACGGCGACGGCTGCTGCGCAGCGGCGGGCGGGCGCCCAGCCGCTTCGGGTCCAGGCCGGACCACGGGTGGCCGTCGGAGAAGAACTTCCGGCGGGCCAGCAGGGTGATCAGCGGCTTGGTGAAGAGGAAGATCACGACGACGTCGAGCGCGGTGGTCAGACCCAGGGTGAAGGCGAAGCCCTGCACCTTGCCGACGGAGACGATGTAGAGCACCGCGGCACAGAGGAACGACACGAAGTCCGACACCAGGATGGTGCGCCGCGCGCGCGGCCAGGCCCGCTGGACCGCCGGGCGCAGCGGGGCGCCCTCGCGGACCTCGTCGCGGATGCGCTCGAAGTACACGATGAACGAGTCCGCGGTGATGCCGATCGCGACGATCGCACCGCAGACCGCCGGCAGGTTCAGCGCGAAGCCGATCCCGCCGCCGAGCAGGCTCATGATCGAGTAGGTCAGGATCGCCGAGACGATCAGACCGGCGATCGAGACCAGGCCGAGGCCGCGGTAGTAGATCACCGAGTAGGCGACCACCAGCAGCATGCCGATCGCGCCGGCGACCAGACCGGCCTTGAGCTGGTCGGAGCCGAGCTGCGGGGAGACGGTGGTGACGTCACCCTTGTTGAACTCCAGCGGCAGGGCGCCGTAGCTCAGGACGTTGGACAGGTCCTGGGCCTCGGCCTGGCTGAAGGTGCCGGAGATGACGGCGGTGCCGCCGGGGATGGCGCTGCGCACGTACGGGTGGGAGACGACCTCGTTGTCCAGCACGATGGCGAACTGGTTGGTCGGGTCCGGCAGGGCGGCCAGCTTGCCGGTGACGGCGGCGAAGTCGTCGGTGCCCTTGCCGTTGAACTGGAGCTGCACCTGCCAGCCGTTGCCCTGCTGGGTGTCCAGGCTGGGCGAGGCCTTCGAGACGTCCGAGCCCTTCACGGCCACCGGGCCGAGGACGAGCTTGGAGTAGGCGCCGCCCTTCTCGGGCTTCTGGGAGCAGGCGACGACCGCCTTGTCCTCGGGCTGCGCCACGCCCAGCTGCTGGCGCGCGCTGGGGTTGGTGCAGTCGATCTTGGCGAACGCGTCCTGGAGCTCCGGCGGCACGGTGCCCTGGGTCATCGCGGCGGAGAGGTCCGCGGGGTTCGGGGCCGTGGCGGGGGCGCTCGGGGCGCCGGAGGCGGCCGCGGAGGGCGCGCCGGAGGCCGGGGCGCTCGCGGCACCGCTCGCGGCGGCGGTCACGCCGGTGGCGGCGGTGGAGGGGCTCGCGTCGGCCGCGAGGGCCTCACCGACCGCGCGGCCCTGCTTGGTGGCGCTCGCGCTCGCGCTGGGGGTGCCGGCGGCCGCGGACGGCGTGCCGGAGGCTGCGGCACCGGGAGCGGCCGAACCGGTGGCCGAGGGAGCCGCGGCCGGGGTGCCGGAGGTGCCGGCGGACGGGGTGGCGGTGGGCGCCGGGACCTGGAGACCGCTGGGCGCCACGGCCAGGACCGGGCGGAAGTAGAGCTTCGCGGTGGTACCGATCTGGTCCGCCGCGTTCTCCTTGTCCCCGCCCTTGGGGATGTTCACGATGATCGTGTCCGAGCCCTGGGTCTGGACCTCCGCCTCGGAGACACCCATCCCGTTGACCCGGCGCTCGATGATCCCGGTGGCGATGTCCATGTTGGACTTGCTGATCGCCTTGGGGTCGGTCGACCTCGCGGTCAGCGTGATGCTGGTACCGCCGGCGAGGTCGATCCCGAGGCGGGGCTTGGTGTTGCCCGTCCCGAACATGAGGGCGACCAGTCCGACGGTGACGACCAGGATGAGGGCCAGCGCCCGCCCTGGGTAGCCGTCGCGCGGGCGCGACTTGGGTGTTGCCACCTTGCTCGTTTCTCCCTGTCCATGCCACTTCGCCGACCGGACCCCCGTCCGGCTCGTGGCGGAACGGGGGCATGGCGGTTCTGCGGCCCTGAGGTCCTGTGGGCTCGCGGCACTGCGCCGCGCGGCCGGGCGGGTTGCCCGTCCGTACTACTTGCTCGCGGGAGCCCCGCCCTCGACATCGCCCTTCTCGGCGCTGTCCTTGGTGAGCGTCAGCGGCTTGTCCTCGGCCGGCGCGGCGTCGGCGTCCGCGTCCTCCGGCTCGGACAGCTCGTCCTCGGCGGGGCGGCCGTTGATGATCGCGTCGTACTCCTGGGGGTCCAGGACGGCCGCGACCGCGCTCTTGGTGAAGTGGGTGAACACGCCGGGCGCGATCTCCAGCTCGACGGTCTCGTCGTGGACCGCCTTCACCTGGGCGTACAGACCGCCGATGGTGCGCACTCCCGCTCCGGGCTCCAGCGAGGTCTGCATGCTCTGCATCTGCTGCTGGCGCTTCTTCTGCGACCGGAACATGAGCACGATCGCGATGATCGGGAGGAGAAGGATGATGAAGTTCACTGCAGCCAGGGTCCTTTACGGGTCGCCGGACGGCGGCCTGTGTGGTATTGGTCGGCCCGTCAGGTGAGAGGGGCGGTCCGGCGGAGTCTAGGCGACCCCGAACTGATCGGACAACGCCAAGCATCGCATCCTGCCGCCGAAAGTGGCGACCCTCCGCCTGCACAGTTTCCCCGGACGTCTCCCCCGGCATCTCCGCCCGGCGCGGCACCGGGGCCCTGCGGGAACCGGGGGCCGCCCATCACCCGTTCAGCCCTCGTCGGACCGGAAGAGTTCGGTCTGGGCCGGGACGGCACCGCGAGTGGTCTGGACCGGCGGGGTCATCCCGAGGTGCTGCCAGGCGGCCGGGGTGGCGATCCGGCCGCGCGGGGTGCGGGCGAGCAGGCCCTCGCGCACCAGGAACGGCTCGGCGACCTCCTCGACCGTCTCGGCCTCCTCGCCGACCGCGACCGCCAATGTCGACAAGCCGACCGGTCCGCCGCCGAACAGCCGCAGCAGCGCGTCCAGCACCGCGCGGTCCAGCCGGTCCAGGCCGCGGGCGTCGACCTCGTAGACGTCCAGCGCCTGGGCCGCGATCCCGACGTCGACCACGCCGTCGTGCCGGACCTGGGCGTAGTCGCGCACCCGGCGCAGCAGCCGGTTGGCGATGCGCGGGGTGCCGCGCGAGCGCCCGGCGATCTCGGCCGCGCCGGCCGGGTCGATCTCGACGTCCAGCAGCGCGGCCGAGCGGTGCACCACCCGCTGGAGCTCGGCCGGCGCGTAGAACTCCATGTGCCCGGTGAAGCCGAAGCGGTCCCGCAGCGGCGGCGGCAGCAGGCCGGCCCGGGTGGTGGCGCCGACCAGGGTGAAGGGCGGCAGCTCCAGCGGGATGGCAGTGGCCCCCGGGCCCTTGCCGACGATCACGTCGACCCGGAAGTCCTCCATCGCCATGTAGAGCATCTCCTCGGCCGGCCGGGACATCCGGTGGATCTCGTCGAGGAAGAGCACCTCCCCCTCGGTGAGCGAGGAGAGGATCGCCGCGAGGTCGCCCGCGTGCTGGATGGCCGGCCCGGAGGTGATCCGGATCGGCGCGCCCAGCTCGGCCGCGATGATCATCGACAGGGTCGTCTTGCCGAGCCCGGGCGGGCCGCTCAGCAGGACGTGGTCCGGCGCGGCGCCGCGCTTTCGGGCGGCCTGGAGCACCAGGGACAGCTGCTCGCGCACCCGCTCCTGGCCGATGAACTCCTCCAGCAGCTTGGGCCGCAGCGCCGCCTCGACCGCCTGGTCCTCGCCGTCGGCGGCGGCCGTGACCAGCCGGTCGGCCGCCGGGTCGGAGTCGTACGGGGTCATCAGCGGGGGCTCCAATGTCGACAAACGGACAGATCGTCAGGTGGGCTTCAGCGGGCGCGGTTCAGGGTGCGCAGCGCGGCCTTCAGCAGGGCACCGACATCGGTGACGGCCTGCGCCTGCGCCTCCGGCGCGACGGCGGCGACCGCTTCGTCCGCCTCCCGCGGCGCGTACCCGAGGCCGACCAGCGCGGAGTGCAGCTGCTCGCTCCACGGCGCGGGCCCGGCGGCGAGCGGCTTCTGCGCCGGAACGCTGCCGTGCGGGGCGCCCAGCTTGTCCTTGTACTCCAGCAGCAGCTTGGCCGCCTTGGCCTTGCCGATGCCGGGCACCGCCACCAGGGCCTTCTCGTCCCCGCTCGCCACCGCCAGCCGGAGCGCGTCCGGGCTGTGCACGCCGAGGATCGCCTGCGCCAGCTTGGGCCCGACGCCCGGCGCGGCCTGCAGGATCTCGAACACGGCCCGCTCGTCGTCGTCCGCGAAGCCGAACAGCGTCAGGGAGTCCTCCCGGACGACCAGCGAGGTCGCGAGCCGGACCGGCTCGCCCAGCCGCAGGCCGGCCAGCGTGTTCGGCGTGCACTGCACGGCCATGCCGACCCCGCCGACCTCGACGACCGCGAGCCCGGTGGAGATGGCCGCCACGGGTCCTTGCACGAAGGCGATCACCGGATGCTTCCTCTCTGGGGGGTGGCGCGGGCCGCCTGGATCGCGGCCTCCAGCCGGTTCGTCGTCCGGCCGCGCCAGATGTGGCAGATGGCCAGCGCCAGCGCGTCGGCGGCGTCGGCCGGCTTCGGCGGGGCGTCCAGCCGCAGCAGGCGTTGCACCATGGCGGTGACCTGTGCCTTGTCGGCCCGGCCCGAGCCGGTGACGGCGGCCTTGACCTCGCTCGGGGTGTGCAGGGTGACCGGGATGCCGCGCCGGGTGGCGCACAGCATCGCGACCGCGCTGGCCTGGGCGGTGCCCATCACCGTCCGCACGTTGTGCTGGGCGAAGACCCGCTCGACGGCGACCAGGTCGGGCCGGTGCTCGTCGAGCCAGGCCTCGATGCCCTGCTCGACCAGCAGCAGCCTCGGCCCGATCTCGGCGTCCGCGGGCGTGCGCACCACGCCGACCCCGACCATCCGCAGCGGCCGCCCCGGCGTGCCCTCGACCACACCGACACCGCACCTGGTCAGCCCCGGGTCCACGCCCAGTACCCGCACGTCACGCCCCGCCTCTCGTCCTCGACCTGCGAAGGCTACCGTCCCGGTCGGACAACCCGACCGACGACACCGGCCCGGTGGTCCAGGGACCACCGGGCCGGGAAGTGAGAACGGTCACGCCGGACCGGTCACCGGGCGACTCACTCGGCGTCGAGCTGCGCGCCGACCTCGTCGGAGATGTCGAAGTTGGCGAAGACGTTCTGCACGTCGTCGCTGTCCTCCAGCGCGTCGATCAGCTTGAGGATCTTGCGGGCGCCGTCGACGTCCAGCTCGACCTGCATGCTCGGGAGGAAGTTGGCCTCGGCCGAGTCGTAGTCGACGCCGGCGTCCACCAGCGCGGTGCGCACGGCGACCATCTTGGAGGCCTCGGAGACGATCTCGAACGAGTCGCCGAGGTCGTTGATCTCCTCGGGCTCCTGGTCGAGGACGACCTCGAAGAGCTTGTCCTCGTCCACGCCGTCGGCCTTGGGGACGATCACGACGCCCTTGCGGGTGAACAGGTAGGACACCGAGCCCGGGTCGGCCATCGAGCCGCCGTTGCGGGTCATCGCGACGCGCACGTCGGAGGCGGCGCGGTTGCGGTTGTCGGTGAGGCACTCGATCAGGACCGCGACGCCGTTCGGGCCGTAGCCCTCGTACATGATGGTCTGGTAGTCGGCGCCGCCGGCCTCCAGACCGCCACCGCGCTTGACGGCGCGGTTGATGTTGTCGATCGGGACCGAGCTCTTCTTCGCCTTCTGGATGGCGTCGTAGAGGGTCGGGTTGCCCTGCGGGTCGGGACCACCGGTGCGCGCCGCCACCTCGATGTTCTTGATCATCTTGGCGAAGAGCTTGCCGCGCTTGGCGTCGATCACGGCCTTCTTGTGCTTGGTGGTAGCCCACTTAGAGTGGCCGGACATCGCCAGCTCCTTTACGTCGCCAAATGGAAATGAAACAGATGAGATCTTACCGGTGTCGTCACCGGTGAGGAGCACACGGTCAGCACACGGCCCCGCGGGCTACGCGGCGAGGTGCTCCTCGACCATCCGTACGAAGTAGGCGTGCACCCGGTGGTCGCCGGTGAGCTCCGGGTGGAACGACGTGGCCAGCAGGTTCCCCTGGCGCACCGCGACGATCCGGCTCTCCGGGCCGTCCGCGGCGGGGAGCTCGGCCAGCACCCGGACGCCGGCGCCGACGGCCTCGACCCAGGGCGCGCGGATGAACACGCCGTGCACCGGCGTGTCGCCCAGGCCGTCGAAGGCGACCCCGGACTCGAAGGACTCGTTCTGGCGGCCGAAGGCGTTGCGCCGCACGGTCATGTCGATGCCGCCCACGGTCTCCTGGTCCTCACGGCCGTCCAGGATCTTGTCCGCCAGCATGATCATGCCCGCGCAGGTGCCGTACACCGGCATCCCGGCGGCGACCCGCTCGCGCAGCGGCTGCATCACGTCGAACAGCAGGGCCAGCTTGGACATGGTGGTGGACTCACCGCCGGGGATGACCAGCGCGTCGACCTCGGCCAGCTCCTCGGCGCGGCGCACCGGACGGGCGAGCGCGTCGGCCTCGGCCAGCGCCACCAGGTGCTCGCGGACGTCGCCCTGCAGGGCGAGGACGCCGATGACGGGAGTGCTCACGGTCTTCAACCTCGTTCGATCTTCTGGGGGAATGCGTGGCGCGGCCCGCCGCGCGCCGAGGCGCTGCGGCGGGCCGGCTCGGTGGTGCGGGGGGAAGCGATTACCAGCCGCGGTTGGCGTAGCGCTCGGTCTCCGGCAGGGTGTCGCAGTTGATGCCGACCATGGCCTCGCCGAGGTTGCGGGAGGCGTCCGCGATGATCTTCGGGTCGTCGAAGAAGGTGGTGGCCTTCACGATGGCGGCGGCGCGCTTGGCCGGGTCGCCCGACTTGAAGATGCCGGAGCCGACGAAGACGCCCTCGGCGCCCAGCTGGCGCATCAGCGCGGCGTCGGCCGGGGTGGCCACGCCACCGGCGGAGAACAGCACGACCGGCAGCTTGCCGAGCTCGGCGACCTCCTTGACCAGCTCGTACGGGGCGCGCAGCTCCTTGGCGGCGGCGTACAGCTCGTTGTGGTCCAGGGCGCGCAGGTGGCCGATCTCGTTCTTGATCTGGCGCAGGTGGCGGACCGCCTCGACGACGTTGCCGGTGCCGGCCTCGCCCTTCGAGCGGATCATGGCCGCGCCCTCGGCGATGCGGCGCAGGGCCTCGCCCAGGTTGGTGGCACCGCAGACGAAGGGGGTGGTGAAGGCCCACTTGTCGGAGTGGTTGACCTCGTCGGCCGGGGTCAGGACCTCGGACTCGTCGATGTAGTCGACACCGAGCGACTGCAGGACCTGGGCCTCGACGAAGTGGCCGATGCGGGACTTGGCCATGACCGGGATCGAGACCGCCTCGATGATCTCCTCGATCATGTTGGGGTCCGACATGCGGGCGACGCCGCCGTCCTTGCGGATGTCGGCCGGCACCCGCTCCAGCGCCATGACGGCGACAGCGCCGGCGTCCTCGGCGATCTTGGCCTGCTCGGCGTTGACCACGTCCATGATCACACCGCCCTTGAGCTGCTCGGCCATGCCGCGCTTCACCCGGGCGGTGCCGATCTGCGGCTGGTCTGCGGTGGTGGGGGTGGTGGACACGTGAGACCTCACTCGAAGATGAACCAGTGCTATCGCCCTATGGTAGGCGCATGAATTGACGCATCCATGCGCCACCAAGTCCAGCCCGCCCCACCGGATGCGACAAACAGGCCCTATCCGGGCGTCAGGCCGGAGCACCTTCCGGGGTGAGTGCCGGAGGCGGCGCGTCGTCCATCTCGAAGGCCATCGGGAAGGGCGCCTTGCCCGCCAGCCGGAAGTACCGCACCAGCCGGTGCTGGCGCACCGCCCGGGCCGCCCGCACCGCGTCGTTGTGGAACCGGCGCGCCATCGGCACCCGCCGCACCGCCGCCGTGAGGTCCCTCACGGCCTCCTCGCCGCCCGGCTCCGCCACCAGCACCGCCACCTGCTCCGGCTCGGCCAGCACCGCCCGCAGCGCCAGGCTCAGCTGGCTCTCCGCCACCTCGCGCTGCTCGTCGTCCGCCTGCCGGGCCGCGTGCGCCGCGTCCAGCAGGAGCAGCGACGCCGCCGGGTCCAGGAGTGACGACGTCGCCAGCTCCATCGCCACCGAGGCCCGGCGGACCAGCTGCGCGTCCAGCGCCGCCCGTGCGGCGTCGATCCGGGCGTGCAACCGGTCCAGCCGACCGGCCGTCCAACTCAGGTACATGCCGAACAGCACCACGGCCACGCCGGCCCAGATCCACGTAGTCACGGGCCGCTACGTTACCGGGTGTCACCGGTCCGTCAGCCGGCGGTGGCGTTGCGGTAGCTCCCGCGGTCGATGTCCTCGACGTTCACCGCGGTGAACAGCCGGGTGCCGGCCGGCGGCGTGACGTGCGAGGCCAGCAGCGCCAGGACGCCTTCGCTGAGCGCCGCCTTCGCCTCCGGCGTGCGGCCCGGGAAGATCTGGAACTGGACGTACACCTGGGCGTCGGCGCCCTCGCTCTCCCCCACCACGAACTCGTCGTTGGCCCGGAAGAGCGTCTTGCACGCCTCCGGCTTCGCGTCGATCGTGCTCACCGCGAGCCGGTTGATCGCGAGGCCCAGCGCCCGGGGGTCGAAGGAACCGGCCAGGCCGGCCGAGTAGTCGACGGAGATCTGCGGCATCGTTGCCCCCATGGGTCACGGCAATACGGACGACCGACCCTAACCCCGCTCACACCCGGGTCAGTCCCTGGCCAGCCCGAAACGGCCCCGCCGCCCGCTGCGCACGTCCTCCTCGACGACCGCCGCGGCGCCCGCCGTCACCGTCTCGTACACCGCGAGGATGTCCGCGCCCACCGTCGCCCAGTCGAAGCGCCGCACGTGCCGCGAGGCCGCCTTCCGCAGCTCCTCCAGCCGCGCCGGGTCCCCCAGCAGCCGCAGCGCCGACTTCGCCAGCGCGTCCGCGTCCTCCACCGGGAACAGCTCACCCGCGTCGCCGCCGTCCAGCACCTGCTTGAACGCGTCCAGGTCGCTCGCCAGCACCGGCGCGCCCGCCGACATCGCCTCGACGAGGATGATCCCGAAGCTCTCGCCACCGGTGTTCGGCGCCACGTACAGGTCGACGCTGCGCAGCAGCCGCGCCTTCTCCCGGTCGCTCACCATGCCCAGGAACTCGACCTGCGCCCGCACCTCGGGCGCCAGGCCCGCCACGGCCTCCTCCTCGTCGCCCTTGCCCGCCACCAGCAGCCGCACCCCCGGCCGCTCGGCCAGGATCCGCGGCAACGCCGCCAGCAGCGTCGGCAGGCCCTTGCGGGGCTCGTTGATCCGCCCGATGAAGCCGATCGTGCCCGGCTGGCCGGCCGCCGCGCCGCCGGTCCAGCGCTCGTCCGGCTCGGCCTCCGCGAAGAAGCCGACGTCCACGCCGTTGGGGATCACCACCGCGTCCCCGCCCAGGTGCTCGACCAGCGTGCGCCGGGCGTACTCCGACACCGCGATCCGGGCCCGCATCTTCTCCAGCCCCGGCTGGAGGATCGGCGAGGCCGCGATCATCGCCCGCGAGCGGGGGTTCGACGTGTGGAACGTCCCCACCATCGGCCCGGACGCCGACCACGCGGCCAGCATCGACAGGCTCGGCGAGGCAGGCTCGTGCACGTGCAGGATGTCGAACCGCCCGTCGTGCAGCCACCGCCGCACCCGCGCCGCCGACAGGATCCCGAAGCTCAGCCGCGCCACCGAGCCGTTGTACGGCACCGCCACCGCCCGCCCGGCCGAGACCACGTACGGCGGCAGCGCCTCGTCGTCCTCCGCGGGCGCCAGCACCGACACCTCGTGTCCGAGGCCGATCAGGTGCTCGGCCAGGTCCCGGATGTGGAACTGCACCCCGCCGGGGACGTCCCAGTCGTACGGGCAGACGATGCCGATCTTCACGGGTTCCTCATGCTCCTTCGCGTGCTCCGGTACGGCAGGGGCCCGGCGTCTCAGGACCCGGTCGCCTCCGCCGCGGGCTCACCGGCCGGCTCCGGCGCGTCCCCGCGCACCGGCAGGACCCGCTCCCCCGCCTGCTCCCCCGCTGTCTCCCCAACCGTCTCACGGACGGGAAGGTCGGCCAGCCAGAAGCGCTGCAGCATGTGCCAGTCCTCTGGGTGCTCGGCGATACCCCGCTCCCACACGTCCGCCATCGCCTGCGTCATCGCCAGCGTCCGCTCCTTGCGGTCGCCCTCCGCCGGCACCGGCACCTCCGGGTGGATCAGCGCCCGCAGCAGCGGCCCGTCGTACCAGAGCGTCGCCGGCAGCAGCGCCGCCCCCGTCCGCTGGCACAACGCCGCGGGACCGGCCGGCATCCGCGTCGCCTCGCCGAAGAACGACACCTCGATGCCCGCCTCCGACAGGTCCCGGTCCCCCACCAGGCACACCAGCCGCCCCTCGCGCAGCCGCCGCGCCAGCGTGCCGATCACGTTCACCCCGCCGCCGGTCAGCGCCAGGACCTCCATGCCCTGCCCCTCCCGGAACTCCACGAACCGGTCGAACAGCCGTTCCGGCTTCAGTCGCTCGGCGACGGTCGTGAACGGGTGGCCCTGCTGCGCGACCCAGGTGCCCGCGAGGTCCCAGTTGCCCATGTGCGGCAGCGCGATCACCGCGCCCCGGCCGGCCTCCAGCGCCGCGCGCAGGTGCTCGAAACCGTCCACCCGCACGTCCCTGGCCACCCGCTCCCGGCTCCACACCGGCAGCCGGAACGACTCCATCCAGTACCGCAGGTACGAGCGCATCCCCGCCCGCGACAGCGCCCGCAGCGCCGCCTCGTCCAGCCCGGGACGGACCCGCCGCAGGTTCGCCTCCAGCTGCAGCACCCGCTTGCCGCGCTTGCGCCACGCGTAGTCCGCCAGCCGGTCGAACAGCGCCCGCGCCACCCGCTCCGGAAGGTGCTTCAGCACCGCCCAGCCCAGCGCGTACGCCCAGTACACCAGTCTGTCCGTCACCGCAGGACGCCCCCCATCAGCTCCCGGCCGCCACGCGGTCGGCCTCGAACGCCTCGCGGCGCACGGTCAGCATCCGCTGCAGCACCGTGATCAGGCTGCCCACCGCGACCAGCCACAGCGCCACCGGCAGCAGCCACTCCACGTACGGCACCCCGAACTCGTGCAGGCCCGCGACCCCGGCCGCCACCAGGCTGGCCACCAGCCGCTCGGCCCGCTCCACCAGCCCCGACACGTCGCACGGCAGGCCCTGGCTCTGCGCCCGCGCCTTCGTGTACGACACCACCAGACCGCTCGCCAGGCACACGATCGCCACCGCGCACAGCAGGTTGTTGTCGCCCTTGCCCGCGTACCACATCGCCAGACCGCCGAAGATCGCCGCGTCGGCGACCCGGTCCAGCGTCGAGTCCAGGAACGCGCCCCACTTGGTGCTCCGGCCCAGCTGGCGCGCCATGTTGCCGTCCACCAGGTCCGAGAAGATGAACAGCGTGATCGTGATGGTGCCCCAGAAGAACTCCCCGCGCGGGAAGAACACCAGCGCACCGGCCACCGAACCGGCGGTACCGATCAGCGTCACGGCGTCCGGGCTCACGCCCAGCCGGATCAGGAACGCGGCGAACGGGGTCAGGACACGTGTGAAGAAGGCACGCGCGTATTTGTTGAGCATGGCCTTCCCGACCGCTCCGATCTCCCTGGTACCCGCCTGGCGCAACACGCGCGGCAGACGGCCGGACGGATCAGCCCGCCCGGCGCACCCATCGTAGCCACGCTGACGACACGCTCCGGCGCACGCACCGCCCTACGGCGCACCCACCGCCCCGCACACGCGCACCACAATCGGACGCCCGCACGACACGCGCCCCGGCGGGACCCGACCCTAGACTTTCGAAAGACAGCCTCGGCGCCACGGGAGGAGACCCCGATGCCCGACCGCAGCACCGCACGAGCCGGCCAGGCTCCCAACGTCACCGGCCCCCGCGACCTGCGCAACGTCGTCCTCATCGGCTGCAGCGGTGTGGGCAAGACCACCCTCGCCGAAGCCCTCGCCCTCACCGCCGGCGCCACCGGCCGGGCCGGCCGCGTCGCCGACGGCACCACCGTCTCCGACCACGAGGACATCGAGCACCAGCAGCAGCGCTCCGTCCAGCTGGCGCTGCTGCCCCTCGAATGGCGCGGCACCAAGATCAACCTGATCGACCCGCCCGGCCACCCCGACTTCGCCGCCGACCTGCGCGCGGCCCTGCACGCCGCCGACGCCGCCGTCTTCGTCGTCTCCGCCACCGACCCCGTCACGGCCCCCACCCGCGCCCTCTGGCGCGAGTGCGCCGCCGAAGGCATCCCCCGCGCCGTCGCCGTCGCCAAGCTCGACCTCGCCCGCACCGGCTTCGACGACATCCTCACCGCCTGCCACGACGCCTTCGACCTCGGCCCCGACACCCTGCGCCCGCTGTTCCTGCCCGTCCACCACGACGGCCACCCCGACGGCAGCGTCGACCTGCTCACCGGACAGACCTACGGCGACGCCACCCCCCTGCCCGACACCGCCCCCGCCCGCGAGAGCCTCGTCGAGGCCATCTCCGGCCAGGACGACGCCCTCATGGAGCGCTACCTCGCCGGCGACACCCTCGACACCGACGCCCTCGAAGCCGGGATGCGCCGCGAGGTCCTCGCCTGCACCCTCCACCCCGCCGTCCCCACCAGCGAGAACGGCCTCGGCGCCGCCGAACTCCTCGACCTCATCGCCCACACCTTCCCCGACCCCACCGAACGCACCCGCCCCGCCCCCGCCTGCGACCCCGACGCCCCCCTCGCCGCCCAGGTCGTCCGCGTCACCGGCGACGCCTACGTCGGCCGCGTCAGCCTCCTGCGCGTCTACGCCGGCACCCTGCGCCCCGACACCCGCATCCACCTCACCGGCCCCGCGCACCCCGCCGACCAGGACGGCGACGAACGCGTCACCGGCCTCAGCAGCCCCTTCGGCAAGCTCCAGCGCCCCGTCCCGCACGCCGTCGCCGGCGACCTCGTCTGCGCCGCCAAACTCACCACCGCGCGCGCCGGCGACACCGTCCACGACCCCGGCCACCCCGTCGAACTCGACGGCTGGACCCTGCCCGAACCCCTGCTGCCCATCGCCGTCGAGGCCCACAGCAAGGCCGACGACGACAAGCTCTCCCAGGCCCTCACCCGCCTCACCGCCGAGGACCCGGCCCTGCGCCTCGAACAGAACCCCGACACCCACCAGCTCGTCCTGTGGTGTACCGGAGAGGCCCACGCCGACGTCGTCCTCGACCGCCTGCGCACCCGCCACGGCGTCCACGTCGACACCGTCGAACCCAAGGTCGCCCTGCGCGAGACCTTCGGCAGCGCCGCCGCCGGCCACGGCCGGCTCGTCAAACAGTCCGGCGGCCACGGCCAGTACGCCATCTGCGACCTCGAGGTCGAACCCCTCCCCGCCGGCTCCGGCTTCGAGTTCCAGGAACACGTCGTCGGCGGCGCCGTGCCCAAGCACTTCATCCCCTCCGTGGAGAAGGGTGTCCGCGCCCAGCTCGCCAAGGGCGTCGCCACCGGGCACCCGCTCGTCGACGTCCGCGTCACCCTCACCGACGGCAAGGCCCACTCCGTCGACTCCTCCGACGCGTCCTTCCAGACCGCCGCCGCCCTCGCCCTGCGCGACGCCGCCGAACACGCCGTCATCCGCCTGCTCGAACCCGTCGCCGCCGTCAGCGTCCTGCTCCCCGACGACTACCTCGGCGCCGTCCTCGGGGACCTCTCCGCACGCCGCGGCCGCGTCCTCGGCAGCGACAACGCCGGCCCGGGACTCACCCTCCTGCGCGCCGAGGTCCCCGAGCTCGAACTCACCCGCTACCCCCTCGACCTGCGCTCCCTCACCCACGGCACCGCCGAGTTCAGCCGCGCCTACCTGCGGCACGAACCCATGCCCCCCGCCGTCGCCGAGCGCTACGACGACTGAACGGCCTGCCGGTTCGGCAGCGCGCACGCCGGCGTACCACCCGGCATCCGGTGCCGGTTCTTCGCCACCCAGCGGTACACCACGCCCGCCACCGGCCGCACCGGAGCCAGCGTCAACAGCGCACCCAGGTACGCCCACGCGCCGCCCGACCGCATCAGCAGCCGCGCCACCGCCTGCGCACCTCCGTACACCCGCCCCGCCGGAGTCACCCACAGGACCTCGCGCTCCGCGCGCTCCCGGGTGACCTCGCCCGCGCCACCGGCCCGTGCGTCCAGCGCCGCCAGATCGGCGAACTGGAACGGCACCGCCTCCCAGCCCCCCGACGCCAGCGTCTGCCGCAGGTACCGCTCCGCCCATCCCAGGCACGACGAGCAGAACGCGCAGTCCCCGTCGAAGACCAGCACCGGATCCTTCACGGCAACTCCTTCCATCGCAGTCACGATCATCCTGCACCCGCCCCACCGGACCGGGACCACCGGGTATCGACACCGGCGAAGCTGGGCATCATGCCTCTCGAACCAACGCGGCCCGATCGTGACGGTACTTCAGACGATCATCCGCGCAGCACCGCCACGGCACGGTAACCTGCCGCTGACAAGGGGAGGAGGGGACGCCACCGTGACCACACTCGACATGACCCCGGGTGCGCAGATACCCCGGACCGACGCCGGCCCGCAGACCGCAGTCACCCAGGCGCTCTCCTCCGCCGCCTACCGGGACGGCGAGATCGAACCCTTCGTCGAGAAGGTCGGCGCCGCCACCTACAAGAAGCCCCGCTTCCGTCTGTTCCGAGCCAATCTCGGCGAGGCCTTCAGCGCCGCCGTCATCGCCCGCGCCCTCGGCGCGACCCGCAAGCCCATCGTGCCCTCCTTCGGCACCGACACCCGCCAGATCGTCGAACACTGCCTGGCCGCCCAGGAGTTCCGGGCCAACCGGGACCGCCAGCTCACCACCATCACCGTGGTGTTCGGCCTCCTCGCGCTGCCCGGCACCCTGATCTGGCTGGCCGCGTTCTACCTCCGCACCTGGCTCCTCAAGGACAAGTCCCGCCAGAACGAGGTCTACGGCGGTCTCGCCCTCCTCGCCGCCGGCGCCGTCGCCGTCCTCCTCGCCCTGCGTCCCCCGGCCGCCGGACTCCTCGGCCTCTACCTGCGCATCACCATGATCGCCCCGGTGATCGGCTGGTTCCTCGCCAAACGCATCGTCCTGCGCTCCACCCGCGAACTGCGCGCACGCTGGCAGGCCCTCGTCGAGGGCAACGCCGTCGCCGCCACCGTCGCCAAGGCCGTCCCCCGCGACGACCTCGACAAGAAGGCCGTCGACCTGCGCGACAAGCTCGGGCGCCTCGAAGCCGAGCAGGAGACCAACGTCCAGCACTACGCCGGCCCCAAGGGCATCCTCGGCGTCGGCCGCCGCTGGGGCGAATGGCGACTCGTCGACGTGCTGCGGCCCGCCGAGGGCCACAGCGACTTCCGCGCCTTCCACCCCTGGGACCTCGTCCGCAAGATCGGCGCCCACCTCAAGGGGCTCTCGATCAGCGAGGTCGCCAACAGCGGCATGACCAACGTCTCGATCAAGCAGTGGGCGGTGCTCGAAGTCGGCGAGAACGCCGACGAGATCTCCCGCCCCGCGGGCGCCGACATGGACGGCGACCGGATGCGCGACTTCGCCGTCCAGACCATCGCCGACAAGCAGACCTTCTCCGGCGGCGGCGCCCGGCACTACCTCGCCACCCAGTTCATCACCTTCGACGGCAAGCTGATCATCACCTTCACCGTCACCGTCACCCTGCTCGCCAACACCCTCACCGTGACGGTCGCCGGCTACGCGCTCGGCCCGGTCGCCGGCGTCTTCGGGGACAAGCCCGCCCCCAAGGAGAAGACGATCCAGAAGACCGGCAAGTTCTGGGAGGAGCGGACCGTCCAGCTCCCCCTGATCGACAACGACGAAGTGGTGCGCCAGGCCCTGCGCGCGCCCCTGGTCCGCATCCCCGGGCTGCTCGCCTGGCTCGGCGGCGGCATCGGCCTGCCCGAGCCCTTCGGCTTCCGGCACGCCTGGGCGAACCCGCCGTGGAGCAGCCGCTTCATGACGGACAACGCGCTCAACGCCTCCGTCCCGGTGCTCAGCGCGGTCCACGCCGCCACGCTGGAGTTCCTGGAGGAGCACGACCTCGACACCGAGCGCTTCTTCAAGAGTCGCGCCTCGATCATCAAGTCCGAGGCGCAGGGCACCCGGCCGTACCGGGTGGACCAGTTCGACGCGGGCTGAGCGACATGACGAAGGGGCCCGTCACCGGTACTCCCGGTGACGGGCCCCTTCGATCGCGTGCGTCCGCTCAGTCCTGCGGCCAGACCTCGGCCAGCATCTTGCGGGTGTCCGCCAGCAGCTGCGGCAGCACCTTCGTGTGCCCCACCACCGGCATGAAGTTGGTGTCCCCGCCCCAGCGCGGCACCACGTGCTGGTGCAGGTGCGCCGCGATCCCGGCACCGGCCGCGGCGCCCTGGTTCATCCCGATGTTGAACCCGTGCGCACCCGAGGCGGCCCGCAGCGCGGTCATCGCCTTCTTGGTGAACCCGGCCAGCTCGGCGGTCTCGGCCGCGTCCAGGTCGGTGTAGTCCGCGACGTGCCGGTACGGGACCACCATCAAGTGGCCGCCGTTGTACGGGTAGAGGTTCAGCACCGCGAAGACGGACGTGCCGCGCGCGACGACCAGCCCGTCCTCGTCGCTCAGCGACGGGATCGAGCAGAACGGGCAACCGTCGTCCGGAGCCGGGCCGGTGGGCTTGTTCTCACCCTGGATGTACGCCATCCGATGGGGGGTCCACAGGCGGCGGAAGCCGTCCGGCTCACCGACGCCCCGCTGCAGTTCCGGCTCAGTCGTCATGCTGATCAGCATATTCGCCCGACGCCCCGTGCGAAGCCGCGCGGGGCAGACTCCTCAGGAGCCTGCCCCGCGCCGGGGTCAACCGAGCTGCGACGTCACACCTGGACGCGGTTCTCCACCGCGTCCACGATCTCCGCGACGGCGTCCGCGACCAGCACGCCGTTCTTCTGCTCCCCGTTGCGGTAGCGGAAGGAGACGGCCCCGGCCTCGATGTCGTCGTTGCCGGCGATCAGCATGAACGGAACCTTGCTCTTCTGAGCGTTCCTGATCTTCTTCTGCATGCGGTCGTCCGAGGTGTCGACCTCGACCCGGATCCCGTGCTTCTTCAGCTCGGCCGCGACCTCCAGCAGGTACGGCACGTGCTCGTCGGTGATCGGGATGCCGGTGACGGTGACCGGGGCCAGCCACGGCGGCATGGCGCCGGCGTAGTGCTCCAGCAGCACCGCGAAGAAGCGCTCGATCGAGCCGAACAGCGCGCGGTGGATCATGACCGGCCGCTGGCGCGAGCCGTCCGCCGCGGTGTACTCCAGGTCGAAGCGCTCCGGCAGGTTGAAGTCCAGCTGGATGGTGCTCATCTGCCAGGTGCGGCCGATCGCGTCCTTGGCCTGGACGGAGATCTTCGGGCCGTAGAAGGCCGCGCCACCCGGGTCCGGAACCAGCGGCAGGCCCTGCTTCTCGGCCACGCTGGCGAGGACGGCGGTGGCCTCCTCCCAGGTCTCGTCGCTGCCGACGAACTTCTCCGGGTCCTTGGTCGACAGCTCCAGGTAGAAGTCGGTCAGACCGTAGTCGCGGAGCAGGTTGAGCACGAAGGTCAGCGTGGAGTCGAGCTCCTCCGCCATCTGCTCGCGGGTGCAGTAGATGTGGGCGTCGTCCTGCGTGAAGCCGCGGGCCCGGGTCAGGCCGTGCACGACGCCCGACTTCTCGTACCGGTACACCGTCCCGAACTCGAACAGGCGCAGCGGCAGTTCACGGTACGAGCGGCCGCGCGCGTCGAAGATCAGGTTGTGCATCGGGCAGTTCATCGGCTTGAGGTAGTAGTCCACGCCCTCGTCGAGCTGCATGGGCGGGTACATGCCGTCCGCGTACCAGTCGAGGTGGCCGCTCTTCTCGAAGAGCTTCCCCTTGGTGGCGTGCGGGGTGTAGACGAACTCGTAGCCCTCTTCCTCGTGCCGCTTGCGCGAGTAGTCCTCCATGGCGCGGCGGATGATGCCGCCCTTGGGGTGGAAGACGGCGAGGCCGGAGCCGATCTCCTCGGGGATGGAGAAGAGGTCGAGCTCGTTGCCGAGCTTGCGGTGGTCGCGCTTCTCGGCCTCGGCCAGGAAGTCGAGGTGGGCCTTCAGCTCGTCCTTGCTCGGCCAGGCGGTCCCGTAGATGCGCTGGAGCATGGGGTTCTTCTCGCTGCCGCGCCAGTAGGCGGCCGCGTTGCGCATCAGCTTGAACGCCGGGATGTGCCGGGTGCTGGGCAGGTGCGGGCCGCGGCAGAGGTCGCCCCAGCACTGGTCGCCGGTCTTGGCGTCCAGGTTGTCGTAGATGGTGAGCTCGCCGGCGCCGACCTCGACGTCGGCGCCCTCGCCGGCGGTGGCGGCGGAGCCCTTGAGGCCGATCAGCTCCAGCTTGTACGGCTCGGCGGCCAGCTCCTCGCGGGCGGACTCGTCGGTGACCACGCGGCGGGAGAACTTCTGCCCGCGCTTGATGATCTCCTGCATCTTCTTCTCGATGGCCTTGAGGTCATCGGGGTGGAAGGGCTTCTCGACGTCGAAGTCGTAGTAGAAGCCGTCCTTGACCGGCGGGCCGATGCCCAGCTTGGCCTCGGGGTAGAGCTGCTGCACGGCCTGCGCCATGACGTGCGCGGTGGAGTGGCGCAGGATGTCCAGGCCGTCCTTGCTGTCGATCGCGACCGGCTCGACCTCGTCGCCGTCCTGGACGGCGTAGGCGAGGTCCTTGAGCTGGCCGCCGACGCGGGCGGCGATGATCGAACGGTCGTCGGCGAAGAGCTCGGCGGCCGTAGTGCCCGTGGTCACCACGCGCTCTTCCCGATCGGGTTCGCGGTTGATGATTACCCGGACGTCCGTCACCGGTCTCTCCTGACGTGCTGGATTAGAGGACGCAACACTGCGCTGCGCGTGACGATGGTACCGAGAGCGCCGCCCCCACCGTCCACCGACGGCGATCTAGACGCCTTCTCCCCCGTCCGTCAGTCCCTTGAGCAGCCGCTCCCGGTCGCCCTCGTCCCATCCGCACAGCTCCAGGCCCTGCGGCCGGGTGAGCCGGCGGAAGCCGCCGCGGCTCTCCAGCCGGCCGGCGACCCGCACCGGGACGCCCGCGAGGTGGGCCTCGGCGGCGAGCCGGTAGTCGGGGTCGGGGAGGCGGACCTTGAGCTCGCGGACCTCGGCGCCGCCGAGCACCCGCAGGCGGACGGTGCCGTGGCCGGTCGGGTCGGCGCGCTTGAGGCGGACGACGACACCGACGACGGTGACGGCGACGGCGGGCTCGATGCGCTCCAGGAGTTCGGCTGCCTCGGCGAGGGCCGGCAGGTCACCGGGTGAGAAGTCGAGGACGACGCGGCGCTCCCCGAAGCCGCCCGGCGTGCCGGCGGCGGCCGACCATGCGACGGCGAGCCGCGCGGCGGTCGTGCCGCGCACGAGTTCCTCGACGGACTGCACGAGCTCGCGGCTGACCCCGGCCTGGACGGCGTTCTCGAAGGCCTCGGGCCCACCGCTGACCCGCCGGTAGTCGACGGCGTCGCGCAGTGCCTCCAGCGCGCGGACGAGGGTGGTGACGGCGGCGCGCCCCTCGGGGGCGGGGGTGTAGGCGGTGAGGCCGGCGCCCTGTTCGACGACCAGGACGCGGTCCAGGAAGTCGTCGGCCCAGGTGTCCAGCCGGGCGCCGAAGTAGGCGGCCCTGGTCCGTCCGGCCTTGGCCCCGGCGGCGAGCATGGCACGTGCCGCCTGCCCGAGCCGTTCGGCGTCCTCCCAGGGCGCGGTGCCGGCCGGTCCGGGCACGTCGCGGTGCCAGCGCAGTTCGTCGCCGGGGACGGCGAGGGCCAGCAGGATCGAGCGGGCGGAGGGGCTGTGCGAGCGGGAGAGGGCGGTGACGGCGTCGGCGAGGAGGTCGACCGCGTCGTCGAAGCCGTCACCGGCGGGGACGAGCAGGCTGGTCCCGGGGTCGTCGTCCGGGGGCGTCCAGCGGCCGTACCGGGCGGCGGGGCCGCCGCGCCGCACCCAGCCGTGCCGGGCGAGCAGGGTGGCGAGCACCGCCGGGTCGACGGTGGCCGGGTCCGGCAGGCCGCCGTCGGGCAGGACACCGTCGGTCTCGCCCGGGGCGTGGGGTGATGTCATGGGTGCGGCTCCTCCTGGCCGGGGCCGGGCCGTCACGGGCTGCCGCCCGCGCCGACCCTGGCCATAATGTCGCACAGCGCGCGGTCGTCGAAGACCTTCGTGGTGGGCACCCGGACGTTGGTGCGGCGCTGCCCGGTGACGGGGTGGCCGGCCAGGTTGACCCAGTAACAGCAGTGCCGCAGTTCGAGCGCGTCCGGCCGGGCCGCCAGCCAGTGGTCGACCCGGCGCGGCAGCAGCATGACGACCAGGATCCGGGGCACCGCGACGCGTGCCCGGGCGAGCTTGCGCAGGTGGTCGTTGTCCAGGGTGAAGCTGAAGAACGGCCCGGCCGGGTCGGGCGCGATCTGCTGGGTCGCCTTGAGCTGGATCTTGATGGTGACCTCGTCGTCGACCTCGTGCGCCCGGGAGCCGTGGCTGACCTGCCAGTCGATGCCGTTGTCCGGGAAGGGCTGGGAGAGCGAGCAGCCGGCCGCCGCGGCGACCGCGTGCAGGTAGCCGACCTGCAGCGTCTCCATGCAGGCCGTCACCGCGAGGTTCCCCCGCAGGACCGCCGCCGCCTCGTCGGGCTGCGGCTGTGTCAGCGCCATCGCCCCTAGCCTCCCCCCGGGCCCGCCACCCCTGGGAAGCGGCCCAAGGCCAGGATCCCCGGCCCGGCCTGCGCCAAACGGTTGAGCAGGCGTCAGAACCGGGTATCACCGGGGTGCGGACCGCACGTCTGAGGGGCAGTCATGCAGCACTACTGGTACACCGGCCCACTCGCCTCCTTCGACACCGAGACCACCGGCGTGGACGTCGAGCACGACCGGATCGTCTCGGCCGCCCTGGTCGTCCAACTCGCCCCGGGCGCACCCGTGCAGACCGAGACCTGGCTGGCCGATCCGGGGGTCCCGATCCCGGACGGCGCCCGGGCGGTGCACGGCATCACCGACGACCACGTGCGCGCGCACGGCCGTCCGGCCCGCGCCGTCGTGGCGGAGATAACCCGGGCCCTGGCCGCGCAGGCCAGGGCCGGGCGGCCGGTGGTGGTGATGAACGCGCCCTACGACCTGACGCTGCTGGACCGGGAGTTGCGCCGCCACCACGGCTTCCCGCTGACGGGCGGACTGGGCGCGGCCGGGCTGGTGGTGCTGGATCCGCGGGTGCTGGACAAGCACGTGGACCGCTACCGCAAGGGCCGCCGGACGCTGACCGACCTGTGCGCGCACTACGGCGTCGAGCTGGCCGGCGCGCACGACGCGGCGGCGGACGCCTCGGCGGCGCTGGCCCTGACCCGGACGATCGGTGCCCGCTACCCGGCGGCGCTGGGCGGGCTCACGGCGGCCGAGCTGCACCTGCGGCAGGCGATCTGGCACGCGGCGCAGGCGCGGGGGCTGCAGAACTGGTTCGACCGGTCCGGAACGCCGGAGCGGGTGGACCTCTCCTGGCCGCTCCGGCCGGCCAGGTGCGGCTGCGGCAGGCGCTTGGAGCCGGAGCACGGCTGCGAGGCGGCGGCGTAGCGGCCGACCCCGAACGCGCCGCAGGCCCTGACCGGTATCCCGATCAGGGCCTGCGTGCTGTCCGGTGGGCGATACTGGGATCGAACCAGTGACCCCTTCGGTGTGAACGAAGTGCTCTCCCGCTGAGCTAATCGCCCGGGCAACGAGAAGAACTGTAGCACCATTTGGAGCCGGTCGTACAACTCGCCCCTTCCGGAGCCGGCCTGGCCGAACCGCAGAACCGGTGCTCCGCGCGGAAGGTGACTGGGGCTCAGGTGCATTCACCCGGGCACTTCCGGCGGGATTCCGGAAATACATGTGAGGCCCAGCCGATAATCGGCTGGGCCTCACATATCACAATGCATTCCGGTGGGCGATACTGGGATCGAACCAGTGACCCCTTCGGTGTGAACGAAGTGCTCTCCCGCTGAGCTAATCGCCCGGGTGCAGGGAAAACATTACCGCATCCCGGGGGGTGGTCCGAACACGCTCCCCGGCGGGGGCCGCTCCCCGGACCGGCTCAGCTCTCGTCGGCCGCCCAGGGGACGGCCAGGCCGTAGCGCGCGAAGTACCAGCCGCCGATCCCGACGAGCGCGGCCAGGCCGAGGACGGTGAGCGTCAGGTTCCGGCGGCGGACCCGCGGGTCCAGGGCGCGCTGGGCGGCCTCGTGGACCTTGCGGCGGGTCCACCGCAGGGCCAGTTGGGCCCAGGCGAACTCGGTGGCCCACACACCCATGCCCAGGAAGATGACCACCCAGCCGGGGCCGGGCAGCGGCAGCATGACCACGCCGAGGACGACGACGGCGAGGCCGGCCAGGAAGATCACCGCCCGCCAGGCGAGGTGGAGCGGGCGGGAACGGCGGATGAACGCGGGCGCCCGCGAGCCGGGCACCCGGCCGCCCTCGGGGGTTGTCCCGCGAGCCGTGCCGTTCGACATGATCGATTCACCCGTTCCCGTGTTCCCGCCGGTCTCGTCGTTTCGCACAGTCCTGTGGGGAAAGTATCCGAGAAGCGGCCCGGTAATGCCGGGCCGGGGCGCTCGGGGAGGATTCCGCAATGCGCCGTAAGGGGTACGACTCGGCCCCGAATCGGGACAGAGGGGTTTACATCGGGCTTGGAGGTGGGATGGTCCGTTCGCCGACGTGCGATTCCCCGAGCGCACACTGAGCGAAAGGCCATGGCGCTTATGAACACCACGGTCAGCTGCGAGCTGCACCTGCGCCTCATCGTGTCCAGCGAGTCCTCACTGCCCGTCCCCGCGGGCCTGCGCTACGACACCGCCGACCCCTACGCCGTGCACGCCACGTTCCACACGGGCGCCGACGAGACCGTGGAGTGGGTGTTCGCCCGAGATCTCCTCGCGGAGGGGCTGCACCGACCCACCGGTACCGGCGACGTCCGGGTGTGGCCGTCGCGCAGCCACGGGCAAGGGGTGGTCTGCATCGCGCTGAGCTCTCCGGAAGGAGAAGCCCTGCTGGAGGCCCCTGCCCGGGCGCTTGAGTCGTTCCTCAAGCGGACGGACGCCGCGGTGCCCCCCGGCACCGAACACCGCCACTTCGACCTCGACCGGGAGCTGTCCCACATCCTCGCCGAAAGCTGATCCCGCCCGGAGGCGGTCACGCCCCGCCGACGGCGGGGCCGCACCCCCTGCCGTCATCGCAGCCGTCCTACTCGGGGGCACGGCAGCAGACTCAGCCGCGCACGACGCGGTCTCGGGGCCGGTGCCCGGCCCGCCTCCCACCAGGAGCGGGGCCACAGCACCGCAGGCGCCCGGCATCGAGGCCGGCCACCCTTGGCCGCGGTGGAGCGGCCGGCTCCGGACATGCCGGAGATGATCACCAGCTCCGGGACGTTCTCGGCCACGTCTGACACGGTCACTTCGGTTC
>NZ_JBEZGX010000067.1:0-45912 GCF_040650235.1 Kitasatospora sp. NPDC048722
GGTGCCCGGGGCACCCGCCGCCGCCTTCCGTGGACGGCGGTCACGCGCCCGTCGGACCGGCCGCCCGCCGCCGTCACTGCGCGGGCGAAGCGCAGGGGCGCTACAGCGGCTCGCCGAGCGGCCCGTGCTCGGCCTCCAGGTTCGCGGCCCAGTGCGCCGCCCAGTCCGGCTGCGTGCCGTCGGCGTCGGTGAACCCGTACTCCCGGTACAGCCCCCACGTCGCCAGCGCCCGGCCGGACTTGGCCATGACGTCCGGGTCCGCGGCCAGGGCCGCCACCGCCCGGCCGAGGTAGGCCGGGGTCTCGGAGCGGGCGAAGTGCGGGTCCGCAGCCACGCCGTCGCGCCAGGTCTCCTCGGTGACGCCGAAGTGCTCCAGGACGGCCTCCGAGCGCAGGAACCCCGGGGTGAGGGCCACGGCCGCGACGCCGTGCGGCTCGAGCTCGGCGGCCTGGGCGACGGCGAGCCGGACCACCGCGGACTTGGCGAGGTCGTAGAAGAACGAGCCCCGGTAGCGGGCGGTGTTGCCGTCGGTGACCTCGACGACCAGGCCGCGCTTCCGCGCGACCATCAGCGGGAGCGCGAACCGGCTGGTGATCACGTGGGTCTCCACCGCCTGGCGCAGCAGCCGCAGGCCGGTCTCCACGTCCTGCTCCCAGAGCGGGTGTTCCCAGTCGACGAGCGGATCGCCGCCCCAGACGGAGTTGACCAGGACGTCGAGTCGGCCGCCCTGCTCCGCGGAGATCCGCTCGACCAGGGCCGCGACCTCGTCCGGGCGGCTGTGGTCGGTGCGGACGGCGATGCCCAGGCCGCCCGCCGCGGTGACGCGTTCGGCGGTCTCCTCGATGGTCTCCGGGCGGTCCAGGTCCGAGCGGGTGCCGGTCGTGCTGCGGCCGGTGACGTACACCGTCGCACCGGCGGCGCCGAGCTCGACGGCGATGCCCCGGCCCCCGCCCCGGGTGCCGCCGGCGACCAGGGCCACGCGTCCGGCCAGCGGCCGGCCGTCGATCGTCATGATTCCTCCGGGTCTCGGGTGCGGCGGGCCGCCGTGTGCGGGAGCAGGAGGGCGTCGATCTCCTGCCGCAGTCGCTCGGGGAGCGTGCCCTCGCGGTCGAGTGCCCAGTTCAGGCCCGCGCCGGCGGCGATCGCCTGTACCGATCCGGCGAGGGCGGACACGTCCGTCCCTGTGGCGAGTTCGCCGGCCCCGGCCGCCTCCGTCAGCAGGGCCTCGATCGCCCGGCGCTGCGCCAGGTGCACGGTGAGGGCGTGCTCGTGGAGTTCCGGGTCGGTCAGGTCCAGACACAGGAACGCCAAGTGGTTGGCGAAGGTCTCGGGAGCGGCCATCGGCGCCGTCGACTCCACCAGCAGGGCCGTCAGCGCGGCGAGCGCCGACCCGTGTCGCTCCCGCACCCGCGCGGGCAGTTCCGCGACGTCGTTCGCCGACTGCCGCGCGAGCGCCGCCAGGAGCCCCCGCTTGGAGCCGAACCGCTGGACGAGGGTGCCGGGCACCAGGCCCACCTCCCTCGCCACGGCCGCCAGCGTCAGCCCCGGGGGCCCCACCCGCCCCATCACGTCGGCGGCGGCACGCAGGATCACGGCGTCGTCGACTCCCCGGGGGCGGCCGGCCATCGTGCGCTCCTCGTCTTTAATAAATGCTTGTTCATTTATTAAAGCGCGCCGACCGGAGTGGAGCAAGCGGTGGCCCGCGGGGCCGTCGCGCGACCCGCCCGAGGCCAACGTTCCCGTCACGCCGGGACGGGTGCCATCCGGGCGACGATGCCGCGCAGGAGCGCGTTGAAGGCGCCGGGGCGTTCCTGGTGCGGCATGAGGGCGGCGTCCTCGACGACGGGGAGTTCGCCGTGCGGGGCTAGGTCGGCGAGGGACCGTGACACCTCGACCGGGATCTCGGTGTCGAGACGCCCGTGGACGAACGCGGCGGGCACGGCGAGCCCGGAGAGGGCCGGGCGCGGGTCGTCGGTCAGGGCCTCGGTGAACAGTGCGTCGATGAAGACTCCCGAGTCGAGGAGCTGGCGCACCGTCCGGTCGGCGACGGCCGGACCGCTCGCGGGGCCTCGACGCGTGCCGCGACGTCGCGGGGTAGCGGTGCAGCAGGTACAGCGGGGTGGCGGGACTGGCGGGTCGCGATCGCCCGGCTGCGCACGGGGACTCCCTCGCCCTGCCACTGACGCAGGCGCCGCACACCGGCGCCTGGTTCCTCCACGCGGTCGACGCCCACCTCGAACCCGGCGACCTCGACCTCCCCGCCCGCGTCATCCTGCTGGAGGCCGGTGACAGATCCGCAGGGTCGTCGGCAGTGGCGATGACCTGGCCGGTGCGGACCGGTCGGGACCGCTCAGCCCCTGGCCGGCTCGACCGTCAACGCCGATCCGGCCACCAGTACTTCGCCGGGGTCCAGCCACAGCAGCCAGTGGTCGAACGCGCACGCCGGTGATCGTGCGGCCCGTCAGCACGGCGAGGTCCTCGGTCAGCCGCCGCTCACGGTCCCCCGACGCGGCCACGACGCCGTCCGGCCGGTCCAGCCGCCAGGCCGGCGCGTGGACCGCCAGCCGCCGGCGGCGGACCTGCCTCGTCCCGTCGTCCCGCAGCCGCGTCAGCCGCAGCTGCAGCCCGAACCGGCCGCCCCCGTCGAGCGGCACCTGCACCTGCTCCACCGCGCCGCCGACCAGGCGCGCGGCCACGGCCCGCAGCCCTTCGATGTCCGTCGTCCCCTCCATCGCGCCCGAGTATGGGGACGGAAGGCGCCGTCGTGCAACGGAAATCGGCCCTTTCCGCCGCGATGGGGCCGTTGGCCTCTTGTGGTGGGAGTGGCGGGCGCGCAGCGTAGGGGGTGATGTTGGGCGGGGCCTACGGAGTGGCAGGAGGATGGCGGAGATGAGCACGGACATCGCGGTGGTGGCCTTCGGAGGGGTGTCGCGCGAGGTGCGGGCCGAGGGCCGGGCCCGGGTCGCGGCGGCGGTGCAGGGGGCCAACGCGCTCGTCGAGGCGCTGAAGGTCAGACTGTCGGCCACCGGAGCGGGCGTGCTCGCGCAGGTGAACGCCGAGGTGGACGGCCGCCGGGTGCGGGTGCAGACGGCGGCGTCCGGCTTCGCCGAGGCGGTGGACGGGATCGGCGAGCGGCTGCGGCGGCGGATCGCGGCGGTCGGCGGGGCGTGGAAGCCGCGGGCGTGGACGCCGGGAGGATCCGACGAGGTGTCCGTCCCGGACGGCTCCCGGCGGATCGTCCGGGTCAAGTCCCCGTCGCTGGTGTGGTGTTCGCCGGACGCCGCGGTGCGCACCCTGGACGCGATGGACTACGACATCCACCTGTTCACCGACCCGGCCACCGAGACCGACGCCGTCGTCTACCGCACCGGCCCGACCGGCTACCGCCTGGCCCGCACGACCGCCGCCGCTCCGCCGCACCGCTCCGCCGTGCCGCTGACGCTCCACCCGCGCGGCGCCCGCCGCCTCACCGACGACGAGGCCCTCGCGAGCCTGGAGGCCGCCGAACTGCCCTTCCTGTTCTACGCCGACCCGGTCACCGGCCGCGGCCGCGTCCTCTACCGCCGCTTCGACGGCCACGTCGGCCTCATCGCGGGCGGCCGGCCGTGAGCAGACCTCGCTCCGATCGCGCGGTGGCGAACGACGGCTCCGACGAAGGACTGCCCGAGGGCTGGACGATCGAGCGCATCCGCACCGCCTCGGGGGACCGCGAAGCCGAACTGCTCTCCCTCGCCCGGCTCGTCGTCGTCGAGGTGCACGGCCGCGCCGACCCCGAGACCCTCCGGCCGAGCGTCATCATCTCCTTCCACGGCCTCTGCCTCGTGAAGGCCGGCGACGACTGGCACATGGGGGACCTGGCCTCCGACGGCTCCATCTCCTGCTGGTCCTCCTACGGCCCCGACCTGGGGGAGGCCATCCGCGGCCTGTGAACCGCCTCTGCGAGAATCGGCGCATGGCTGACCACGACGAAGACCGCGGCTACCTCCTCGACAACCGGAGGAAGGAGGCCGGCGTCCGCTTCGGAGCCCTCGCCGAGATCTTCGACCCGGTGACGTTCCGGCACGTCGACCGGATCGGCCTCCGCGCCGGCATGCGGGTCTGGGAGGTCGGCGCCGGCGGCCCGTCCGTCCCGCTCGGGCTGGCGGAGCGCGTCGGCCCGACCGGGACGGTGGTCGCCACCGACATCGACGCCTCGTGGACGAGCGGCATCGCCGGCGGCACGATCGAGGTGCTCACCCACGACGTCGTCGCCGACCCGCCGCCGCCCGGCGGGTTCGACCTCGTGCACGCCCGCCTCGTCCTCGTCCACGTCCCCGACCGCGCCGAGGCGCTGCGCCGCATGGTCGGGGCGCTGCGCCCCGGCGGCTGGCTCCTCCTGGAGGACGCCGACCCCGCGCTCATGCCGCTGATCTGCCCCGACGAGTCAGGCCCCGAGCAGCGGCTCGCCAACCGGCTGCGCAACGGCTTCCGCGAGCTGATGGTCTCGCGCGGCGCGGACCTCGCCTACGGGCGCACCCTGCCGCGCGTGCTGCGCGAGGCCGGGCTCGCCGACGTGCAGGCGGACGCGTACTTCCCGATCACCTCGCCCGCGTGCTCCGTGCTGGAGGCCTCCACGGTGCGGCACGTCCGGGCCCTCCTGGTCGAGAAGGGCCTTGCGACGGACGAGGAGATCGACCGCCACCTCGCGGCCGTCGAGACCGGGAAGCTCGACCTGGCCACCGCCCCGCTGATCTCGGCCTGGGGCCGCCGCGTCTGACGTTTCGTCAGGCGCGTTCCGGTCAGGCAGTGAGCAGTTCCACGAGACTGGACACCCCGTCCGGCCCGTGGCCCGCCTCCGCCGCCCTGCGGGTGAGGGCGAGCGCGGCGTCCAGGACGGCGGTGTCCAGGCCCCGGGTGCGGGCCGTGTGGGCGACGTGTGCCAGGCCGGCCGCGGCGGAGGCCACGCTGCTGCGGTCGCCCGGGTGCCGGCGGTCGTCGGCGCGCCGGGCGAAGTCGTCGATCAGTGGAGGCAGCAGGAGCGGCAGCCCCTGGGCGTACGGTGCGAGTTCGGCGCCGCTGATGCCCTCGGCGCGGGCGAGCGCGAGGGCGTGGACGTACCCGTGCACGGTGGTCCAGAACAGGTCCAGCAGGGCCGCGTCGAAGGCCGCCGCCCGTCCGGGGTCCGTGCCGACGTGGCGCACGGTGCCGAGGGATCGCAGCGTCTCCCGGTGCTCGGCGAAGGCCTCGGTGTCGCCGCTGAACAGGATCGTGCCCCGGGGGCTGCCGATCGTCGCGGTGGGCGTGAGGACCGCGGCGTCGAGCAGACGGTGATCACGGGCCTCGGTGGCGTTGGCGCGGGCGTCGTCGGGCGCGATCGAGGTGGCGTTGACGACGGTCCGGCCGCGCAGCGCCGCCGCGGCGGCGTCCAGGACGGCCCGGGCGGCCGGCTGGTCGCGGACGCAGAGCAGGACGAGCGGGGCAACGGCCGCCGCGTCGGCCGGGCTCGCGGCCGACCGCGCGCCGAGGGCGAGCAGGTCGGCGTCCCGGCCCGGCGTGCGGTTCCACACGGTGGTCGGATGCCCGGCGGCGAGCAGCGCCCCGGCGAGGGCCCGGCCCATCGGGCCCAGGCCGAGCACGGCAACGGCGGTGCGGGAGCGGGTGGTTGAGGAAGATCGTTCGTTCGGCATGCCGGTTACGCTAGACCTTCACGCCGACGTCAGGGTCAAGCCGGGACGCGGCGGCCGTCCCGTCCTCAGGAGGTGCCCGCGATGCGGATCGGAGAGCTCGCGCGGCGGACCGGCGTCACGCCGCGCGCCCTGCGCTACTACGAGGAGCAGGGGCTGCTCACCCCCGAGCGCCGCCCCAGCGGCTACCGCGAGTACGGCGAGCGGGACGTGGACGCCGTCCACGGCATCCGAACCCTCCTCGCCGCGGGCCTCAACAGCGCCACGATCGCCGAGATCCTCCCCGGCCTGCCGCTCCCGGGCCGCCGCCGTCCTGGTCCGACCTGCCCGGAACTGCTGAACGGCCTGGCCCGCGAACGCGCCCGGATCACCCGGCAGATGGACGAACTCGCCGCCGCCCGCGCCCTGCTGGACGAGATCACGGGCGCGGAGGCGCCGAGCGAGGCGATCCGTCGGCGCGGAGCATCGGGTGCGCCCACGTCGCCGTCGCCACAGTCGTCCGACCGGCGGCTCGTGAGGCCGCCCCGAGCCTGAGCGCGCACAGGGCGATCGCGATCCGGTCGTGGAAGCTGCGGCTCCCGGCGCCGAGTTTGTCCGCCCGACCGAGTCGGCCAGCTCGGTGATGGTCATCGGCCCGTGGGAGTTGCAGCCGCAGGAGCTCCATGACGAAGGTCGGCTTGAGACGGCGCGTTGGGCCCGGTGGTCCCCTCCACGGACCTGATGTACTTCGGGAGGTGAGAGGAGGGGACATGGCAGGTGGCTGGGGCCCTGCGCTGCTGCTGGGCCTGGTCGTGCTGGCGGGATCGTCCGTGCAGCGGCTGGCGGGGATCGGGTTCGCGCTCGTGACGGCGCCGGTGCTGGTCCTGATGCTGGGGCCGGTCGGCGGCGTGGCGCTGGCCAACTGCGCCTCGGCCGCGATCAGCGCCGTCGGGCTGGCCGGGAGCTGGCGGCAGGTGCGGTGCGCCGAGATGCTGCCGCTGATCGCCGCAGCCGCCTGCACCGTGCCGGCCGGGTCCTGGGTCGCCGGGCGGGTGTCGCCGACGGTGCTGCTCATCGGGATCGGCGCCCTCGTCAGCGCGGCGGCGCTGCTGGTGCTCGGCGGTGTCCGGGCGTCGTCGCTGCGGGGTGTGCGCGGTGCGGTGGCCGCGGGTGCGGCGAGCGGGTTCATGAACGCGGCGGCCGGGGTGGGCGGTCCGGCGATCTCGCTCTACGCTCTCAACACCGGCTGGAGCGCCCGGCAGTTCGTCCCGAACGCGCAACTGTACGGCGTCGTCGTGAACGCCGTGTCGATCGCGGCCAAGGGCGTTCCGCAACTGACGGCGCCCGCCTGGTCGTTGTCGGCCGCCGGGATCGCCGGCGGCGCCGTCGCGGGCAAGGTGCTGGCGGAGCGGGTGCCGGAGGGCCGGGCCCGGTTGGTGGTGCTGGGCCTGGCCCTGGCCGGCGGGGTCGGCACGCTCGCGAAGGGCCTGTGGGGGCTCTGACGTCAGGCCTGGGAGTGCGGGCGGGCGTGGCAGATGCGCGGGGCCTCGTCCTTGAGCCCCAGCAGCGCGAAGGAGTTCTGGCCGAGGGCGATGTCCCGGAAGGCCTCGTTGCCGAGCGCGCGGTTGATCCGGCTCGTGACCTCCAGTTCCTGCTCGTAGGCCGCGTAGTCCTTGCTCCGGGCGGCCACGAAGTCCGTCCCGGTGATCGCCCGGCGGGGGTGGCGGTCGAGGAAGGCCGCGTACGTCCCCCGGACGCCCGGGCGGCTGAAGTAGAGGTCCTCCAGGACGCGCCAGCTGAGGTCGAGCGTCAGGTTCGGGTGGGCGTCGAGCAGCCGGTCGAGGATGCGGACGTGCTCGTCGGGGTCGAGGGTGGCGAGCTCCTTCGAGAGCCCCATGTGGGCCCACACGATCTTGTCGTCCGGGTACTGGTCGAGGATCTCCTCCATCAGGTGCAGGTACTTGGTCGGCTCCGCGTCGTCAACCCGCTCGGCACCGCCTGAGCGGTCGGCCCGTCCGCGGTCAGTTCTCCGGGCTGACGGCCTCGTTGAGGGTGTGCACGCGTTCGGTGGCCCCGGGGTCGGCGCCGATCTCCGGGGCCCGCGCGATCAGGAGGTCCAGGAGCGCGAGTGCCGAGGCGCGTTCGCGCTGGGAGAGCGTGTCGGTGCCGGGGGCCGCGTTGGCGGCGTCGGTGACGGCGCGGTGGAGGCGGCGGATCCGCTCCGTCACCTCGGTGTCGCGGCTGAGCGGGCCGGTCCGGGCCATCAGCCGGTCGAGCACGGCGTCGATCTGCGAGGGCCCGCCGGGAGCCCTCCGGTGGCTGGAGCCGGTGCCGGTACCGGTACCAGCGCCCGTCTCGAGGCCGGTGCCGCGCCCGGACCCGTGGCGGGACGGGAAGGCGGAGATCTCCGCGACGAGCACCCGGATCCGGCCGACGGTCGCGGGGTGGTGGGCGATGGTCGCGGCGTGCTCGTCGAGCAGCGTGCGCAGGGCGGTGATGGTTTCCGGCGCGCTCATGCCGTCGGCGACGGTGGGCAGCGGGGTCATCGGGGACTCCTGGGGGTCTGGCCGGGGCGGCCGCCGGCGGGACGCGGCGGGCCCGCAGTCGGGCGTGCGGGTCCGGACGCGCTCGCCGCACGCACCCATGCTCGGTCGGCGGGCGTCCCGCTGTCCTGCGGGGCCCGTCGCACGGGTGATCCGGCCTGATCCGGAAGGCACGTTCCGGCCGAGGCCGGTCCAGGTGCCCGTCCAGGACGGCGAGCGCGTCGGCCTCGCGGTGGACGCCGAGGAGGACGGGCCGGCGCAGGCCCTCGACGAGGGTGTGGAGGGCGTGCGCGGCGTGGCCGGCGTCCAGGCCGGCGGGGAGTTCGCCGCGCTCCAGGCCGAGCCTGAGCTGCTGGGCGAGGAAGCCGGCGGCGCCCTCGTGGGCCACCGTCACCGCGCACGGCCACCTGGTCGAGCGGGAGGCCGCCCGCTCCCGCACCCGGTACTCCGACCGCTCGGACCTCCGCCGGGCCGGCGTCCTCGGCCTGCTGATCGCCGCCCACGGGCCGCTTCGTTCGTCTGCGGTAACGATCCGGTGACAGGTGTGCACGGTGCGTGCAGGGGGGGATGGTTGGATGCGCTAATCTGACTAGCCGCCAATGGATCTGACGTCTCATCAGTCACATTTCTGGTCGGACGAGACCCGACCCGGCGCATGTGCACCCGCAATTCGACCTCCTAGGGACGTGACGCGCATGGCTGACCCCACCGGCTCCGCGGGCTCCACCGGTTCCACCCCCGAGACGATCGAGGTCCACCTCGGCGACGGCACGACCGTCTACGCCGCCGTCCGCGACGCCCGGACGGGACGCGACTCCGGTGACGCCGGGGCCGTCTCCGCCGCCGCGCGGCACACCTTCGACCAGGTGCGCGAGACCGTCCAGGCCGTCGGCCAGTGGGCCAAGGACACCGCGGTGAAGTGCGGCGACCCGTCCTCGTTCGAGGTGGAGTTCGGGGTGACGCTCTCCGTCCAGGCCGGGCGGCTGATCGGCGTGCTGGCCGAAGCGGGTGGCGAGGCGAGCCTGAACGTCCGGCTCACCTGGGACCGCGCCACCTCCGGCACCGCCGCCGCCGCGTAGGGCGGCCCGCGTGGTCCTGAGAGCCGGCGGTCCGCACGACCCCGCCGTCTGGCTCGCCGACGCCGCCACGACCTTCCTGGGCAGCGGCTTCTTCGTCGCCCCCGGACTCGTCGTGACCTGTGCCCACGTCGTCCACGGGCGCGGGCCGGTCACGGTCCACGGGACGCTCGGCGCGGAGGAGGTCCTCTCCGTCGACCTGTGGCCGCCCGTCCGGCCCGCCGGCAGCGCCTACTACCCCGCGCCCGACCTCGCCGTGCTGCGCACACCCGTCCGCGAGGGGCGGCCGGTCGCCGTCCTCTCCGCGGAGGAGGCGCCGGCCGGCACGGAGCTCTCCGCGCACGGCTTCACCACGGCCACCCCCGCGGACGGCGTGCAGCCGGACACGGCGCGGCTGACGGTGGCCGGGCTGTCGGGCGGCTTCGTCCGGCTCGTGAACGGATGGATCCGCAAGGGGCTCAGCGGCAGCATGGTGGTCGCCCCGGGCAGCGGGCAGGTGGTCGGTGTGGTCAAGGGGACCGAGGACGACGGTGACCCGGTGGGAGGGTGGATGACCCCGGTCGGGCAGCTGCGAGTGTTGCTGGACCTGCCGGCGGCGGCCGCGCGCCCGGGTGCCGCACGCCCGGCGGCCGGCCGCCAGGAGTGGGCCGACACGCTGTTCCGAATACCCGCGCTGGACGACGAGCGGGTGCGCCACGACCTCGTCCGCCGGATCAACGACACGCTCCCCGCGGACCAGGGCATCCGCCCGCGCGGCGACTCGCTCGCCCTGCCCCACCTCGAACTGATCGCCGGCGCCTGCCTGGACAACCTCGCCCCCTGCGACGCGCTCCGCGCCCTGGTCGCCGCGGTCCGACGGCTGGCCGGCGGGCACCGGGCGGTCGGCGACCTGGAGGTCCTGCTCGCGGCGAGCTGCGGAGGGGACACACATGCGGCAGCTTGACGACCGTGCGGTGCACGTCCTGGCGGCGGCGTTGAAGGAGATCCCGCTGCTGGAGAGCGTCGATCGACGCGTTGACCTCGTGCACAGCATCCGACAGGCCCCCGGGGTGCTGGAGTTCGAGGTCGCGTCGGACAACGGGACACACACGCACCTCACACGGATCACCCGTGCATGCATCGAGCATCGCAACGCCCCTGCGGCCCGGCGCGCCCTCCACGAGGAGGCCCGGCGCCTCGCCGGCGGTCAACGAGCGGTCTCCTGGCTGGGGTTCTTCAACGCCGTGCTCGATTCGCGGCACCCGGACGCCTTCAAGATGTGGCTGCTGGACCGAGGCGGGCTGTTGCTCGCGCAGGGCTGGGGGAGCGCCACGGCCCCCGGCGTCCCCGACCCGTTGAGCGAGTTCACGTGGCTCGTGGTCGGCGGATCGCAGGCGCAGATCCAGGCGTACTGCGCCGAAATCGACGGACTTCCGGACAACACGGTCGTGGGCCCGGTCGTGCCTCAGCCGAAGCCGCCGGCACCCGTAGAGGAGGTCCCCCCGAACCGCCGCAGAGGGTGGCTGCTCGCCGGCGCCGCCGTGGTCGTCCTCGCGGTCGTGATCTGGGCGGTCGCCTCGGCGGGCGGCGACCTGCCGACGGTGTCGAAGCCGGTCACCTGGGACACGGCGGTGCTCTCGTTGGACCCGCACGACGGCCAGAAGGTTGCGGCGGGCACCGTGTTCGACGTGCCCGCCGGGCGCACTCACCTGGTGCTTCCGCTGAACCTGAGCGACCCGAACCCGGGCGGCGGAGCGTGCCCGGGGACGACGGTGGACGTGTCGATCGAAGGTCAGGAGTTTCCCGGAACGCCGTTGGACGGCGTCGTCCACGCGAGCGTGCCGAAGGGCCGGACGAGCCTGAGTCTGACGCTCACCCTGCGCACGACCGACAACTGCAGGTTTCTGATCAACACCGGCACCGTCGAATTCGAGGGCTGAGGGGTTCCGCCGTGATCACCAGTCGCCGTTCGCGCATGCTCGCCGTCACCGCCGCCGTCATCCTGCCGTTGGTGCTCGTCGCCTGCTCGTCCGGTCCGGTACGGCCGGCGCCCTTCGACGGGACGGTCCGGGTCGGGTTCAAGACGGCGGCCCCCGGCATGTCCGTCCAGGACCCGAACGGCATCTTCCGGGGCTTCGAACCCAGGCTGGTCGCCAAGGTGTTGGGTGACGCGGGCGTGAACTACTCCTCCGTCCCGCTCTCCGCGCAGACGTGGCAGGACGCCCTGCTGGACGGCAACACCAACCACAACGGGGTCGACGTCGTCGTGGCGGACATCTCCGACACCTCCGACCGCGAGCAGAAGTTCGACCTCGCCGGGCCGTACCTGAAGACGCCGCTCGGCGCCCTCGCCCCGGCCGCGCGCCCGGTCGCGGTGCAGCGCCAGGAGGACCTGACCCCGCTGCGGGTCTGCACGATCGCGAAGACCACCGCCCGCGCGCTGATCGACAACGAGGTCAAGCCCAAGGTGTCGGTCGACGCCCTCGTCCCCGACGACTGCCTGAAGGCGCTGGACGACGGCACCGCGGACGTCTTCGTCTCCGACTACCTCGTCCTGCGCGGCATGGCCGTCAACGTCAAGGTGAACGGCCAGGCCCCGTACGTCATGGCGGAGGGCCGGTTCGGCAGGGTGCAGACGCTGGTGGCCGCGCTGCCCCCGGGGCACACCTCGGCCTGCCAGTGGCTGCGGGGCCGGCTCGACGCGTACGTCAAGAGCCAGGCGTGGGTGACGGAGCTGCGCAGCAACTTCAACTTCGGCGCCGACGTGTCGGACGACAACCTGCGCCAGGACTTCCAGCCGCTGATCAGCGCCTCGGACAACCTCTGCGCGAAATGACCGGGGAGGGTCCGCCGGTTCGCCCACGAGTGATCCCCCGATTCACGCACAGTGAAGGGATGGTGGCGGAACGGAGCGAGGAGGGTGCGGCGGCATGGCGGACCTGCTGGAGAACCTCCCCCTGTGGGGGAACGGTGCTCGGTCCGGGCTTTCGGGGGCGCCGCTGCCGGCGGCCGGGGCCGTCGCGACCCCGGCCGCGCCCCGGGTCGCGAACGTGGACGCGGCCGAGACGCCCCCGCCGCCAGGGAAACCTCGACACCCGTCTGCGGGTCGCACCGATCGGACCACCTCAACTCGTCTTCGGTGGGCACGAACCGTACTGTCCGCGCACAGGACGATGGGCGTTCCGGTCGACCGGCCCCTCGATCGGATGATTTCGCGTTCGCGCGGATCAGACCGCTCCCCGGTCGGCCGCAGCGGCAGCGCGGCGCAGCGCCGTCGTGGCGATGGACAGGAACTCCGGTACCGGTTCCGCGCACGGGCCCTCCAGGACCGCCAGGCAGGTTTCGACCGGCGAGGAGTCGGTGACGGGCAGGTAGCGCAGGTCGGGCCGCGAGTAGGAGCCGGTGATGCTCAGGGGGACGAGCGCGATGCCCTGTCCGGAGGCGATGAGTTCGAACTTCTCGTCCAGGGAGGAGGTTCGCCGCGTCCGGGCGTCGAGGACCGGTTCGCCGGCGAGGTCGGCGGTGGTCAGGCTGGGACGGCCGGCGAGCGGGTGGGTCGCGGGCAGGCAGGCGACCTTGGTCTCCCGGCCGATCGGGACGGTTCGCAGGCCAGCGGCGTCGAAGGGGTGACGCAGGTGGCCGACGTGCGCGCGGCCGTCGCGCAGGGGCGCGTCCTGTTCCCACCAGCGCAGCGGGAGGACGTCGACCGCCACGTCCGGGTGGCGCGCGCTGAACTCCCGTATCGCCTCGGACACGTGCAGGCCGGGGGAGAACGCGACGACGAGCCGCCGCTCGCCCCGCGCGGCCTCCTGGACGCGCCGGACGGCGCCGTCCACCACCGTCGTGATCCGCCGAGCCTCCTCGTACAGCTGCCGCCCGGCCGCCGTCAGCTCGACGCTGCGCGTGGTACGGACGAACAGTTCGCAGCCCAACTCCTGCTCGAACGCCCGGATCTGCCGGCTGAGGACCGGCTGGGTGATGAACAGCTCCCGGGCCGCCCGGCCGAACCTCCCGTGCTCGGCGACCGCGGTGAAGTAGCGGAGCTTGCGCAGATCCAGATCCATCTCTGCACGCTATCAATGCACACCCTGCACCGATGTCCGCACGGCATCAATGTGCACGGAAGGGCATTGGACGGCCGCCGGGGCGCCCCCGAGACTCGGATCATGACCGACACCCGCACCGACGTCCGAAGCACCGCCCTCGTCATCGGCGCCTCCCGCACCCTCGGCCTCGGGCTCGCCGCCGAACTCCTCTGCCGCGGCTGGGACGTCATCGGAACCGTCCGCGGCGAGCGCCGCACCGGCCTCCACGACCTGGCCGACGCGTCCGGAGGCCGGCTGACCGTCGAATCCCTGGAAATGACCGAACCCGACCAGATCGCAGCGCTGCGTGACCGGCTGACCACGGCCGGGCGCACCCTCGACCTGCTCTTCGTCAACGCCGCCATCACCCGTGGCGACCTCCCGATCGGGGACGTCCCGACGGACATGTTCACCGAGGTCATGGTGACCAACGCGCTCGGCCCGATGCGCGTCGTGGAGGTGCTCGGCCCGCTGGTCGCACCGGCCGGGACCATCGGCGTCATGTCTTCCGACCAGGGCAGCCTCACCCTCAACACCGACGGGGGCCAGGACCTGTACCGGGCCAGCAAGTCCGCGCTGAACCAGCTCATGCGCTGCTATGCTGCCCGCCACACCGCCGACGGCCGGACCCTGATCCTCATGGACCCGGGCTGGGTGCGGACCGAACTCGGCGGCCCCGAAGCCGATCTCAGCGTGGAGGAGAGCGTTCCCGGCGTGGCCGGGACGATCGAGCAGCACCGGGGCGAGCCCGGTCTGCACTTCGTCGACCACCAGGGGCAGGTCGTGCCCTGGTGACCGCCGGCGGAGTGGCCCCGCGGCTCGACCCCGGTCGACCACGGACACAACGGCAGCACCGGAACGCAAACCGGAATCCGTCCGCTGTTGGTCCAACGGTCGCGCGTGTTCTCTACACTGGGGCCACCGCAGATCACTGTAGGTGATGGAATCGCCGGCCCTGCCCGGCCCGTCCGCCTCTGAGCGAAAGGCCGTCCGATGGCCCCGCGTCTGTCCGTCGTCGTCCCGATCTACAACGTCGAGCGCTACCTCGAAGAGTGCCTCGACTCGATCGCGGGTCAGTCCTTCGAGGATTTCGAGTGCGTCATGGTCGACGACGGCTCGACCGACGACAGCGCCCTCCTCGCCAAGGCCTACGCCGAGCAGGACCCGCGCTTCCGGCTGGTCCAGCAGACGAACAAGGGCCTCGGCGCCGCCCGCAACACCGGCTGGCGCCACCTCACCCCCGGCACCGAGTACCTGACCTTCGTCGACAGCGACGACACCCTGCCGCCGCACGCCTACCAGCTCATGATCCGCACGCTCGACGACACCGGATCCGACTTCGCCACCGGCAACGCCATGCGCCTGCGCACGAGCGGACTCACCCCCTCGCACGGCCACCGCCGTGCGTTCCGCGAGACCCGGCTGCGCACCCACGTCAGCGAACTGCCCGCGCTCGTCACCGACCGCACCGCCTGGAACAAGGTCTACCGGCGCTCGTTCTTCGACGGCGCGGGCATCCTCTACCCCGAGGGCCTCCTGTACGAGGACGCCCCGGTCAGCGTGCCGCACCACTTCCTCGCCGAGCGCGTCGACGTCATCTCCGAACCCATGTACCACTGGCGGGTGCGCGAGGACGGCGCGCTGTCCATCACCCAGCGCAAGACCGACCCGCGCGGCCTGATCGACCGGGTCCGCTCCATGGAACTGGTCCGCGAGTGGCTGATGGCCCGCCCCGAGCCGCAGTTCGCCGAGCACCTGCGCGCCTACGACCGGAACTGCCTGGTCGAGGAGATCCCGATGTTCTTCTGGTCCCTCCCGGACGGCGACCGCCCGTACTGGGAGGTCTACCAGCGGCACGTCAGCCGGCTGCTCCTGGCCATCGGCTCGGAGCAGCTGGCCGGCCTGAACGCCCAGCTGCGCCTCAAGTACAGCCTGACGCTGGCCGACCGGATGCGCCGCTTCGTGGCCCTCCAGCGCCTGCACCGCATCGTCCGCCGCACCCGCCAGGCCGCCCGCCGCTGAGGCCGGGCGCAGCCCGCGGGGTCGTGGGCGGGCCGCCCCGGCGGCGGGCGCGGGCAGGAGCACGGGCGCGGCGACGGCCCGTCGCCCGGTGGCGTCGCCCGGTCCGACGGGCGAGGCTGGGGGAGTGGGCGAACCCCGCGGAGCGGTCCGGGTGGCCGTGGTCTCCGCCGCCGCCGTCGTCTTGTCGCTGTACGGCCTGGTTCTGCGGCCGAGGATGCTGGACTGGGGCGCGACGAGCGAGGAGACCCTGCGGTCCCGTCCCGGGGACGGCCTCGTGCCCGGTGCCGACGGCGGTTCGACCATGGCCGCCACCCTGCCGGGGCCGCCTTCGGCGGTGTGGCCGTGGCTGCTGCAGATGGGCTACGACCGCGCAGGCTGGTACAGCTGGGACCGGCTGGACAACGGCGGGCGGCCGAGCGCCGACCGTCTCGTCCCGGAGTGGCAGAGCCTGGTGGTGGGGCAGCGGCTTTCCTCGGTGCCCAGCGGCCGGGCCTGGTTCACCGTCGCGGTCCTCGTGCCGGAACGGACCCTGGTGCTGCGGGCCGATTCGAGGATGCCGTCGGGTCGGCCGTTCGACCCGGCCGCCGGAGGCGCGCCTCGGGCGTTCGTCAGCTCGGTCTGGGGCTTCCACCTCGAACCGGCCGGCGAGAACACCCGCCTGGTCGTCCGCGCGCACGGCCGGGGCCGCCCGCGCGCGTTCACGAAACCGATGGACCTGCTGTTCTGGGAACCCGCCCACTTCGTCATGCAGACCCGCCAGTTCCACAACCTGCGCGTGCGGCTCGGGCGGGTCGTGACCGGGGAACCGGGGAGGCCGTGATGAGCGCCGGAGCCACCTTCGATCCAGCCGGCGGCACGCTGTTGCTCGACGGTGTGCTGCCCGGGTTCGGATTCTCCCGCCTCGAATGCGTGGCCCTCGCCGCAGCGCCTCGCGTCGCCTACCGGGCGGCGCGCGAGCTGGACCTGCTCACCCTCGACCACCCACTCCTCACCGCGGCCATGTGGGCCCGCGGGCTGCCCGACCGGCTCCGCGGCCGGCCCGTTCCGACCCCGCCGTCGATGCGCGTCGCCGACCTGTTCGACGGCGCCGGGGACGCCTGGGCGGAACAGCCCTGGGTCCCGCTGGGCGAGAACCCGGGGCGCGAGCTCGCCTTCGGTGCGGTCGGCAAGCCCTGGCAGGCCTCGATCGAGTGGCGGAGGGTCGAACCGGAGCACTTCGCGTCGTTCGGCGAGGCCGGCTGGGCGAAGATGGCGGCAGCCTTCGTGGTCCACCCGTACGGCACCCGGCGGTGCCTGCTCACCTACGAGGCGCGGACCGCGTGCACCGACCCCGGATCCACGGCCCGCTTCGCCCGCTACTGGACGCTCGTCTCCCCGGGAGTCGGCGTCGTCCTGCGCGGAACGCTCCGGGCGGTCAGGGCGGCGGCCGAACAGCGGGCCCTGGCTGCTCGGCCGGACGTGCTGTCGGACGGGTGACCCGATCCTCCCGGGCCCGGGCCCCGCCCCGTCGGTGGGACGGGCGGCTGCTCGCGGAGCAGGACGGGCGCAGTATGGGAGGTGGCGAGGAGGTGACCGTCATGGCTGTTCCCGAGCCCTCTCCCGTCCGGGTCGAGGCCAGGCTGGACCTGCCGCTGTCGCGGTGGTTGTGGCTGGTCAAGTGGATCCTGGTGATCCCGCACTGGATCGTGCTGTGCGTCCTGTGGGTGGTGTTCCTGCTGCTGACCGTGGTCGTGTTCTTCGCGGTCCTGTTCACCGGCCGCTATCCGCGGGGGATCTTCGACTTCAACGTCGGTGTGCTGCGGTGGTCCTGGCGCGTCTCGTACTACGCGTACGGCGGCCTGGGCACGGATCGCTACCCGCCCTTCAGCCTCCGGGAGGAACCGGACTATCCGGCGCGGTTGTCCATCGCCTACCCCGGCGAGCTCTCCCGCGGACTGGTGCTGGTGAAGTGGTGGCTGCTGGCGCTGCCGCACTACCTGGTGGCCGGGATCTTCCTCGGCGGCTCCCGCGACGTCTGGGGCGGCGGTCTGATCGGACTGCTGGCGCTGTACGCGGGTGTGGCGCTGGCCGCGACGGCCCGCTACCCCGCGGGCATCTTCGACCTCCTGGTGGGACTGAACCGCTGGGTGCTGCGTGTCGTCGCGTACGCGGCGTTGATGACGGACGTGTATCCGCCGTTCCGGCTCGACCAGGGTGCCACGGAGCCCGCACCCTCCGGGGTCGGTGCCGAAGGGGAGGTTGGTTGACCGCACCGAAGGTGTGTGGTCACCGGGTGTGAGCGCAGCCTCGCGCCCCGGGCCGGTTCCGCCCCTGGTGAGGCCCGCATTCCGCCTCGTTGCAAGGCTGTGACAAAGCAGTGACAGTGCTGCGCGGACTTCCGTCCGGTTCTCTCATGTCGTGCACGTATGGTCGCGGCATGCGAGAGAAGAGGCGGGGAACAGGTGTGAACAAGCTCGGGGCCGGTGTGCGGCTGCTCGGTGTGAGCGGCATAGCCGGGGTGGTCGTGGCGGGCATAGCCCTGCCGGCGGTGGGGGCGGTCGGCCTCGGGGCGCAGTCCGCCGCCGACGACTTCCAGAACCTCCCGGACGACTTCAAGACCCCGCCGCTGTCCCAGGCATCGACGATCTACGACGCGCAGGGCGGCGTGATCGCCACCGTCTACGACCGCGACCGCACGATCGTCCCCGGGGACCAGATCTCCCCGCTGGTGAAGACGGCCCTCGTGGACATCGAGGACAACCGCTACTTCGAGCACGGCGCGATCGACCTCAAGGGCGTCCTCCGGGCCCTGAACAAGAACGCCGCCACGGGCAGCAGCCAGGGCGCCTCGACGCTCACGCAGCAGTACGTGAAGAACGTCTTCGTCGAGGAGGCGGGCGACGACCCGGCGAAGGTCCAGGAGGCGCAGCGGCAGACGGTCGGCCGCAAGATCCAGGAGCTGAAGTACGCGATCAAGGTCGAGGAGACCCTCACCAAGGACCAGATCCTCACCAACTACCTGAACATCACGTACTTCGGGCAGCATGCCTACGGCGTCGAGGCGGCGGCCCACCGCTACTTCGGCGTCCACGCGAAGGACCTCACCCTGCCGCAGGCCGCGCTGCTGGCGGGCCTGGAGCAGTCGCCGAGCGGCTACGACCCGGTGGCGCACCCGGACGACGCCAAGGCCCGGCGGGACACCGTGCTGAAGAAGATGGCCGAGTTCGGGCACATCACCAAGGAGCAGGAGCAGCAGGCGATCGCGAGCCCGCTGGGGCTGAACATCCAGTCGTCGCCGCAGGGGTGCATCACGGCCAAGCAGGGCGAGGGCTTCTTCTGCGACTACGCGCGCCAGGTGGTGCTGACCGATCCGGCGTTCGGGAAGAGCGCGGCCGAGCGGAAGGCGTTGTGGAACCGCGGCGGCCTGCAGATCCACACGACGCTCGACCCCAAGGCGCAGGCGGCGCTCAACGACTCGGTGACCAAGGGCGTGTACCCGGGCGACCTGGCGGCGACGGCGATGAGCATCGTCCAGCCGGGCACCGGCAAGATCCTCGCCATGGGCCAGAGCCGCCCGTACGGCGTCGACGACACCAAGCACGAGACCCAGATCAACTACAACGTCGAGAAGTCGATGGGCGGCGGGTCCGGCTTCCAGACCGGGTCGACGTTCAAGCCGATCGTCGCGGCGGCGGCCCTGGAGGCGGGCATCGCGCCGAACCAGAGCTACACGACGGACTACAGCATCCCGTGGCCGGCGATGAAGGACTGCAACGGCGGCAAGTTCCCGTCGACCGAGACGCTGCACAACGACAGCCCGACCCTCAAGGGCCAGTTCGACATGAAGACGGCGATGGCGCAGTCGGTCAACACCTACTTCGCCAAGCTGGAGGCCGACGCCGGGCTGTGCTCCGTCGCCCAGATGACCAACAAGCTGGGCATCACGGCGCAGGCCGGCGGCGAGAAGCTCCAGGTCGTTCCGTCGATGACGCTGGGCAGCAACTCGCTGACCCCGCTGGAGATGGCGAACGTCTACGCGACGTTCGCCGCGCACGGCACCTACTGCAAGCCGACCGCGATCACCGGGGTGACCGGCCCGGACGGGAGGCAGCTGGCGGTGCCGGAGGCGAACTGCACCTCCGTGATGTCCTCGGACACGGCCGACACCGTCACCACGATGCTCAAGGGCGTGGTCGAGGACGGCACCGGCAAGCCGGCCGGTCTCTCCGGCCGCGACAGCGCGGGCAAGACCGGCACCACCAACGGCAGCCGCCAGGTGTGGTTCGTCGGCTACACCCCCGAGATGGCGGGCGCGACGGTCGTCAGCGACACGGCCGTGCAGAAGCCGCTGGACGGGCAGCGGATCGGCGGCCACGTCGTCGACCAGGCCTTCGGCGGCACGCTGGCCGGGCCGATCTGGAGCGGTGCCATGGACGGCGCGCTGAGCGGTGTGCCGGCGGGCACGCTGACGACGGTGCCGCTGCCGTAGCGACGAAGTGCTGAGGCCCCGCCGCTCGCCCGTACCCGGGGGAGCGGCGAGGCCGTCCCGTCCCCTATGCGTGAGCGGCCTCGTAGCCGGGGGCCGCGGCCGGGGCGTCCGGGGCCTTCGGGCGCATCGCGTACGTCAGGACGGCCAGGGCGGCGAAGATCACTGCCGCGACCGCACCGGTGACGTGCAGCGCGGAGGTGAACGCCTCCCGCGCGGTGTGCAGGAGGTCCGCGGCCCGGTCGGCCGGGAGGTGCCCGGCGGCGGCGACCGCGCCCGCGAGCGAGTCGGATGTGCCGTGCGTGCGGGCGCGGTAGACCGCTGCGGCCAGCGCGCCGAGGAGCGCGAAGCCCAGCGAGCCGCCGAAGTAGTTGCCGGTCTCCGACATCGCCGCGGCCGATCCGGCGCGCTCCGGCGGGACGGAACCCATGACGAGCCCGGTGCCGAGCGCGAACAGCGGGCCGGTGCCGAGCGCCAGGACGGCGACGCCGGTGATGACCAGCGGCAGGCTGCCGGGACCGTCCACGGCGGTCAGCAGCAGGCCGCCGAGCGCGGAGAACGCCAGCCCGCCGGTGATCGCGGTCGGCCGGCCCACCCGCCGGGCCAGGAGCGGCGAGCCCATCGTGCCGGCCGCCACGGCCAGGCCCATCGGCGCGAACAGCACGGCGGACGCGAGCGGCGAGTGCCCGAGGACGCTCTGCAGGTACTGCGTCACCGACAGGCCCGTCCCGGCCATCGCGACGCCGGCGAACACCAGCGCGAGGAGGACGGCCGTGAACGGGCGGCTGCGCAGCAGGCGGAGGTCCAACAGGGGTGCTTCCAGGCGCAGTTGGCGCCGTACGAACAGCGTGCCGACCGCCGCGCCCACGGCCAGGGCCGCAGAAGGCACGGCGGGCGCGCTCCCGACCGCCAGCTGCTTGAGCCCGTAGACCGCCGGGAGCACCGCCCCCAGCGACAGCCCCACGCTGGTGAGGTCCAGCCGCCCCGACCGGTCGCCGCGGGACTCCGGCAGCAGGAACGGCCCGGTCAGGAGCAGCACCGCCATCGCCGGCACGGCGGCCAGGAACACCGACCCCCACCAGAAGTGCTGGAGCAGGAACCCGGCGAGCACCGGCCCGAGCGCGCCCCCGGCGAACTGGCAGGTCGCCCACACCGCGATGGCCCGCCCGCGCTGCCGCCCGTCCCGGAACAGGTCGGTGATCAGCGCGAGCGTGGACGGCGCCAGCGTCGCCCCGGCGACGCCGAGCAGCGCCCGGACGAGGATCAGCACCAGTGGGTCGGTGGCGAAGGCCGCCGCGACCGACAGCACCGCGAACGCCGCGGCGCCGGTGAGCAGCAGCCGCCGGCGTCCGATCCGGTCACCGAGGGTGCCCATCGTGATGACCAGCGCGGCCACCGTGAGCCCGTAGCCGTCGCTGATCCACAGCTGCTGGACGTTGGTGGCGCCCAGGTCCGCGCTCAGCCGCGGGAGCGCGAGCAGCAGCGCCGTCACGTCCATCGCGACCAGCAGGGTGGGCAGCATCAGGACGGCCAGGGCCGGCCATGCCCGTTCGACTCGCATCTTCGTGACCTCCGGATCTCCGTACGTTGCGCGGGCTGGTCGGAGCCGGGGGAGCGTTCTTGACATCCGCAGGACGCGCGAGGGCCGTGCGGCGGGAAGAGAGTCGTGGGAAATTTCTCCGGGGAACGTCCCGAGGGATGTCAAGACGGCGCCGGCGGCTCCGACCAACCGGTCGAGAGGGCCCCGCCGGGGCCCGCGCACCGCGAGGAGCACGCGATGAAGTTCGTGATCGGCCTGCACATCAACCCGGCCGTGCTGGACGCGCTGACCGACGAGGAGAAGGCGGCGATCGGCGCCGGCCACGGCCGGTTCATCGACGCACTGAAGGAGTCCGGCGAGCTGATCGTCACCCAGGCGCTGGTCGACCCGTCCCAGGCGGCCGTGGTGACCGTCCGGGACGGGCAGCCGGTGGTGACCGACGGCCCGTTCCTGGAAGCCAAGGAGTTCCTCGGCGGCTTCTACCTCGTCGACTGCGAGGACAAGGAGCGCGCGATCGAACTCGCGGCGCAGATCCCCGACGCCGCGATCCCGGGACTGGGGGTCGAGGTGCGCCAGGTCATGTTCTCCGACGGACACTTGGAGGCATGACGTACGGCAAGGCGCATGGCATGACCCCCGGAACGACCCCCGGCAGTCCGCACGGCACGGCGGCGCACGACTTCGAGGACCTGCTGCGTGAACTCGCGCCGCAGGTCCTCGGCACGCTGGTGCGGCGGCACGGACGGTTCGAGGGCTGCGAGGACGCCGTGCAGGAGGCCGTCCTCGCGGCCGCCGTGCAGTGGCCGGACGAGGGCGTGCCGGACAATCCGCGCGGCTGGCTGGTGACGGTCGCCTCCCGCCGCCTCGTCGACCGGATGCGCAGCGACCACGCGCGCCGCGAACGCGAGGCGGCGACGGCGTTCGAGGTGCGGCCCGAGGACGTGCCGGACACCGACGACACGCTCGTCCTGCTGTTCCTGTGCTGCCACCCGACGCTGACCGCGGCCTCCCAGACCGCCCTGACCCTGCGGGCGGTCGGCGGCCTGACCACCGCCGAGATCGCCCGCGCGTTCCTGGTCCCGGAGGCCACGCTCGCAGCCAGGATCAGCCGGGCCAAGCAGCGCATCAGGGCCGCCGGCGGTTCCTTCACCCTCCCCGAGGGCGCGGAGCGCGAGGATCGGCTGCGGGTGGTCCTGCACGTCCTCTACCTGATCTTCAACGAGGGCTACACCGCCACCTCGGGCGCCGACCTCGACCGCCCCGACCTCGCCCGCGAGGCGATCCGCCTGACCCGCACGGTGCATGCCCAGCTGCCCGACGACCCCGAGGTCACCGGGCTGCTCGCCCTGATGCTCCTCACCCACGCCCGCCGCGAGGCCCGGACGACGTCCGCCGGCGACCTGGTCCCCCTCGCCGACCAGGACCGGACGGACTGGGACCGCACCCTGATCGACGAGGGCCTGGCCCTCGCCAAGGCGTCCCTGGCCGGCCCCGCCCTCGGCCCGTACCAGCTCCAGTCCGCGATCGCGGCGACGCACGCGGCCGCGGCGACGGCAGAGCAGACCGACTGGCACCAGGTGCACGCGCTCTACCTGATCCTCGAACGCATCGCCCCCAACCCGATGGTCACCCTCAACCGTGCGATCGCCCTCGCCGAAACCGAGGGCCCCGAGGCGGGCCTGGCCCTCCTCGCCAGCCTCGACGCGGACCCGAGGATGGCCACCCACCACCGCCTCCTCTCCGTCCGCGCCCACCTCCTGGAACGCACCGGCGACCGGGCCGCCGCCCACGACCACTTCCGCCGCGCGGCCAGGGCCACGGCGAGCACCGCCGAACAGCGCTACCTGGAGTCGCGTGCGGCGAGGTTGCGGTCGTAGCTCTGCGGCCGTAGCTCTGCGGGCGGTATCGCCCGTTTGAGTGCAATCCGGGCTTCTCGGGCGGTTGGTCGGGATCGGTCAGGGAGACTGGATCTCCTTTCCCGGATGAGGAGTTCGGCATGAGTGAGGCGCGACGGTCGGCACCGCTGGAGGCGGATCTGACGAAGCTGTTGAGCGGGGTCGGGCTGCCCGTCAGCTCCACCGGGGACCGGCGGACAGCCGAGGGGGTCGTCGTCACGGCGAACGGCGGCAGCGCCACCGTGGAGTGGTTCGCACCCCTGAAGACCCGCAAGGCCGCGGCGGCCGAGCATTCGGAGGGACTGGTGAACGGGAAGGCCGTGATGCTTCATCAGACCGCGCGCGACTACGTGCACCAGATGATCTACGCGTTCCTGTCCGCCTGGGGGTACGAGATCGAACAGGACTCCACGGGAGCGCTTCGGGTTTCGCGGTCGGCCAAGGTCATCTCGCTCGGGGCGCAGGACGACGGGGACGGGACCGCGGGTGTGCTGGTGAGTGTGTAGGGCCCTCCTCTACGGCAGGACCCGGCGGAGGACAGGGCCCGAACCGCCCGTCCTTCCCCGATATCGCCGGGAACCTCCCGATGACCTCCACCTCGATCTGGCATGCTGCGCGAGCCGCGGCCCGGGACCGGTTTCGCGGTAGTGTGGGTGCCGGTTCCGGTCGTGTTGCCGGCTGGGTTTCAGGGCCGCTTGACCTGCGTGTTTTTTGGGGGAGTGACACATGGCCGTCAGTCTCGACAAGGTCGAGCGGAGTGCGCCTGCGCTGGTGAGTCTCTACAAGACGGCCGACGCCTCGGTGGAGCGGCGTGGGCTGAGCGGTGAGCGCGTCGCGGTGTACCTGGTGATCGACTACTCCGGTTCGATGCGGCCCTTCTACAGGGACGGTAGCGTCCAGGCGCTGGCCGACCGGGTCCTGGGACTGTCGGCCAATCTGGACGACGACGGGAGCGTGCCGGTCCTCTTCTTCTCCACCGAGGTCGACGCCCAGACCGAGATCACCTTGGAGGATCACGAGGGCCGGATCGACCGGATCGTGGCCGGTCTCGGCCACATGGGCAAGACCAGCTACCACGTGGCGATGGACGCGGTGGTCCGGCACTACCGCGAGAGCGGTTCCACGGCCCCGGCCCTCGTCCTGTTCCAGACGGACGGCGGGCCGATCAACAAGGGCGCGGCGGAAGCACGCCTGTGCGAGGCGGCGAAGCTGCCGATCTTCTGGCAGTTCATCGGCTTCGGCGACCCGGACAGCAGGCAGTTCGACTTCCTGCGCAAGCTCGACCAGTTGGCGGTTCCGGAGAAGAGGCCCGTCGACAACGCCGGCTTCTTCCATCTGGGGCGTGATCCTCAGAAGATCTCCGACGCGAAGCTGTACGACCTGATGCTCGCCGAGTTCCCCAGCTGGCTTTCGGCTGCCCGGGCCCAGGGCATCGCGCCGGAAGGTCCGCAGCCGCGGACAACGGTTGCTCCCCGCACCGAGCACCCCGTGCCCCTGCCCGAAAGCCGGGAGCGCCGGGGCCTCTGGGCCGGTGTGACCGCATGGCTGGGAAGGTGACACCGCACCGGCCTGTGGCGTGAGCCCGATGGCCCTGCCCCCGCAGCCGTCGATCTCGCCGACCTGGGGTTCAGCGCCGCCGCAGGCTTCGGCGAACCCCTGGACCGCCTCCTCGTCGCCGGCCACACCGGCGAGCATACGTGTGCTGATCCCAAGTCCCGTGAAGCGGATCGCTCGATGTCACAAGCCCTCAGACAGGCGGTTCGTGGGCTGGATTGGGCTGTTTGCAGAACGACGGCGCCCCTCGCACCGACGAGCAGAGAGCAGGCATTCGTGAATCACCCTCCGACCGTGTCGTCCGGCGGACTCCTGGTCGTCGGCAGCGCCGCCCCTGCCGACGCTCCCGGAGCGGGTCTGTGCGTCGTCCGCTACGACGGCGCCGGCGCCATGAGCCTCGTCCGGACAGTGCCGCTGGACCACCCCTCCTATGCGGCTGTTGATCCGACGCGCGGGGTCGTCCACGCCGTCCTGGAACGGGCGGTCGGAGGGGTCGTGTCCCTCCGGGTGGATCCCGACACCGGGTTCCGTGGGCCGCCGGCTGCCGCTGCCAGTGGTGGTGCGGGCCCCTGTCACGTCGCGGTCCACCCCAGTGGTTCGCACGTCTTCGCGGCGCACTACGGAGACGGCGCCCTCTCGGTCGTCCCGGTCGGCACCGACGGCACGGTCGCCGCTGCCGAGCCGGTGCAGATCCTCCGGCATCCAGGCCGGGAGGCGTCCGGGGAACTGCTCACGTCCCCGCATGCCCACATGGCGGCTCCCTCACCGGACGGGCGGTTCCTGCTGTGCACCGATCTCGGTACCGACCGGGTCTACGTCTACGCCTTCGATCCGGACAGCGGCCTGCTCACCGCCCACCGGACGGTGCACCTGCCGGCGGGCAGAGGCCCCCGGCACCTCGTGATCCATCCGTCGGGCCGGTACGCCTATGTTCTGAACGAACTCTCCTCGACCCTCACCGTCTGCACCTGGGACGGGCTCTCCGGCCGCCTCGAACCGGCCGCCGAGGTCGAGACCCGACAGGACCCGGGCGCGCCGAACCCCAACTCCGCCGCCGCGGTCCGGCTGTCCGGGGACGGCCGCTTCCTCTACACGACCAACCGCGGCGACGACGCGATCGCGGTCCACGCCGTCCACGATGACGGCGCGTCCGTGGAACTGCTCACCGCCGTTCCCTGCGGCGGGACGTGGCCGCGCGACATCGCACTCACCGCCGACGGCCTTCTCCTCTTCTGCGCCAACCAGCGCTCCGACACGGTCACGGCCTTCCGTCGCGACCCGTCCACCGGCCGTCTGAGCCCGGCCGGGGAGCCCCTGGCGGTCACCGAGCCCACGTCCGTCCTGCCGATCGGCGGCTGAGCGGAGGAGACGGGAGGTGCCCGCCACGAGGGTGTCGGGAGTCGACGGACGTGTGAGCGTTCTCCATGCCCGCGCCGGAGGGGTGCCGAGAGAGGGGACCCACGGCCCGGCGGGACGCGAAGCGGGCGGCCGAGAGCCGGTCGGCGTCATGAACCGACCGTGCTCGACGGCACTGCGCAGGTGCAGGACATGCATCGCCTCCGTCGTGCTGACGAGCCGTGACCCGGGCTTCCTGTCCTACTGTCTGACAGGTTGATGGGGCGATCCTGCGGGGTGCGGCGACGTGGTGTCAAGCCCGCTCCGCCTCCTGCTCGTTGGCGAGGGGGATCCGGTTTCTGTGACCGCCGCAGTCTCGTCGGGTCCGGTCGTGTGCGGACTTGTCTGGGCGACAAGACCGCATGTGATCGGATTTGATCGGGGTGGCCCTCGCAGGGCAGGCTCAGTGTCGTAAAGTGGCGGATCAGTCACGGTCCGGCACGGGAGGGAGCCGCATGTCCGGGACCGAGCACAGCAAACCGACCGCGCACGTCGTGGTCGGCTACACCCCTCAGGAAGGCTTCGTCGCCGTCCAACTCAGCCCGCCCCCGGCGGAATACGTGTGGCACGACCGGCAGGCCGAGCACTACCAGGAGCGGTTCGGGCCGGGCAACGGGTACCAGCAGTGGCTGGCCGTCGACGCCGGCACCGGCGCCGTGTGGTTCGGGGACACCGACTGGCGAACGCAGGACGGGGATGCCGTCCCCCGACTCCCGGGCCACCGCCGATCCGACCTGGGCGACGGCGCCCTGCCGTCCCCGGCGGTCTTCTCGCTGCTGCTCGCCCACCGAGCCGTCGACGAGCAGGGCGCTTGCACCTGGCGCTTCTTCACCGCGCAGGAGCTCTACGCACTGGCCCAGCGGATCCTGCCCGTGGTCCAGCGGGTGATCGGCTCGCTGCACCGCGTGGGCCCGACCGCGGACCTGGAGTGGTCCGCCGAGGCTGCCACGGCCTGGACCGATCTCGAACAGGGCTGCCGTTACGCGCTGGACGAGACGGGAGCGGTGACCTGGGCCGGACCCCGCATGAGCCGGGTCCCCGGATGGCGGGTCGAGGTGGCGGACTTCCTCGCCCGGAACCCGGAGCTGTGCGACCCGGCCTGGGCGACGGCCACCGACGCCGAACTGGACGCTTACGCCGCCTACGCGCCCGATTCCGGCTACGCCGGCGTGCCGGGACGGATGTGTGCCCCGGCGGACGTCGGGATCGAGGAGGGATACACCTTCTACGGCCACCGCGCGGCCCTGTACGCCTATCGGGCGGCCGCTTGCGGGGACCGCACCCCGGTCGAGGCCCGGCTCTGGCTCCGGAGCAGCGACGCCGGGCGGAGCAGCTGGGAGGCCGCCAAGGTCGCGGGGGCGAGTCTCGCCGACGCCCCCGACTGCGTGTTGGACCACCTCGCCGAAACGTTCCGCAGCGCTGCGGCGGACGAGGGCGTGGTCCTCACCGGCCTGCCGGCCTACCTGCGGCAGCAGCGGGCCGAGGAGCGGGCGGCGGTGGACGAGACGCTCGCCGCCACCGGGGAGGAGCTGAAGCGCCTGGAGGAGTTGCTCAAGGAGATCCGACTGGTCCGGAACACCATCCTGACCCGGGTCCTCAGCTGGACCGACGGACGGGACGACGAGGCGATCGCCCTGCTGGCGGCGATGTCCCCCGGCGCCGTGGCCGAGTGGCGGGAGCGGCTCACGGCCGACCAGAGCGTCCAGCCGGAGCGGTGAGCGGACCCGCAGGGCGCGGGTCCGCTTGCAGGGGTGGGACGTGGGACGCGCCTCACGACAGGGCGGCCAGCGCCTGCGCGGCGAGCATCTGCTCAAGGGCCAACAGGGCGTGCGGGGTGTGTCGGGTGTCGATGCGGACGGCGTAGATGAAGCGCGTCAGCTCCGGGTCGGCCAGGGGGCGCGCCACGACCCGGGTGCTACCGCGGGGGAGGGCCAGCTGGGGCATGACGGCGACGCAAAGGCCCTCGGCCACGAAGCCCAGCACGGTGTTGAAGTCGTCGCCCTCGTACTCCAGGCGGGCCTGGAAGCCCGGTGTCTTGGCCATCTGGGCGAGCAGTTCCAGGCGCAGCGCCGCCTCCGGGGCTGCTATCCACGTCTCGGAGGCGAGGGTCGCCAGGTCGATGACGTCCCGGTCGGCGAGGTGGTGGTCGGCCGGGACCACCGCCACGACCGGGTCCCTTGCGACCAGTGTCCGGCGCAGTGTCCGTGGCGCCGGCAGGGGGATGAAGTCGTAGTCGTAGCTGAGGGCCAGGTCCATGTCCCCGCGCTTGAGGCGGTTGTAGCTCGCGTCGGGTTCCAGTTGGGAGAGGCTGACCTGCACGTCGGGGTACGTCGTGTGGAGCTGTGCGAGCGCTTGCGGGACGATGCCGGTGGCGGCGGAGGCGAAGGCGCCGAGCCGGATCCGTCCGGCCGTGCCCGCGCGCATGGCGTCGAGTTCCACGGACGCCGCCGCCAGCGCGCTCCGGACGCGCTGTTCGGCGTCGAGGAGGACCTCGCCGGCCGGGGTGGCGCGCACGGGTCGGCGCTCCAGCACTCTGAGGCCCGTGCGGCGTTCGAGTTCGGCGACCTGTTGCGAGACGGCGGGCGCGCTGTAGCCGAGCTCGCGCGCGGCGGCGTTGAAGGAGCCGTGGCGGACGACGGCTTCGAGGGTGGCGAGCAGGCGGGGGTCGAGGCTCTGCACGGGGTTAAGACTCACTTATCTGTAGCGAAGACGTCTTTTCTTGTGCTTAAGGGTGAATGGCAGCAGGATTCTTGCTCGCGGCCCGGATGCGCAAGTGCCGGATGCCTGAGTGTCCGTTCCCGGGCCCGCAGCGAACCGTTCCCCCGTCCTCGGGCGCGTCCGTGTGCCCGTAGTGCCGTGCACCCCCTCCTCCGCAGTCCGTCCGTACGCGCGCCGGTCGGGCGGTCTGCCGAGGAGACGGCCGTCGACGATCTTCTCCCAGCCCCTGAAAGGAAGTGGTATGCCCAAGCCGCTTGTCGGACTCACCACCTACCTCACCGACGCCCAGTGGGGAGAGTGGGAGTTGCCCGCAGTGCTCCTGCCCGCGGCGTACGCCAGTGCCGTGCAGGCCGCGGGCGGCCGCGCGGTCCTGTTGCCGCCGGATGCTCCCGAGGCCGCGGCCGACGTCGTCGCGCGACTGGACGCACTCGTCCTCGCCGGCGGCGAGGACCTCGATCCTGCGCTCTACGGAGCGGAACCGCACCCGTGCTCGGGTGCCCCGGTCCGTGAACGCGACCGGTGGGAACTGGCCGTCCTGGCCGCTGGTCTCGCGCGGGACATCCCGGTGCTCGGGGTCTGCAGGGGAATGCAGTTGATGAACGTGCACGCGGGCGGGACATTGGTCCAGCACCTGCCCGAGAGGGTGGGGCACGACGGGCACAACGTGCACCCGGGCCACTTCGGCTCGCACGCCGTCACCACCGTCCCGCGCACCCGGGTCGGGGCGCTCCTGCCGGGAACGAGCCAGGTCGCCACGCACCACCACCAGGCGGTGGGGCGGCTCGGGGCAGGTCTGGTCGTGGCCGCCCACGCCGCGGACGGCACGGTGGAGGCGGTGGAGAGCACCCGGCACCGCTTCGCCGTCGGTGTGCAGTGGCACCCGGAGATGGCCTTCGATTCGGCGGTGGTGTACGCCCTGGTGGCCGCCGCGCGGTCCAGTGCCGACGCCCGTCCGGGCCGGGCGGGCGATCGGGGGGCCCACGCCGTCCGGGCGACAGCGCTCGCCGTCCCGTCGGCGCCGACCCCTTGACACCGCTCGGTCGCAACCCCCAGGATCAGCCCGTGAACCTGTCAGACAGCCAGACAGCAGGGTCGGCCCCCCGCCGCGTGAGCGCGATGGAAGCCGTGTTCGGGCACCTGCGCGGCGCCATCGAGCGCGGCGACTACGTCGTCGGGGACAAGCTCCCCTCCGAAGCGGAGCTGTGCCGCACCCTGGAGGTCAGCCGGCCCGTGCTGCGGGAGGCACTCCGGGCCCTCCAGGCCATGGGCCTGACCGTCTCGAAGACCGGCAAGGGCACCTTCGTCGTGGCGAACACGGTCGAGGACCCCACGTTCGGCGACTACGCGGCCAGCGACCTCCTGGAGGTGCGCCGGCACGTCGAGATCCCGGTCGCCGGGTACGCGGCGCTGCGCCGCACCCCGGAGGACCTGGACCACCTGTCCCACCTGCTCGACCGGATGGAGCGGGAGACCGACACCACCGCATGGGTCGCGCTGGACACCGTCTTCCACCTGGCGGTGGCCGAGGCCTCCCGCAACCCGGTCTTCCGCCGGGTCATCGAGGAGATCCGTGACGCACTGGCGCGTCAGTCGACCTTCCTCAACGAACTCGGCGGCCGGCGCGAGCAGTCGAACTGCGAGCACCGGGCGATCGTCGAGGCGCTGGTCGACGGTTCCGAGCCCGACGCGGTCGCGGCGATGTCGCACCACCTCCACCGCGTCGAGGCGACCCTGACCGACATCGTGCGCCCCGGGCGCACGCACACCCCCACGGAAGGCAGAGCCGAGGCGTGAGCGAGCAGTTCCTCAAGGACGAGAAGCGCCCCACGACCCGTCACGTCGACGCCGGTGACACCGGCTACAGCAAGTCCCTGAAGCCCCGTCACGTCAACATGATCGCCATCGGCGGTGCCATCGGCACCGGCCTCTTCCTCGGCGCGGGCGGACGGCTCGCCGACGCCGGGCCGTCCCTGTTCGTCGCGTACGCCGTCTGCGGCGTCTTCGCCTTCCTCGTCGTGCGCGCGCTCGGCGAGCTCGTCCTGTACCGCCCGTCCTCCGGTGCCTTCGTGTCGTACGCCCGGGAGTTCCTGGGGGAGAAGGGCGCGTACACCGCGGGCTGGATGTACTTCCTCAACTGGGCGACCACCGGCATCGCCGACATCACCGCCGTCGCCACGTACACCCACTACTGGCACCTGTTCTCCAGCGTCCCGCAGTGGGTGATCGCGCTCATAGCCCTGGCCGTGGTCCTCACGGTGAACCTCATCTCGGTGCGGATCTTCGGCGAGCTGGAGTTCTGGTTCGCCATCGTCAAGGTCGGCGCGCTGCTGGTGTTCATGGGCATCGCGATCTTCCTGCTGGTCACCGGGCACCCGGTCGACGGCGCCGTCCCCGGTCCGTCCCTGATCACCGACAACGGCGGGATCTTCCCCAACGGCCTGATGCCGATGCTGCTGATCATCCAGGGCGTCGTCTTCGCCTACGCCTCGGTGGAACTCGTCGGCGTCACGGCCGGGGAGACCGAGAACCCCGAGAAGATCATGCCGAAGGCGATCAACTCGATCATGTGGCGCGTCGGCCTGTTCTACGTCGGTTCGGTCCTCCTCCTGTCGATGCTGCTCCCGTGGAACAGGTACAGCTCCGGCCAGAGCCCGTTCGTGACCGTGCTCTCCCACATCGGCGTCCCGGCGGCCGGCGGCGTGATGAACCTGGTGGTCCTCACCGCGGCCATGTCCTCGCTCAACTCCGGCCTCTACTCGACCGGCCGCATCCTGCGCTCCATGGCCGTGAGCGGTTCGGCCCCCCGGTTCACCGCCCGGATGAGCCGCACCCAGGTGCCCTACGGCGGCATCCTGCTGACCAGCGGCATGTGCGTCCTCGGCGTCGGCCTCAACTTCGTGGTCCCCGCCGACGCGTTCGAGATCGTGCTGAACTTCGCGGCGATCGGCATCCTCGCCACCTGGGGCATGATCATGGTCTGCCACTACCTCTTCTGGCGCAAGACCCGCCAGGGCGAACTGACCCGGCCCGGCTACCGCCTGCCCGGCTCGCCGTGGACCGAGCTCGTCACGCTGGCCTTCCTCGTCTCCGTCCTGGTCCTCATGTACGCCGACGGCGGAGCCGGCCGCACCACCGTGCTGTGCCTGCCGCTGATCGTCGGAGCGCTGGTCGCCGGCTGGTACGCGATCCGCGGACGGATCGCGCGCGCCGCCGCCGACACCGACGGCTGAACCAGGCTGCCCCTCAACGGATCTGACGGTCCGCCACACTCCCCGTCGCGGGCCGCCACCCGTCGGCACACCGGTCAGCAGCACCTCCACCACCGATCGAGGCAGTCATGTTCAGCAGTCCCCTCGCGGACGCGCCCGCGATCCGCGAGCCCCGCCACGTGCCCGTCGCCCACGTCACCCGGGGCGGAGTGGTCGAGGGCACCCACCACGGCTCCGTCGTCGTCCTCGGCCGCGACGGCGGGGTCCGGTTCCAGCTGGGCGACATCGAGGCCGCCTGTTACCCGCGCTCGGCGCTCAAGCCGGTCCAGGCCGTCGCCATGGTCCGAGCAGGGCTGCCGCTCGACGGCGAACTGCTCTCCCTCGCCATGGGCAGCCACTCCGGCGAGGAGCGCCACCTCGCGGGAGCCCGGCGGATCCTGGACCTCGCCGGCCTCGCCGAGGACGACCTGCGCAACGTGCCGGACCTGCCGTACGACCCGGCCGTCCGCGACACCTGGGTCCGGGAGGGCCGCCCGCCCTCCCGGCTCGCCCAGAACTGCTCGGGCAAGCACGCCGCGATGCTCTACCTCTGCAAGCTCAACGGCTGGCCGCCGGCGGACTACGACGATCCCACCCACCCGCTGCAACGGGTGATCGCCGCGACCGTCGAAGAGCTCACCGGCCAGCGCATCGCGCACGTCACCGTGGACGGCTGCGGCACCCCGCTGTTCGCGGTCTCCCTGCACGGCCTCGCGCGCGCCGCCGCCCGCATCGCCACCGGCGCGCGCGGCACGCCCGAGTCCCGGGTGGCGGGCGCGCTGCGCGCGCATCCCGAGATGGCCTCCGGCGCCGGACGGGACGTGGCCGCGCTGATGCACGCGGTGCCCGGACTGCTGGCCAAGGACGGCTTCGAGGGCGTCCAGATCGCCGCGCTGCCGGACGGCCGTGCCGTCGCCGTGAAGATCGCCGACGGTGCGAACCGGGCACGCGTCCCGGTGGCAGCGGCCGGGCTGGCCCTGGCGGGAGTCGACCCGCGGCTGCTCACCGGGTTCGCGGGGGAGCCGGCGACCGGCGGTGGCCGGCCCGTGGGCGGCGTCCGGCCGGTGGCCGCACTGGACCCGTCGGCCCTGCTCGCCCCCGCGTGACCCGACCCGCCGTTCCCTGAAGAAGAGGACCCGCACACCCATGACCGCCGCCACCCGCAGCGAACACGACCTGCTCGGAAACCGCGACGTCCCCGCCGACGCCTACTGGGGCGTCCACACGCTGCGCGCCACCGAGAACTTCCCCATCACGGGCACGTCCATCTCCGCCTACCCGCACCTCATCGACGCCCTCGCCGCCGTCAAGGAGGCCGCCGCCCTCGCCAACGAGGAGCTCGGCCTGCTGGAGCCCGCGAAGGCCGGGGCGATCGTCGCCGCCTGCCGAGAGATCCGGGGCGGCAGGCTGCACGACCAGTTCGTCGTCGACGTCATCCAGGGCGGCGCCGGCACCTCGACCAACATGAACGCCAACGAGGTCGTGGCCAACCGGGCGCTGGAGCTGCTGGGGCACGCCAAGGGCGAGTACCGCCACCTGCACCCCAACGAGCACGTCAACCTCGGCCAGTCCACCAACGACGTCTACCCGACCGCCGTCCGGATCGCGACCGTGTTCGCCGTCCGCGGCCTGCTCGACGCGATGGCCGTCCTCCAGGACGCCTTCGCCCGCAAGGCCGTCGAGTTCCGCGACGTCCTGAAGATGGGCCGCACGCAACTGCAGGACGCCGTGCCGATGACGCTCGGGCAGGAGTTCTCGACGTTCGCGGTCATGCTCGACGAGGACCGCAGCCGGCTCGCGGAGGCCGTCGAGCTGATCCACGAGATCAACCTCGGCGCGACCGCGATCGGCACCGGCCTCAACGCGCCCGCCGGATACGCCGAGTCCGCGCGCCGCCACCTCGCCGAGCTCACCGGGCTGCCCCTCGTCACGGCGGCCAACCTGGTCGAGGCCACCCAGGACTGCGGCGCGTTCGTCCAGATGTCCGGCGTGCTCAAGCGCATCGCCGTCAAGCTGTCGAAGACCTGCAACGACCTGCGACTGCTGTCCTCGGGGCCGCGCGCGGGATTCGGCGAGATCAACCTGCCGCCGGTGCAGGCCGGTTCGAGCATCATGCCCGGCAAGGTGAACCCGGTGATCCCCGAGGTGGTCAACCAGGTCGCCTTCGAGGTGATCGGCAACGACGTCGCCGTCACCATGGCCGCCGAGGGTGGGCAGCTCCAGCTCAACGCCTTCGAGCCGATCATCCTGCACTCGTTGTCCGAGTCGATCACCCACCTGCGGGCGGCGTGCCTCACCCTCGCCGAGCGCTGCGTCGTCGGCATCACCGCCAACACCGAGGTGCTGCGCGCGGCCGTCGAGAACTCCATCGGCCTGGTGACCGCTCTCAACCCGCACATCGGGTACACGGCGGCGACCGACATCGCCAAGGAGGCCCTCGCCAGCGGCCGGGGCGTGGCCGAGCTCGTCCTGGAGAAGGGTCTGCTCCCGGCCGAGAGGCTCAGCGCGCTGCTGCGGCCCGAGGTGATCGCGGGCAGCGGCGCGCCAGTGGCCTGACGGCAGGCGCAGACGCGGCAGGTGTCCGAACGATGCGCCGCCGCACCGGGGTTCCGGTGCGGCGGCGCGTCGTGCGCTCATCGTTCGAGCGGGCACCGTGGTCGTGCCCGGGCGCGGTGAGGGTCGGCCCGCGGCCTCCGGATGCTCGTTCGCCCCGGGGCCGGGCCCGGGAGGACCGTGGACCCGCACGCGCCGGCGAGTCGCTGCGAGGGCGGTTCCATGTCCTCCCGGGCCCGGCCCTCACCGCGCCGGGGTGAAGCCTCCCCCGACGGACGCGGAACCGCCCGCCGACTGGGCGTCCACCCGGTAGCTGTCGTTCGCGGAACTGCGGACGCCGGTGGCGTGGTTGTACTGGCCCGCGAACTCGTGCTGGCCGGCGGGTACGGTACGGCCGGGTTTGAGGACCCAGCGGTAGACCAGTGCGCCGCCGGACTCCTGGGTGGTGACGGTGAAGTCGTCGCTCGGCAGGGTCCGCCAGTTACCGGTGTCGCGCACGTCGCCGGTCTGGGCGATGCGCAGCTCGACGGTGAGCGAGGTGAGCGGTTGGGCGGTCCTGAGGGTCAGGTTGTCCTGGCCCCAGTAGACGTTGCTGTGCGCGTCGATCGATCCCTCCGACCACAGCGGCCCGTTCTGGGCCCGGATGCTCGCGGACGGGGTCGGGCGCGCACCGGCCGGGGCGGTGGTGGCCGGAGCCGGGGCCGGGGCCGTGTTGGCGGCTGGGGCCGACGGTGTCGGCGAGGGCGTGACCGCCGGTGAGGGGGCCGAGGGCGCGGTCGTGGTGGTGTCCGACGGCGGCTGGGTCCGGACGATGCTCGCCACGGCGAGACCGCCGGTGGCCAGGATGCCGGCGGTGGCGAGGCCGGCGAGCGCGGCCTTGGGCCATGACCGCAGGCCCGACCGCGCGCGGTGACGGACGGCGGGGCCGGCCGCGCCGCGCTGCACGCGGGCCAGCATCCGCGCGCGGTCGGGCTGGTGGGCCTCGGCGGCCTCGTGCAGCTGCCGGGCGATGTGCTCGTTCACCGGTTCCTCCTTCCTGTCGCCAGTGCGCCGACCGCTCGCGCGCCGAGCAGTTGTTCCAGCTCGGCCATGCCCTTCGAGCTCTGGCTCTTCACCGTACCGACCGATATGCCGAGCGCCGCCGCGGTGTCCTTCTCCGAGAGGTCGAAGGCGTGGCGCAGCACCACGCAGGCCCGCTTGCGGAACGGCAGCCGGGCGAGCGCCGCGCGGACGTCCAGCACGGCTGCCACGTCCGGTCCTTCGGTCTTCTCCGGGCTGCGGGTCCAGAAGAGCAGGACCCGGCGCCGCTCGCGGACCGCGCTGCGGATCCGTGCGCGAGCCATGTTGGCGACCACCCCGCGGGCGTAGGCGAGCGGGTGGTCGGCGGCGCGGAGCCGGTCCCAGCGTTGCCACAGCGCGATCAGGGCGTCCGCGGCGAGGTCGTCGGCGGCGTCCGTCTCACCGGTCAGGAGGTGGGCGAGACGGGCGAGTTCGGCGTAGTGGCGTTCGAAGAAGTCGTGGAACTCCGCGGACGCGTCATCGAGGAGCATTTCCCCCGGTCGCCCTCTCCCTGCAATGTGAGCGTTAACAATCAGCATGAGCGTAGCAGTGCCCGTTTCCAGGGTGCGGCGGTGGTCGCCCCGGAGGGATGTCCCCGACGGCCGACGGGCGAGCAGTGCGGTCAATGCCGGGCGAACTGGACTCGGGTCGGCTGGGCGACGTCCGGTTTCACCGCGATCCCGTCCACGGTCAGCTGCTCCCCGTAGATGTCGGTGATCCTGATCGGGCCGCCGCACCCGCTGCCGTCCGGGGAGAGGAAGTAGTTGTAGTCGGTGCGGGACAGCTGCCGCCAGCCGCCGCCGGTCCGGACCTCCAGGGCCGCCACCGGGTTCCGGTGGCCGATCACCTGCATCCCGCACCACCACGGGCTGGATCCGGTCTTGTACCGGATCGACATCGTGGCGGGGGCCGTGCCGGGGCTCAGCAGCGTCCAGGTGATCGGGAGGCGGCCCACCGAGAGGTCCGCGAGCTTGGCGAAGGCCTCGTGGCTCAGGTCGAGCTGCCCGGGTGCGCAGGGCAGGGGGCACTCGTTGACGATCCGCACCGTGATGCTCGTCCCGTTGGCCGCGCGCACGAGCACGTACGCCCCGCACGCGCTGGACGTCTCGTAGTCGGTGTGGTTCATCGCCGCGATCATGAGGTCGCCGGACGGGCCGAACGAGCAGGCGCCGTTGCCGTCGGCGGCGTCGTAGGACGTCGCGACGCCCTGGTAGCTCGCCCCGGGCTTGATCCGTCCGGCCAGGGACGCCCTGGCTGCCGCGGCGAGGGTGCCGCTGGTGTCCGCCGCGGAGGACGGTGAGGGGGCGGTCGCGGTGGCCGACGGCCGCGGGGTGGCCGTGGGCGACGGCGAGGGGGTGCCGGTGGCCGAGGGCGAGGGTGCGGGGCTGGTGGTCGTCGGCGTCGTCGAGGGCGTGGCGGCGGCCGGGACGATGGTGCCCGGCGGGGTGCCGGGCGGGGCGCTCGGCTCGGTGGCCGCGACGGACGCCGGGGCGGGCATCCCGGCGTCGACGACGCCGCCCCCGCCGTCCGGCAGGAGTGCGAAGGCCAGGCACACCAGCGCACCTACCGCGATCAGTGCCATCGGTATGCCCAGGGCCACCGCACGACTGCGGCTCGACAGCAGGGCGGCGTGCTTCTTCGCTTTCATTCCCGTCCATTCGGTAGATCGACTCGGTGTCGCACCCACCAGTGGGCGCCGGGGACGGAAAGGTTGCCGCGCGGGCGTGATTTCTTTCGGCCCGGGGAACGCTCAGCCCGATGCGCGGACGACCAGGTGGGTGGGGAGCACCACCGACTCGCCGCGTTCCGGGTTCCGTAGCAGCAACTCCATGGCGCGGGAACCGAGTTCCTCCACCGGCTGGCGGACCGTGGTCAGCCCCGGCCGGCACCGCGCCGCGACGGGGGCGTCGTCGAAGCCGATCAGCGCCACGTCCTCGGGCACCCGCAGGCCGTGCCGTCGCAAGGTCCTGAGGGCTCCCGCGGCCATCTGGTCGGAGGCGGCGAACACCGCGTTCAGCTCGGGGCGCTGGTCCAGCAGCCGCTGCATCGCGTGCTCACCGGAGGCGCTGCTGAAGTCGCCGTACGCCACGGCGGGCCGTGCCGCGGCGGCCGTCGCGGCCATCGCCTGGTGGTAGCCGGCCAGCCGGTCCGCGCCGGCGGCGGTGTCCGGTGGCCCGGCGATGGTGGCCACCGAGCGGCGACCGGACGCGCACAACCGCCGCACCGCGTTCCTCGCGCCGACGAGGTTGTCCGCGTCGACGAACGCCACCGCGCCCGGCTCCGGTGGCCTGCCCAGCGACACCACGGGCACCCTGGCCGCGTGCAGCAGCCGGGTGAGCCCGGTGTCCCCCCAGGGGCCGACCAGCAACACGCCGTCGACGTGGCCGCCGCACAGGTAGCGCACCAGCGGCGGCCGCCGGGAGCGCCTGGGCACGGTGAAGACGGCCAGCTCCCGCTCCGCGCCCGGCACGCAGCGCCGCAACCCGGCCAGCAGGCGAACCGGGAAGGCGTCCGCGTGGTACTGCAACGGATCCGCGAACACCACGATGGCGACCACGCCGGTCTCCCGGGTCCTGGCCGCCCGTCGGCGGACGTACGCCAACTCGCGCGCTGCGCGTTCCACCCGGGCCGCCACCTCGGTGGAGACCCGGGCGGAACGGTTCAGCACCCGGGAGGCGGTGGCGGTGGAGACGCCGGCGCGACGGGCGACCTCGGCCAGCGTCGGGGCGGGAGAGTCGTCGTGAGTGGGCTGGGGCATGGGGCCGTCCTGGCTCGGTCCTCGATACGGGAACTGCACCCCCGGACCTGCCGCCCACGCCGGGCCGCCATGCCGCCCACGCCGGGCCACCACCCCTGCCAGCTTGGTCGGTTGAACGACCAGCGTCAAGGGATCCGACACCCTCACGCGCGCGGGTCGGGCAGCGCGCCCAGGCGGATCACCTCCGCGTACCACCGGGCACTGTCCTTGGCGATCCGGGCCTGGGTGGCGTAGTCCACGTAGTACAGGCCGAACCGTTTGCCGTAGCCGTACGCCCACTCGAAGTTGTCCATCAGCGACCAGAGGAAGTAGCCCCGCACGTCCGCGCCGGCGGCGATCGCCCGCCGGACGGCGTCGAGGTGGCCGCGCAGGTAGTCGATGCGCTGCGGGTCGTGCACCGCGCCCTCCGGTGTCAGCCGGTCGTCGAAGGCCGCACCGTTCTCGGTCACCATCAACGGCAGCCCGGGGTGTTCACGGTGGATGCGCAGCAGCAGGTCGGACAGGCCGGTCGGGTCGATCGGCCAGCCCATGGCGGTGCGCCGGCCGGGCGCGCGGTGGAAGAGCACGTCGGCACAGCCGGCGAAGGGGGACTGGGCGCCGTCGCCGTGGCCGGCGTCGCTCGCCGCCTCGGAGCCCGGGGCCTTCCCGTCGGACAGGGCCGAAGTCACCGTGGGGGTGTAGTAGTTGACGCCCAGCAGATCGATCGGCCGGGCGATCGTGGCCAGGTCGCCGTCGTGGACCAACGCCGGCCAGTCGACCAGGTGCCCCGTGTCGGCGAGCAGGTCCTCGGGGTAGCCGCCCTTCAGCATCGGTCCGGTGAAGACGCGATTGCCCACCGCGTCGATCCGCCGGGCGGCCTCGCGGTCCGCGGCGGACTCCGTGAGCGGCCGCACCTCGTGCAGGTTGAGCGACACGGCGATCCGCGCCTCCCGGGGCAGCGCCGCGCGCAGCGCCTCGACCGCGAGGCCGTGGCCGAGGTTGAGGTGGTGGGCCGCGCGCAGGGCGGCCGCCCAGTCGGCGCGGCCCGGGGCGTGCACCCCGGAGCCGTAACCGAGGAAGGCCGAGCACCAGGGTTCGTTGAGGGTGGTCCAGATCTTCACCCGGTCTCCGAGCGCGTCCGCCACCAGCGCGGCGTAGTCCGCGAAGCGTCCGGCGGTGCTGCGGGCGGGCCAGCCCCCGACGTCCTCCAGGTCCTGCGGCAGGTCCCAGTGGTAGAGCGTGACGGCCGGCTCGATGCCGTGCTCCAGCAGCTCGTCCACCAGGCGCCGGTAGAAGTCCAGGCCCCGTTCGACGGCCGGACCGCGCCCGGTCGGCTGCACCCGCGGCCAGGACACCGAGAACCGGTAGGCGCCCAGGCCCAGTTCGCTCATCAGCCGGACGTCCTGCCGGTAGCGGTGGTAGTGCTCGGTGGCGCGGTCGCCGGTGTCACCGCCGGCCGTCCGTCCCGGGGTCCGGCTGAAGGTGTCCCAGATCGAGGGTGTCCGGCCGTCCACGTCGACGGCCCCCTCGATCTGGTACGCCGCCGTCGCGGCTCCCCAGAGGAAACCGGCGGGGAAGGCGGGAGCTGAGGTCGCGGCCGGGGCCGATCCGGTCCGTACGGGCGTCATGGTTGTCTTCTCCATTGCCAGTGAGCGGGATTGACGGTTCATCAGTTCTTGACCGCGCCGGCGGTGATGCCGCCGACGACCTGCCTGCCCAGGACGGCGAACACCAGCAGGAGCGGTGCGGTCCCGAGCAGCGAGCCGGTGAGGATGACGGCCTGGTCGGAGTCGTACGAGCCGCCGCCGAGCCCGGCCAGCGCGACCTGGACGGTGGGATTGCTCTGGCTCAGCGCGATCAGCGGCCAGAAGAAGTCGTTCCAGGACTGGACGAACACCAGCATGCCGAGGACGGCCATGCCGGGCCGGGCGATGGGCAGCACCACGCTCCACAGGATGCGCAGGCTGCTCGCACCGTCCATCCGGGCGGCTTCGACCAGATCGATCGGCAACGCCTCCGCCAGGAACTGCCGCATGAAGAACACACCGAACCCGGCCACCAGATTGGGCAGGATCACCGACTGGAGCCGGTCGGTCCAGTGCAGCCGCGCCATGATCTGGTACAGCGGGATGACGCTCAGCTGGGCCGGCACGGTCATCGTCGCCACCACCAGACTCAGCAGGGCGCTGCGGCCCCGGAACGGCAGCTTGGCGAAGGCGAAGCCGGCCAGCGTCGCGAACAGCACCGTGCTCGCGCTCACGCAGCCCGCGACCACGACCGAATTGAGCAGTGCCCGACCCATGTGGACCTGGTTCCACGCGATGTCGAGGTTGTGCCACAGGCTCCCGCCGGGCAGCAGCGGCGGCGGGGTCTGCGCGATCCGGGTGCCGGAGGTCGAGGCACCGACCAGGGTCCAGTACAGCGGGAAGAGGGAGAGGACGGCGACGACGGTCAGCGCCGCGTACGTGAACGGTCCCGCTCCGGTGAGGCCGCGTGCTCCCGCACGCCGTCCCGGGTTGACGGCCATCGGTGCTCAGCCCCCGTTCCGGGCGCGGCGGATGCGGACCAGGGCGAGGTTGAGCGCGCCGACGGCCAGCAGGATCAGCAGCATCGTCCAGGCCACGGCGGCGGCCCGGCCGAGGTGGAAGGCGTACCAGCCCTGGTCGTACAGGTACAGCCCGAGAGTCTGGTACTGATGGGCCGAGCCGCCGCTGTGGCCGGTCGCCCCACCGCCGAACAGCAGCGGCTCGCCGAAGAGCTGGGTGGCCCCGATGCCGGAGACCACCACGGTGAACAGGATGGTGGGCCGGATGGACGGCACCGTGACGTGCCGGAACTGCTGCCACCGGTCGGCGCCGTCGAGCGCGGCCGCCTCGTACAGGTCGTGCGGGACGGCCTGCATGGCCGCGAGGTAGATCAGGGCGTTGTAGCCGGTCCAGCGCCAGGTGACGATCGTGGACACGGCGACCTGGGAGCTCCAGGTGCCGCCCTCCCAGTCGACGTGCCCCAGGCCCAGGTGGCCCAGCAGCCAGTTGATCATCCCGTAGTCCCGCCCGAACAGCAGCGTGAACACCAGGGTCGCCGCCGCGATCGAGGTCGCGTAGGGCGCGAGCATCGCGATCCGGAAGAAGCCCCGGCCGCGCAGGCGGTAGTTGAGGAGGTGCGCCAGGCCGAGGGCCATCAGCAGCTGCGGCACGGTGGAGAGCACGCCGATGGTGACGGTGTTGCGCAGGGCGTTGCGGAACAGGTCGTCGTGGAGCAGCCGGGTGTAGTTGCCGAAGCCGCGCCACTGCATCTGGTCGGGCGTCTGGAGGTCGACGCTGTGGAGCGACACCCAGCCCGTGTAGATCAGCGGGAACAGGCCGAACGCCACGAAGCAGACGAAGAACGGCGCGACGTACAGGTACGGCGAGGCCTTGAGGTCCCACCGGTAGAGCCGGCCGCGCCAGGGGCGGGGCCGCGGGGGAGCGGGGCGTGGCGTGCCTCGGGAGGTGGCGGGGAGGGCCTCGTCGAGCATGGTGGTGACCTCTCTGGGGAGCGGACCGGGCGAAGGGCGGGAGGCCGGCCGTCAGTCGCCGACCTTGTCGTCGATCTCCTTGACCGCGTTGTTCCACGCCTTGGCGGGGTCGCTCTGGTGCTGCTCGATGCTGAGCAGGGCGCCGTTGGTGAGGGTGTCCTTGACCAGGCCGTCCCATTCGCCGATCACGGTCGGCCGGATGGACTGCGCGGTGGCGGCGTAGATCTGGCCGGTGGGCGTGTCACCGAAGAAGTCGAGCCTGGCGTTCTGCACCTCCGGCCGGCTCAGCGCCCCGGAGGTGGAGGGCAGGTTGCCGACCGTCGTGAAGACCCTGGCCTGCTGCGCGGGTGCGGTGAGCCAGGCGGCGAGCGCCTCGGCCTCCTTCTGGTGCTTCCCGGCCTTCGGCACGGTGAGGAAGGAGCCGCCCCAGTTGCCGGGGGCCGGGGCGCCGGCGATGTCCCACTTGCCCTTGTTGGCGCTCCCGGACTTGTCGGCGACGATCGCCGTCATCCAGGAAGGGCAGGCGACCGTGGCGAACCTGGAGTTGGCGAAGGCCTGGTACCACGGTGTGTCGAACTGCTTGAGCCCGGCGCTGATCCCGGCCTGGACCGCACCGGTGGCGAGGGCCCAGGCGCTCTTGACGCCGGGACTGTTCTTGTAGTCGAGCCGGCCGCCGCCGTCGTCGTACTGCGTGGTGCTGGAGGACACCACGGCGTTGAACAGACCGCCGGCGGAGTCGGTGAAGAAGGTGCCGGCGGGTGCCTTGGCCTGGTACTGCTTGCCGGTCTCGACGAACTTGGCCCAGTCGCCCTGCCAGAGCCCGGCCACCTGTTCGCGGTCGGTGGGCAGCCCGGCCTGCTGGAACAGGTCCTTGCGGTAGCAGATCGCCATCGGACCGATGTCGGTGCCCAGACCGATGGTGCGGCCGTCCGACGTGGTGGCCTGCTGCGACTTCCAGGGCAGGAAGGCGTTCTTGTCGACGCCGTCCGCCTTGCCGAGGTCGACGAACCGGTCCGCCTGCTTCTTCACCACCTGCGCGATCCGGCCGACCTCCACCGCCTGGATGTCGTCCAGGCCGCTGCCGGAGGCGAGGTGGGTCTGCAGGGCGGGGTAGTAGTCGGTCTCCTGCTCGACGGTGTGCTCCACGATGGTGATGCCGGGATGCTCGCGCATGTACGCGTCGAACAGGCCGGCCTCCTTGTAGCCGAACGTGCCGTAGTCGCCGACGGTCAGGGTGATCTCGGCACCGGAGGCCCCGGTGCCGGTCGAGCCGGAACCCGCGCTGTCGCAGCCGGCGACCAGCAGGGCGCACAGGGCCACGGTCGCGGCGATCGGCAGCGGCTTGCGTACGGGGGCGATGGCGACTTCTCTGCCGCCTTGGAAGGTGCTGGGGTTCCGCATGGCCGAATCTCCTTGTCCAGGCTGGTCCATGGCTGCGCCGCGCACGTGGCGGCCGGAGGCGCTCGGAACTGAGTGCGAGCGCCGGGTGCGGGCGCCGAGTGCGAGCGCCGGGTGGGACGCTGGGTGGGAGCGCTCCCACTGCGATGTGGGAAGATTGCTTCGCCGCGCGAGGCGTGTCAAGGGCGTGCATCGGCTCCGTTACCGGACCGTGTCGTCCGACGGCCCTCGCCGCCGTCCGCCGTCCGCCGTCCGTCGGGGAGAACGATCATGAGCCGAGCCGCGCAGCAGCAACCCGCTGCCCGCCCCACCCTGGAAGCGGTGGCAGCACGGGCCGGCGTGGGGCGGGGCACGGTGTCCCGGGTCGTCAACGGCTCGCCCAAGGTGAGCGCCAAGGCCCGCGCGGCGGTCGAGCAGGCCATCGCGGAACTCGGCTACGTCCCCAACCAGGCGGCGCGCTCGCTGGTCACCTCCCGGACCGACGCGGTCGCGCTGGTCATCCCCGAGAGCGTGGCGAAACTGAGCTCCGAACCCTACTTCTCCGACATCATCAGCGGAGTCTCCGCCGAACTCGGCGAGTCCGACCTCCAGTTGCTCCTGGTGCTGGTCCGCGACGAACACGAGCGGGAACGGCTGACCCGCTACCTCACCGCCCGCCGGGTGGACGGCGTCCTGCTGGTCTCGGTGCACGAGGACGATCCGCTCCCCGAGTTGCTGGAGCGGCTGGAGCTGCCCGCCGTGCTCAACGGCCGCCGCTCGGCCGAGGAGTCGCTGAGCTACGTGCACGCCGACAACGCGGGTGGCGCCCGAGCGGCCGTCCGGCACCTGCTGTCCCGGGGCAGGACGGCGATCGCGACCGTCACGGGGCCGCTCGACATGGAGGGCGCCGCGGCGCGCCTGGCCGGCTACCGGCAGGCGCTCGCCGAGGCCGGCGTGCCGGCCGACGAGGGGCTCGTCGCCCACGGGGACTTCACCGAGCGCGGCGGACGCGAGGGCATGCGGGAGCTGCTCGCCCGTCGGCCCGGCCTGGACGCGGTGTTCTGCGCCTCGGACCTGATGGCGGCGGGTGCCCTGCAGGTGCTGCGCGAGGCGGGCCGGCGGGTGCCGCAGGACGTCGCCGTGGTCGGGTTCGACGACTCCGTGGTGGCCCGGCACACCGATCCGCCGCTCACCAGCGTTCGTCAACCGACCGAGGAGATGGGACGGTTGATGGTTCAGCTGCTGCTCAAGGAGATCGCCGAGCCGGGCCGGTTCCGCCGGCAGACGGTCCTGCCGACGGAACTGGTGGTCCGGGAGTCGGCCTGACTACGGGCCGGCCAGGTGGGCGCGGTAGCCGGCGCCGAAGGCCGTCGGAGTGCCGTCGTAGGAGCTGATCAGCGCCGGGCCGCTGCCGCAGTCCCAGGTGTTCCAGGCCCAGGCGAGGTAGGAGACGCCGTGCTGGTCCAGCCACGGCAGCAGGGTGTCCAGGTATCCGTGCGCGCAGTCGTTCTCGCCCAGCTCCCCGGTCACGACGGGTACACGGGCCGCCAGCGGGCCGATCTGCGCGTCCCAGCAGGAACCGCTGCTGCAGGTGTTGAAGTTGTACGAGTGCCAGGACGCGGCCAGGTTGTGCAGGGGATCGGTGGGCTGGTGGGCGGCCCACTGGGTGAGGTCGTTGGCGTACTCCTGGCCGCCCAGCATCAGGACGTTGTCCGCGCCGGTCGAGCGCACCGCGTCGACCATCGCCTGCATGCCGGCGACCTGGAAGCCGATTCCCGGGCAGCTGCCGCCGTCCCGCCAGCAGGCCCAGCCGCTGGCCTCGCTCCCGGTGGCGCGTGACGGGTAGGGCTCGTTGAACAGGTCGAAGACGGTCGCGTCGTCGCCCTTGAAGGCCTGTGCCACCGAGGTCCAGAACGGGAGCGCACCGGCGGCGTCCGGCATGGGCTTCTGGCAGGTGGCGTTGGCGTCGGGGCAGGCGGCGGACGGTCCGGTGTACGCCCCGTCGGTCCAGTGCAGGTCCAGGATCGCCACCAGGCCGTTCCGGTGCAGCAGGTCGACGTAGCCTCGCACCGCGCCGATGTAGGCCGGGCCGGCGTAGGCGGGGTCGACGTTGGAGCGGCCCAGCCAGCAGTCCTCGTTGAGCGGAACGCGGACGGCGTTGACGCGCCAGGACTTCATCGCGGTGACGGACGCCTGGTCGGCCGGGCCGTCGAAGATGCCGTGGCCCTGGACGCACATGAACTCGGCCCCGGAGCGGTTGACCCCGTGCAGGGTGATCGGGGTGCCGTCGGCCTTGGCCAGCGTGCTGCCCGAGACGTGGACGGCCGGGGCCGGCCCGGTCGGTGGCGGAGTGGTGGTCGGAGTGCCGGTCGGTGCGGGGGTTGGGCTCGGCGACGGGCTCGACTGCGGACCGCAGGGGGTGCCGTTGACGGTGAAGGTGGTGGGGGCGGTGTTGGTGCCGCTGTAGGAGAAGTTGGCGCTGGTGGTGTAGGCGGTGCCGGGGTTGA
>NZ_JBEZGX010000068.1:0-43219 GCF_040650235.1 Kitasatospora sp. NPDC048722
GGCGCCGGTCGCGGTGGACGAGCTGATCGCCGCGGCGATCGACCGCTGCCGTGCCGCGGGTGTCCGGTCCGCCCCCCGGCCGCGACAACCAGAGCCCACCGGCACCCGCCGGGCACCCAAGCGCATCGCCCTCGCCTGCCCTCGCCGCCCGGCAAGCAGGAACGGGCCTGAACCACCCCGTGATCCAGGCCTACACGGCTCACCAACACGAAACAACAGCCCCGACCTGCTCCAACAGATCCCACCGCCCCTCCCCCGCCCGTACCCCGGCCACCGCCGGCGCCGCAACGCCGACAGCCGTGGAGGACGGCGAACGAGCGAGGTCGGGTGCCACCCCTTGAGCAGCCGGTCAGCAACCGGCCGCGAGCGGACGCGCTGCGGCCTCGGCGTCTTGGCGGCGGCCCAGGGGCGGGTCGTGCGCCGAGTAGGTCCGGCTGTCCGCCGCCGGGCGCCGCCGATCATCAGAACACCTGGGGCGCCAAGTCGGGCGGCCTTGGCCTGCCGTGATTGTCAGGAATCGGAGTAGCTGAGGTCCCCGACCGTCCAACTGCTGACGTCCTCGATCGCGATGCGGTACATGCCACCGGTGTGGGGCAGCCCGAAGTCGCCCTGCAGGATCTTCGCCCGGTGGAGATGCAGATGGGTGGGCCGCGCGGGCCGGCCGTCGGCGGGCGGGGCGAAGAGGGCGGCGAACGGCTTCAGGTGCTCCGAGGCCTGGAGCACCTCCGCCACCCGCTCCAACCACAGGGACATCGGCGCGAGCCTGCCGGTGATCACCGCTCCGGGGACCACCACGGTCAGGGACATCTGATTGCTGTGCTCGGACTCGACCATCGCGGCGATGTCGACGAGCAGCGTGTCAGGGTTCGACATGCCCCCAGAATAGGACACCGCCTCCGCGGCGCCCACGGGCCTGGGGCAGGGGCGGTGGTGGCGGCGGTGGCGGACCTTGCCCTGCCGCACGGCCGGGCGCCACGCGGAGGCGACCTGATGTGCCGGTCGACTGCGCCGCGGCGCTGGACAGTTGGGACAAGCCGTGAAGGCCGGGGCATCGCCCGGATCGCGCGGACCGGCAGTGGCGAGCAGGTCGGCTCCCAGGGCGGTGACGGTGAAGCCCGCGGAGCCGAGGACCTCCGGCCGGGCCGACGTCAGCGCGCCGCGGATGCCGCGGTGCGCCCGGCGGCGTCGGCGGGATGCGGACAGGCATGGAGGGTCGGTCCGATCGAGTGCTGACCCGGGCTCCGTCCCAGCACCAGGCCGACCATCATTGACCGCTCGTCACATGACGTTCCGGTCATCGCAGGTACCGCTTCGGATCGGACCGCCGGGTACCCGTTCGACCCCGTCGGTGAGGCGGCGAGGAAGTGAAAGGCGGCGCCCAGGAGGACGCCGTGTGCACGGTTCGGGCGGTCTGCGCGGCCGCGGCACACCGTGGGACCGACCGTGGTGCCGCGCGGCGGACACGGGAGGAGCCCGTTGTTCCGCGCGGCACCCAACCCTTTCTCGGGTTCCGGGCCCGAGAGCCGAGGTCGGGCCCGGAACCCGGGGCCCGCGCAGCCGGCGCAGGTTCTCGGTCGGATGCCGCAGGGGCGGCCGGGGACTGTTCCGCCCCTACGGCACCGTTTCCGCTGGGGCACCGGGCCCGGCGGGGGTCAGGCCTGGAGTTCCTCGCGGTCACCGCCGCTGATCTGGATCTTGCGGGGCTTGGCAGTCTCGGCGACCGGGATGGTGAGGGTGAGCACACCGGCCTCGTAGGAGGCGGTGATGCGGTCGGCGTCGAGGGCATCACCGAGGAACAGTTGCCGGGAGAAGACCCCGAGCGGGCGCTCGGAGAGCTGGATCTCGGCATTGTCGCCGCGTTCCGCGGGTCGCCGCTCGGCCTTGACGGTCAGCACGTTCCGCTCGACGTCCAGGTCGATCGCCTCCGGACTGATGCCCGGCAGGTCGAACTGGACGTAGAACGTGTCACCCTCGCGCCAGGCGTCCATCGGCATCGCGGACGGGCGCGACCACGTGCCGGTCGTGCCGAACACCTGCTGGGTGATCCGGTCCAGCTCGCGGAAGGGGTCGGTGCGCATCAACATCGTGGAGCATCTCCTCGTCGAATCAACGGGCAGCTTCGAGACACATCCGTCTGGGCATGTCACCTCCTCAGAGACCGCTGGCGCGTGTCGCTGAACGGCTGACAGGGCGGATGGTCAGAGGTACGAGTGGACAGGAGGTCCTCAGGGGCCGGGCCATCGGCCCCGGGTGCCGCGCGCGAACGGGCGGTGGCCCGGCGGCACGGTTGCGGACGGAGGTCGGTGCGCCGATCGCCCGGCGATCCGTGGGTCGGCGCCCGGATCGGGCCCCGCCGACGCCATGGCCCGCGGGTGGTGCGGAAGGCGGTGGCGTGCCGGCCTCGCCGGGCTCACGCCGCCGCGGGAACGGGCCGGCCGCCCTTGTCGGGCGACTGGTCGGCCGCGCCGGTCCGGACGGTGATCTTGCGGCGCCGGGAGGCCTGGGCGACGGGGACGGTGATGGTCAGGACGCCGTCCTGCAGGTGGGCCGCGATGCGGCCCGGGTCGAGGCTGTCGGCCAGCTGGATGCGGCGCTCGAACACCCCGTGGGCCCGTTCGGCGTGCTGGGTGTGCGCGCCCTCGCGGCGCGGGGTGGACCGGCGCTCGGCCCGCACGGTGACCGTCCGGCCCAGTGCCCGGACCTCGATCGCCTCCAGCGGGATGCCGGGCAGGTCGAGCGCGAGCACGAGGCGGTCGTCCTCGCGCCAGGCGTCCATCGGGATCGGGGTCGGCCGCGACCAGGGCCCGGGGGGCGCCTGGTGGGTCACCGCAGTGCGCATGGACATCGTCGGACACCTCCGGTCCAGAAGGTCTTCGGGTGGTTCGCACCGGTGCGGCGCGACACGAACCGTTGTAACATGTCATCCAGACGATGACAAACACCCAGTCAGCGAAAGAGTGACGACATGGATACCCAGGACACCGGCGCGGCCGGGGTGGGGCCGGCCTCGTTCCTGGCCGCCGCCGCCGCGCTGGGCATGATGGACGCCGCCGCCCGCACCGCCCGCCACGCCCCCCCGGACGACGCAGGCCAAAGCGATCCGCGACAGGCCCTGTCCGCACTCCTGCTGCTACGCCACCTGCGCGAGGAACTCGCCGGCTGGGAGACCGGCCTGATCGAGACCGCCCGCGATGCCGGTGCCACCTGGGCCGACCTCGCCGAGCCCCTGGGCGTCCAGAGCCGCCAGGCCGCCGAGCGCCGCTACCTGCGCCTGCGTCCCAACGCGGACGCCGGCACCCAGGCGGGAAGCACCGGCGAGCAACGCGTCCAGGCCACGCGCGACCAGCGCGCCGCCGACCGCGCGGTGACCACCTGGGCCCGCGACAACGCCGCCGACCTGCGCCGCCTCGCCGGACAGATCGGCGCTCTGGACGACCTCAGCACGCAGGCGGCCCCCGCCATAGGACGCCTCCTGGACGCGCTCGGCCACCACGACCCCGCCCGCCTGCTCGCCCCGCTCGCCGAGACCCGGCCCCTCCTGGAGGCGGACCACCCGAAGATCGCAGACCGCCTCGATCAGCTCACCGCCCGAGCCGACCAGCTACGCGCCGACAGCGACCGGCAGCGCCGCACACCCCCGGTCGGCCCGTGACCGGTACGCCGTGAACCGCCGCAGGCCTGCAGCAACACCACTCCCGCAGGGGGCGTGAGTTGATGCTCCGGCAGCTCTCGGCATGCAGACCGCCCGTGCCTTTCCGACCGTTCCGAACCCTTATCCACCTCTCGAAGGAGACGCCTCCCGTGGCCAGCCCGACCCAGACGCTGGAGTTCCAGGCGGAGACCCGCCAGCTGTTGCAGCTGGTGATCCACTCGATCTACTCGAACAAGGACATCTTCCTGCGCGAGCTGATCTCCAACGCCTCCGACGCCCTCGACAAGCTCCGCCTGGAGTCCCTCACCGACGCCGGCCTCGACGCCGACACCTCCGACCTGCACATCACGCTGGACATCGACCGCGACGCCCGCACCCTGACGGTGCGGGACAACGGCATCGGCATGACCCGCGACGACGTCGTCGACCTGATCGGCACCATCGCCAAGTCCGGCACCGCGAGCCTGCTGGCGAAGATCAAGGAGACCAAGGACGCGGCCGCGGCACAGAGCCTGATCGGCCAGTTCGGGGTCGGCTTCTACTCGGCGTTCATGGTCGCCGACAAGGTCACCCTGCGAACGCGCCGGGCCGGCACCGAGCAGGGCACCGTGTGGGAGTCCGACGGTGAGGGGACCTACACCATCGCGGAGGCCGGCGACCTGCCGGTGGGCACCTCGGTCACGCTGCACCTCAAGCCGGCGGACGGCGAGGACGGGCTGGGCGACTACCTGGCCGCGTGGAAGATCCGCCAGATCGTCAAGCAGTACTCGGACTTCATCCGCTGGCCCATCCGCATGGCCGCCGAACGCGTCGGCGAGGAAGCCGGATCCGGTACCGAAGGCGGTGCCGAGGACGGGGGCGCAGTCGCTCCGGAGACGCTGAACTCGATGAAGGCGCTGTGGGCCCGCCCCCGCAGCGAGGTGACCGAGGCCGAGTACAACGAGTTCTACCGGCAGATCAGCCACGACTGGCAGGACCCGGCCGAGACGATCCACATGCGCGCCGAGGGCACCTTCGAGTACGAGGCGCTGCTGTTCGTCCCCGCCCACGCCCCGTTCGACCTGTTCTCCCGTGACACCAAGCGGGGTGTCCAGCTGTACGTCAAGCGCGTGTTCATCATGGACGACTGCGACGCGCTGATGCCGAACTACCTGCGCTTCGTCAAGGGCGTCGTCGACGCCCACGACCTCTCCCTCAACGTCTCCCGCGAGATCCTCCAGCACGACCGCCAGATCACCGCCGTGCGCCGGCGCCTCGTCAAGAAGGTCCTCGGCGCCCTCAAGAGCACGCAGGCCACCGACACCGAGGCCTACCTCAAGCTGTGGGAGCAGTTCGGCCGCGTCCTCAAGGAAGGCCTGATCGAGGACCGCGACAACACCGACGCCCTGCTGGAACTGGTCAGCGTCGCCTCCACCCACGATGCGCAGCAGCCGACCGCGCTGCGCGAGTACGTCGCGCGGATGAAGGACGGCCAGGACGCCATCTACTACCTGACCGGCGAGAACCGGGCGATGGTGGAGAACTCCCCGCACATGGAGGCCTTCACCGCCAAGGGCTACGAGGTCCTGATCCTCACCGACCCCATCGACGAGATCTGGACCGACCAGATCCCCGCCTTCGACGGCCACCGCTTCCAGTCCATCGCCAAGGGCCAGGTCGACCTCGACGACGACACCGACGGCGACGGCGGTGACGAGGCGAAGACCGAGAAGGCCCAGCGCGAGCAGGAATTCGCCGCCCTCCTCGGCTGGCTCCAGGCCGCCCTGACCGAGCACGTCAAGCAGGTCCGTCTCTCCACCCGCCTGACCACCTCCGCCGCGTGCCTGGTCGGCGACGCCCAGGACCTGACCCCCACCCTGGAGAAGATGTACCGGGCCATGGGCCAGGAACTCCCCGCCGTCAAGCGGATCCTCGAACTCAACCCCACCCACCCCCTCATCACCGCGCTGCGCCGGGCACACGAGACGAACGCCGACGACCCGGCGCTCGCCGACCTCGCCGAACTCGTCCACGGCAGCGCCCTGCTCGCCGAAGGCGGCGACCTGCCCGACCCGGCCCGTTTCACCCGTCTCCTGACCGACCGCCTCACCCACACCCTCTGACCCCCACCGGGTGCGGCCCGCCGGACGCCACCCGGCCCGGCCGGCCGCACCCCGCACCGTGCTCGGCCGTCCCCGCCCGGCGCACCCCGCACCGTGCTCGGCCGTCCCCGCCCGGCGCACGCCGCAGGGAAGGCTGGGGCGCCGCACACGAGTCGCATCGAACCGTGCGTCCCGCCGGAGCCGAGCCCGGCCCCGGCGGGACGCACGTGCAGCGCCCGATTCGGCATCCACGCCTACGCGGCACCGCCGCCATCACCCGCCCCGGCAGCCGGAACCGGGCCCCGGACACCCCGACGGCTGCCCGATCGCCCCGGGAAACCGAGCCATGTACCGGGTCCGGACCGCCGACCGTGCGCTCTCACGGCCGAGGTGGCCTCCGGTCTGCGCGATGCGCACACCGGAGGCCACCGGGTACCGCGACCGCATCCGCATCCGCATCCGCCCCGAGCCCACTCCGGTCCACCAGTGCCCGTTGCCGAATGCCATGGTGGGACCCCGAAGGGTGCAGGTGCGGCGGGAGCCGTGTCGGCGCGCCGCCCCCGAGCCGGTCCCGTCCCCCGAGGATCGTGCCGCGGGGGTCGGAGCAGTGCCCGAACGGGCGGCCCGTTCCCTGTGCGGACGGCGGCGCCCCGGGGGCCCGCGCCGGCTGCGCGCACCCCGCCCGCGGCCCAGGCGCACGCCGCCGAACACCAGGGCTGCGACGAACAGCACGGCGCCGATGACGAGCAGCCACAGCAGGCCCTTCACGAGGGCGCCGACGAAGCCGAACACCACGGCGATGAGCAGGAAACCCTTTCATGCGCGCGGGACGGGTCAGCGGCCGTCCTGTCCGGTGCGGGTCAGGCGGCGGCGGGGGTGAGGTCGGCTCGGCCGAACAGGAGCGCGTAGCCACGGGGGAGGTAGGTGAGGAGACGGCCGGTGAGCTGGGCGCCTGCGAGGTCGGCGAGGGCCGTGAGGACGCTGGAGGCATCCCAGCGCGCGCCCTCGAGGGTCGTGTTGAGGTTACGGGCGACGGCTTCGACGAAGGCGGGGGCGGTGACCGGCTGGGTGAGGGGGATCGGGGCGACGAGGAGGGCGCGGGCCCGCTCGGGCAGAACCGCGGCCACGTCGCAGCGTTCGTCGCCGGTGAGCTGGGAGCCGAGTATGCCGAGGACGGCGTTGAGGGCGCATTCGGCTTCCTGGTCGCTGTTGTAGCGGCCGAGGTCGCGGACCTGCTGGACGAGGGTGTGCCAGGTCATGACGGTGCCTTTCGTGTGGCAGGCCGCTTCGGGGCGGCGGCAGGGGTCAGGGGCGCTGGCCGGGCCGGGGGCGGCCGAAGAGGACGTCGTAGCCGGGTGGCAGCTGGAGGAGAGCACGCTGTATCAGGTCGTCGCCCGCGGCGTCCGCGGTGGTGGACAGGACGGCACCGATGTCCCACAGGGCAGTGGTTTCGGTGGCGCCCTCGATCCAGGCGGCGGTGGCGCGCACGAACCGTTCCGGGGTGAGCGGTTCGGCGGCCTGGAGCGGGTTGAGCAGGATCAGGGCGAGGGTCTCGGGCAGCCGGGCCGCGAGCTCGGCGCGGACCTGGCCGACCAGGTGGGCACCCAGCAGTGCGAGCACGAAACGGGCCGCCCGATCGGCCTCCTGGCGGGTGCCGTATTCGCCGCGTTCCCGGACCCGGTCCAGGAACGCTTCCCATCGCAGAGTCATCGCGCGTCTGCCTTCCATCCGGGCGGGCGCTCGGGCGCCCAGGTCAGGGTTCGACGGTCAGTCGCCGGTGCAGCCGGTGAGCTCGAGCAGGCGCAGCACACGGGCGCCTGCTCCGCGCAGGACCAGGCGTGCACCCGGCCGGTCGGCCTGGTTCCGGGCGTGGACGAGGGCGCTCGGGCCCGCGCAGTCCATGAAGTCCACCCCTGACAGGTCGAGCACCACCTCGCGGCGGGCCAGGAGTGCTGCGGTCAGCTCCCGGCGCGGTACGCAGGCGGTTTCGAGGTCGAGGTCGCCGCTTGCGGTGACCACGGCGGCGGCCGTGTGCCGGTCGTGCATGGCAGTCTCGCTGTCGGTTCGCCTGCACAACACCCGGCGTGGCAAGGGGCGGGTTCGGGTGGGACGTGACGGTGGACCGTCCCGTGCGACCGGGGGGATAGCCGCACGGGACGGTCCGGTCTCGAAGCTGCCCGTCAGGCCTGGATCTGCTTGCGCTCGCCGCGGTGGCTGATCGAGATCTTGCGGGGCTTGGCCTTCTCGGCGACCGGGATCTTCAGGGTCAGCACGCCGGCGTCGTAGTCGGCGCCGATCCCCTCGGGGTCGAGGGTGTCGGAGAGCATGACCTGCCGGGAGAACACTCCGAGCGGGCGCTCGGACAGCTCCCACTTCACGTCCTCGCCCTCGTGGCGGGGCCGACGCTCGGCCTTGACGGTCAGCATGTTCCGCTCGACGTCGATCTCGATCGCCTTCGGGTCCACCCCCGGAAGATCGAAGCAGATCACGTACTCGTCGCCGGTGCGGTAGGCGTCCAGCGGCATCGGGGCCGGACGCGACCACGTACCCGTACTGCCGAGGAACTGCTGGGTGAGACGGTCCAGCTCGCGGAACGGATCGGTGCGCATCAGCATCGCGAACACCTCCTAGTGGATCGATGGTGCCAGTGCGCTTCACCTGAGTCCGTTCTAGCATGTCATCCATCGGATGACAAACAAGGGGTCGTCAAAGGAGTGACAACATCCACGAGAGGCCGCCCCGGTCCACCTTCGCCCACGCCAACGCGCCCCATTCGCCCCGGCGGGCGGTGAGCCACGACCCCAGGTCCGCGCGCTTCCAGGGACGTGATCCCGGCGCGCCGGCGGTCGCGGAGAATCGCATGGAAATCAACAATTCCGGATGCGCTTGATCGCGTATCAAGCATCCGGATGCGCAGCCCCGATGTGACCCTTGCCACAGCCGCAAGGGTCACCTCATTCATTGGCGGCCGTTTACCTGGCCGAAACGATCCACGTTGGCCTGATGTCATGTGATCATTCGTCAAACCTTCATATTCGATGGCACTGTGTGCGTAGCCGTACCACCCTTCTGCACCAAGTACACATGATCGTGTACACGATGACGAATGGCTGAACTGTGCGCACTACCCGTTCGGATCGCAACGACGCGACCACGCGGCCCTGCCTTCCAGATCAACAGCTCACGCTCCAGGAGTTCTCCCGGCTCGCCGGGCAGGTCGGGGGCTACCCCTACGTGAAGGTCGTGCTCGACCGTCAGGAGTCCGTGCTCCACTTCATCGACAGTGCCGACGGCACCCTCCACGTCCGGTACATCGCGAGCGAGATCCTCGGAATGTCGATCGACGAACTGGCCCGCGGGCTCGACGCGTTCAACGACGAGGTTTACCGGAATCCCGATCGCCGTTTCTATCTCGGCACCCTCGCGCACCACACCCACCACATCCACCACGGCGAATTCCTGTCCCTGGAAACGGTCGACGTCGACACCATGTCCCAGGAGATGCTGCGGTTCTTCTTCCACCGGGTGCGCGCGCACGTCGACCCCGCGCTGCCGCTGGTCCTCAAGCCGGCCAACCACCGCCAGGAGGGCTACGTCGCCCGCATCCCTGAGAGCGAGATGCCGCGCGTCCTGTCCCACGAGCTCTATTCCACGGCCGCGTTCGTGCCGCTCGCGGCCGGGGCGGCCCACGGGCGGCTGCGGGTGTTCCGGTCGGAGGAGGAGTACCGGGGCGATCCCGAACCACTGGCGTGGCACGACATCGTGGTGATGCCGCGGGTGCCCGAGGACATCCCCCGGGTGTCCGGGATCATCCACACCGAGCACACCACGCCGCTCTCCCACATCAACGTGATGGCCGCCGGCTGGCGGATCCCCAACGCCGTCGGCGTCGGGGCCGTCGAGCGGATCGAGCGTGCCGGGCTGGCCGGGCGGTGGGTGCACTACCGGGTCGACGCGGACGGAGAGGACTTCCTCCTGGAGGCCGCGGAGCCGGGCAGCCCCGGAGGCACACGGCCCGCCGCGTCGGGCGACCGCGTGGTCGTGGACTCGCCCGACCTCACGCCCACGCCGATCGCCCCGCTGTTCGACCTGCGCGCTGGCGACCACGTCCGGTTCGGCACCAAGGCGGCGGGCCTCGGCGAGCTCACCCACCTGCTGCAGCACGGCTCGCCGCGCTGGCTCGGCTTCTACCGCGTGCCCCGGCCGCCCCGGGACAACCTGCTGCGCTACCTGGCCCGCCAGCTCGATCTCCCGGAGGACGCGGACGAGTCCGAACTGAACTCCGCCGCGCAGCAGTTGGTCAAGGAGCACGTCCAGGTGCCGCGCGGGATCGTGCTGCCCTTCTCCCTCCAGCAGCGTTTCCTCGACTCCTCGGCGGAGCTTCGGGCAGTCGTCGAGACGATCAATTCGGAGCTGCCGAACGGGACTTCGCCCCAGCGGGTCGAGGAGCTCTGCCGCGAAGCCCAGCGACTGGTCCGCACCACGCCGGTGCCGGGGCCGATCCGAGCCGAGATCGACCGGGCGGTCGGCCGGCACCTGTACGGCGCGCCCGTCCTGGTCGTCCGCAGTTCCTCCAACGCCGAGGACCTGCCCGGCTTCTCGGCCGCCGGGCTCTACGAGTCGGTGGCGAACGTCGGCGCCGCGGGCGGCGCGGTCCTCGACGCGCTCCTCGACGCGGTCCGGGAGGTGTGGGCGTCGCTGCTGTCGCCGCGCGCGGTGCTGCTGCGGAGCCAGGCCGGCATCCCGCCGGAGCACTGCCGCATGGGCGTGATCGTCCAGGAACAGGTGGGCGCCACCGTCGGCGGTGTCCTGGTGAGCTGCAACCCGCTGAGCCCCGGGGACTTCCGCAACGTCCTCCTCAACATCTCGCCGCGCTCGGTGACCGACGTCGTCACCGGCCGGGGCGTCCCGATCCAGTACCTGTGCAACACGATGGAGGGCGGCAGCCGCACGGTCTCGCTCGGCACCGCCGCCGCCGACCTGGACCGCGGGACCAAGGACGTCCTGGGTCGGCTGGCCCTGGTCAGCCGACTGCTGCAGTCGCACTTCTCACCCGACGAGGCGTACGACGCCCCGGTCGACGTCGAGTGGGCGGTCGAGGGCGACCGGATCAGCCTGCTGCAGGTGCGCCCGTTCCGCACCGCCGGCTGACGACTCCCGTCCACACGTCCCGGGCCCCGCACGAGCCTGCTCCGAGGCAGCTCACGCATGCCGCCGGGCCGACTGAACTTCCCCTGGAGAACCGAAGTTGAACAAGATCCTGTACGTCTACGTCAAGGGCGGAGCCCCGCTCGAATACGCCTTCCCGCGCATCGCCGCGTGCGGGGAGCTGCACGTCCTCGCGCTGGCGCCGCTGCCCACGACCGCGGAGGCCGTGTGGCGTCCCAGCTGCACGAGCATCGAGCTCGTACCGGACGCCCCGCGCGGCGACGAGCTCGTCGAGCTGATCGTGGAGCACGCGAAGGCCGTCGGCGCCGACGCGGTGCTGACCCTCTCGGAGTTCGCCGTGCTGGCCGTCGCGCACGCGGCGAGCCGGCTCGGGCTGGCCGGCGCCGGAGAGGGGATCCTCCGCGCCCGCGACAAGCGGCTGATGCGGGAGGCGTGGGCCGCGGCCGGCGTGCCGATACCCGCCTTCCGCCGGGTCGACAGCCTCGCGGACCTGGACGCCGCGCTGGCCGCGTTGACGCCCCCGCTGCTGCTCAAGCCGGCCTGGGGCGCCGGGTCGGTGGCGCAGATCGTGCTGGACGCGCCCGAGGACGCCGCCCCGGCGTGGGAGGAGATCGAGCGCGGGCTGCGGGCCGGCAGCCGGGTCGGCATGAACGAGCTCTACGCCGCGGACACCGACCGGGACCGGCTGGTCGAGGAGATCGCCCAGGGCTCCACCGACGGCTGGTACGACGAACCCGGCTACGGCGACTACGTGAGCGTGGAGGGGATCGTCGCGGACGGCGCCTACCACCCGCTGGCCATCACCGCCAAGCTGCCGACCGTGCCCTCCTTCGTCGAGGTGGCCAGCACCTCGCCCGCGGTCCTCCCGGTGCCGCTGCAGCGCCGGATCGAGGAGGTCTCGCGGCAGGCCGTCGACGCGCTCGGACTGGAGAACTGCGGTACGCACACCGAGCTGAAGCTCATGGCGGACGGCGGGCTGGTGGTCATCGAGACCGCCGCGCGGTTCGGCGGCCTGCTGACGACCCGCCAGGTCCACGAGGTCTTCGGGCTCGACCCGATCGGCATGCTGGTGCGGCAGTTGCTCGGCGAGCGCGTCGACTACCCCGCGGCCATGCTCACCGACGGGGTCAGGGCCGCCGCGTCGGTGGCCGTCGTCCCGGCCGACGCGGCCGGGACGCCCTGGCGGAGCAGGCCGGTCTGGAACCCGCGGGGCGTGGACTGGCAGGGCCTGCTCTCGCCGGGCAGCACCATCGAGGCCGTCCCCGCCTTCACCCTGCCCGAGGGCCAGCCGGTCCCGGCCTTCGACCCGTCCGCGGGGTCGCGCAACTGGCTCGGCGTCTACCTGCTGACCGCCGTCGACGCCGCCACCCTGCACCACGACTGCAACGCCGTGCTGAACGGCCTGGAAGCCGCCCTGCACCGGGCCTCCTCCTGATCCCGCCCGTCCCGACGACCGAGGTTCCTCCCATGCGCGTACTGTTCGCCGGCGCCCCCGGCTTCGGCCACCTCTTCCCGCTCGTCCCGCTGGCCAGGGCGATGCGCGGGCTCGGCCACGAGGTCGCGGTGGCCTCGATGGACGGCGGCGAGCCGGTCGCCGCGTCCGGGCTGCCGTACCTGTCCATCGCCCCCGGCGTCGACTGGCGCCAGGAGATCAGGGAGGCCGGCCGCACCCGGCGGCCCGACCTGATGGAGCGGGTGATCGCGACCAACTCGGCCGACCGCGAGGCGTTCGTCCCGCTCGCCGCCCACGTCAACAGCCGGGTGGCCGACGCGGTGGTCGAGCTCGCCGCACGGTGGCGGCCGGACCTCGTGGTGTACGAGTACCAGTTCCCGGTGGCACTGCTCGCGGCGGCCCGCCTGGGCGTGCCCGCCGTCCAGCACGACCTGGGCTTCGTCCGCACCCCGAAGCTGCGCGCACTGATGCTCGCCGAGATGGCGGACACCTTCGCGCGGCACGGGATCGACCGGCTGCCCGAGCCCGCGGAGACCATCGACCTCGCGCCGCCGAGCACGACGGGGGGCGATCTGTACGGCTGCTCGATGCGGCCAGTCTCGTACAACGGCGAGGGCGGCGTCCCGGCGCCGCTGGCGGCACCGGCCGACCGCCCGCGCGTCGCGGTGACGCTCGGCACCGTGCCGCCCAAGACCGACGGTCTGACCAGGGTCGAGCGGGTGATCGCGGCAGCGGCCGGCCTCGACGCGGAGTTCGTGCTGGCCACCGGCGAACTCGACCTGAGCACGCTCGGCACGCTGCCGGACAACGTGCGCGCGTACGGCTGGGTGCCGTGGCGGGCGCTGCTGGACACCTGCGCGGCGGCGATCCACCACGGCGGCAGCGCCAGCGCGCTCGGCGCGCTGGACGCGGGCGTCCCGCAACTCGTCCTGCCCGACGGCTCCGACCGCTTCATCACCGCGGACGCCGTGCACGCCCGCGGCGCGGGGCTCCGGGCGAGTGCCGAGGAGATCGGTCCCGCGCTGCTGGACCGGCTGCTCACCGACGGGGCGCTGCGCCGGGCCGCGCGCGAGGTCGGCGCCGAGATAGCGGCGATGCCGAGCCCGACGGACGTGGCGCAGCGGCTCACCGGCACGGTCGCCGCCACCCGCTGAGGCGGGGCCCCGGTGCCCGGGCCGCGAACGCGCGGTCGGGGCACCGGTCTCCTCGGCGGCCGCGGCGAAAACCCCTGCTGCACGGGCCTGTTCTACGACCTGGGCAACGTCTTCCTGTTCTCCGGGTACGCCGCGTGCGCCCCTCCTCGCCCTGCGGCACTCGCGCGCCGGGCACCCGCTGCGCAGGTGGTCCCTGGCGGTCATCGCCGTCGGCCTGATCGGGCTGGACCTGAACTGCGTCCACCGCGTGCTGTGGGTCAACCTGCCGGGGCTGCGCACGCCCGGGACGCTGGTGACGTACGACGAGGACTTCGGCTTCGGCATCGCAGCCACGATCGTGGTGTGAGCGGGGCTGAGCCTGCCGTTCTTCGTGGGCCTGTTCCAGCTGCGGCGGGACCGGCGCGACCACCGCGCGCAGTACCACGGCCTGGAGGCGTTGTGGCAGCGAGTGGCGGCCTTCTACCCCGAGCTGGTCCTCGACCGGCGGAGTTTCGTCGGGCGGCAGCTGGGGCCCGTCACGGACTACGCCTCGGCCACGTACCGGCGGTACGTGGAGTGCCGGGACGGGCTGACCCGGCTACAGATTACTGCCGGAGAGGCGCCAGGCTTGCAGCGGAGACGCATCGTCCAGTCAGCCGGTGGCACGGGAGGACTGTGCGGGACGACCGTGCGAAGGGAGGGAAGACGCGGCAGACTACGGCCGTGATCCGGGCCGGGCCGACAGGCCCGGGGCGTCGACTATCGGCCAATCGACCTTACGTACGCAGTTTCCCTGATGCGCGAACACGTGTGCCGACCGGAGAGTTGGGGGCGAGGAGATACGAGGGCTCCCCATTCCCACCGTTTGCGAGGTATCGATGCGCTATGAACTGCTCGGGCCGCTCCGCGTGTCCGACGGTACGACGAGCTTTTCCATGAGCGCGCCGAAGATGGAGCTGACCCTGGCCACCCTGCTCGTGGGGGCCGGCCGGATCACCACGAAGGACCAGTTGATCCAGGAGCTGTGGGGCTCCGGTCCGCCGCGGCGCGCGTCGGCCGCGGTCCACGTCTACCTCTCCCAGCTGCGCAAGTTCCTCGCGGCCGCCGGGGACACCGACGGGGCCGCGATCACCACCAAGCCGTCCGGGTACCTCCTGCGGCTGGACGGCGCCCAGTACGACGTGGCCGAATTCCAGACGGCGATGCGCAGCGGTCGCGCGTGGCAGCATGCCGGGGAGTACGAGGCGGCGCTCGACGACTTCGAGCGTGCGCTGTCGCTCGTCCGGGGGCCGGTGCTGGACGGCGGCGCGGAGGGGCCGGTACTGGCCTCCTTCACCGCCTGGGTGGAGGAGGAGCGGCTGGAGTGCCTGGAGCTGTCGATCGAGGCGCGGACCGCGCTCGGCCGCCACCGGGAGGTGACCGGGCTGCTCAACACACTGATCGCGCAGTACCCGTTGCGCGAGTCCTTCTACCGCCAGCTGATGCTCGTGCTCTACCGGGCCGACCGGCAGGCGGAGGCCCTGCAGGTGTACCGCTCGGCCCAGCAGGTGCTGAGGTCCGAACTCGGGCTGGAACCGTGCCGCTCGCTGCGCCGCCTGCACCAGGCGATCCTGACCTCCGACCAGCTCCTGGACCTTCCGCTGGCGAGCTGATCCGGCCTTCGAACGGGTGGTGGCGGCGGGGCGCCCGTCCCGGCGCCACCACCCGCCCCGGTCAGCCGGCCAGCGTCATCAGCCGGACCAGGGCCACCCGGGAGGCGATCCCCAACTTGCTGTAGATGCGGGTCAGATGGACGTCGACGGTGCGCGGGCTGACCCGCAGCTGCTCCGCGATGTCCTTCGTCTTCAGCCCCTGGCCGGCGAGATCGGCCACCTCCCGTTCGCGGATGGTGAGGTCGGCGAGCGCCCCCTCCGGCCCGCGGTCGGCGGTGCGCAGCGCGGCCCGGGCCAGTTCCCTGGCCCGGACGCCGGCGGAGCTCTCGGCGCCGAGGAGCTCCTGCGCCTCCTGGTAGCGCTGCGCGGCCTCGACGGGCTGGTGCCTGCTCATCAGGACGTGGCCGCTGGCCAGCAGCGCGTGCCCGCTCTGCTCGGCGATGCCCACCACGGCGGCGGCGTCCGCGGCGTGGTCGGCCCACTGCTCGATGCTCGCCTCGTCCATCCCGGTCCGCAGCGCCGCCGCGGCGAGCAGTTCGTACCCGCGGGCGGCCAGCACCCCGACCGGTTCGGCCACCCGCCACGCCTCGCGTTCGGGCAGCAGGAGCGCCAGCGCCGATTCGGCGTCGCCGGAGACCAGGGCGGCCTCCGCCCGCAGCAGGGCGTTGAGGGGGGGTCCTGGGGGCCGTGCTCAGCACACCGCTGGCGACGAGGAACGAGCCGCGGCCGAGCTGCGCGGAGGCGGCCGCGATGGTCGCGTCCAGCAGCGCGGCGTGGTCGAGGCGCCCGAGGGTGAGGGCCATGACACGCCCCTCCTCGGCGGCGTCCAGGGCGTCGGCCATCCGGCCGGACTGGTAGTTGACGTACCCCAGGGTGGCGAGCAGCGGCAGCGTCAGGTGGACGTCGCCGCGCTCCCGGGCGGCCGTCAGCGCCCGGTCGATGTGAGCGTGCGCGGTGCCGTAACGGCCCATCAGCGCCTCCGCCCAGCCGAGGACGAGCAGGTGGACGACCTGCCGGTGGTTCGGCCGGCCGCCGTTCGCGGTGGTGTCGAGCACCCGGGACCCGGCCTCGAACGCCTGCTTCGCGGCGCACACGTCGCCCTCCAGGACCGCGCACAGGCCGCTCAGCACCAGTGCTCCGGCCGGCGACACCCCGTCCGTCCGCTGCACCTCCCGCACCAGCGCCTCGGTGTCGGAACGGGCGGGCAGCTTGCCCGCCAGGACCTTCGCCAGGTGCTGCTGCTCACGGAGCAGTACGCCGACGGCCGGGTCCGCCTGGTCCGCGGTGGAGAGTTCGACGACCAGGAGGGTCTGCACCGCCTCGTCCTGGCCGAGCGAGGCCAGGACGGTCGTCAGGAAGGCGACCTCGGCGGAGCGCGGCCCGGGGGCCAGGCGCCGGACCGGCCCGGACAGGATCGCGCCGGCCAGCGACCTGATCCGCTCGGCGTCACCCTGCGCCGCGAGCGCCCGGACCACGGCCCGCCACAGCTCCGGTCGCACCGGCGAGGCGTCCGGCGACTCGTCGGCCGGCCGCGGCAGGCGCATCGCGGCTGTCAGCCAGTGGGCGGCCCTCGAGGGCTCGCCGAGGTGCAGGGCGGTGCGCGCGGCGGAGGCGAGCACCCGGGCGTCCGAGGCGCGGGCCAGTGAACCCGACCGCTCGATGTGCGGGGCGAGTTCGGTGGCCGGGGCGTCGAGTCGGGTGAGCCGGGCCAGTGCCCGCCGGTGGGCGCCGGCCCGCCAGCACGCGTCCATGGCGGCGTTCAGGCAGCGGCCGAGCAGCGGGTGACGCAGGGCCACCAGGTCCGGCCCGGTGGCGCGGAGCAGGTCCCGCCCCTGCAGTTCCCCGAGGACCCGGCAGGCCTCGTCCTCGCCGATCCCGGCGACCTCGGCGACCGCGCTCATGCCGGACGCGCCCCCGAGCACCGCCGCCGCCTGCAGGGCCGCGCGGGCCGCTCCGTCGAGGGCCTCGGTCTCGGCCAGCAGCCGGGTGCCGAGGCCGTTGCGCGCCCAGTCCTCGCAGCCGCCGTCCGCCGGGGAGGCGGCGTCCGCCAGTGCCGTCAGGTACAGCGGGTTACCCGAGCTGCGCTCGTGCAGGTCGGCGACCTCGGCCGGTCGTCTGGTGGGACCGAGTAGTTCGGCGCTCTGAGCGAAGGTCAGCGGGGCGAGCTCGATCGTCTCGACGGTGCCGAGTTCGGTGCCGTGCCGCAGGACGGAGCGCACGGCGACCGGGGCCTGCCGCGGCCGGTGCGCGACCACGAGCGCCATGCCGCCGTCCATGGGCCAGCGCACGAGCATGTTCAGCAGCGCGGCCGAGCCGGGGTCGGCCCAGTGGAAGTCGTCGACGATCAGCACCAGTCCTTCGGGCGCGGCGGTGAGGCAGTCCGCGATCAGCCGGCGTGCTTCGGTCAGGAGGCGGCCACGGGAGGTGAAGTCGGTGTCCCCGGCCTCCTCGGACGGGGCGGTCGACGCGCCGGTCAGCGCCCGGGCTCTCGACTCGACCGACCCGGCCCCGGCCCCGCCCCGCCAGGTGGCCAGCGCGTCGACGAACGGCTGGAACGGCACCCGGGCGTCGGCCTCGGAGCACCAGCCCCGGAGCACCGCCAGGCCCCGGCCGCGCGCCTCCTGCGCCAGCGCGGTCAGCAGCCAGGTCTTCCCGCTGCCCGGGTCACCGGCCAACTCGACGATCGTGGACCGCCGTTCACGAATCGTGCGGACGTGGTCGAGCAGTCGGCCGAGCTCGGTGGTACGAACGGCCGCCCGAGCCGGCGGCGTTGTCATGACGGTAGTGGTCATCCCGAAATCCCTTCCCCCGTAAGCGACGGTGTGGCTCCGACGATGAAGTGCGCGAACGGATCACCAACAGCCACAACCAGCCTAAGAGGCCGATCCATGCCAACCGGCCCCGGAAAGAACCTCCCCAGTTAGTTCACAAGTGGCACGACGGCTACCGCACCGCGCTCGCACCGACCACGGACGGCCCACGTGCACGCCACGCGGACTTAGTCGAGCTTTAGACGGCCGGGCGAGTCTGGCGCCCGTCCGACCGACGACCCGCAGACCGAGGAGCCCATCCGTGCTCGAACTCCGGGACTTCCCCGACCACCGCGCAGTGTGGCGCCTGCCGCTCGGCGACCTGGCCGAGCTGGTGGTCGACCTCGCCACGGGCGAACCGACGCTCCGCCAGATCGACCTGGTGCTCGCCGGGGCCGGACGCCACCTGCGGCTCCTGCGCGAGCACCGCCGCGCCTCGGCCGGCGCCGACGGCTTCGGCCCCGGCTGGTCGCTCTGCGCGGGCCCCGGGTTCGAGGTCGACGCCTCCGGCGACCCCGCCACGGTGACCGACGGCCTGGGCCGCACGGTCACCCTGCACCGGGACGGCGACGGCATGGTCACCAAGGTCGTCGACCCGGCCGGCGGGCAGGCGGCGGCCTTCGCGTACGACGCCTCCGGCCGGATGGCCCGCCTGACGGGTGCCGACGGCCGCGTCACGGCCTACGGCTGGGACGACCGGGGCCGGCTGGTATCGGTCGCGGCGGGCGGCGAGACGGTCCGGCTCGGGTACGACGACCGGGACGCCGTCCTGGAGGTGGCCTGGGACGGCCCGGACGGCCGGGTCCGCACCGGGTTCACCCGCTCCCCCGGGCGCACCGTCGTCACCGGCGCCACCGGCCTGCCGACCACCTACGAGTTCGACGACCACGGACGGCCGGCCTCGGTCACCGATCCGCTCGGGCACGTCACCCGGCGGGAGTGGGACGCGGACGGCCGGCTGACGGCGGTCGTCGACGCCACCGGCGCCCGGACCGCGTTCGAGCACGACGCGGCGGGCCGCCCGGTCGCCCTGCGGCTGCCCACCTCCGCCCGCTCCACCATCGCCTACGAGGACGCCGCGCACCCCGCGCTCGCCACCGCCCTGCGCGACCCGGCCGGCAACGAACTGCTCCTGGAGTACGACGCGTCGGGGCACCTGGTCCGCAGCCGCGCCCCCGGCCGCGCGGCCGACCTGGACACCCGCGTCAACCATCCGGTGCACGGCAGGCCGACCGCGTTCACCGACGGCAACGGCCGGACCACCGTCTTCGGTTACGACGGGCAGGGCAACCTGACCGACGTCACGCCGCCCGCGCCGCTCGGGCGGACGTCCTACCGCCACGACCGGCTGTCCAGGGTCGTCGGGGTCACCGACGGCACCGGACGGCGCACGGGCTACCGGCACGACCCGACCGGCCGGCTCGCCGAGGTCACCGACGAGGAGTCCGGCCGGGTCCTGCTCACCCTGGCCCACGACGCCTTCGGCCGCGTGGTCCGCAAGTCCTCCCCCGACTGGTCCTACGAGTTCCGCTGGGTCCGGACCACGGCGGGCAGCCGGCTCGCCTCGGCCGTGCGCACCGAGGGCGCGGACACCGAGGAGGTGCGGGCCGGTCACGACGCCGAGGGCGCGCTGACCACGCTGACGACCGCGGGCGGCACGACGCGCTACGACTACGACCCGGCCGGCCGGCCCGTCACTGTCACCACCCCCGCCGGACGCACCGCCCGCCTCATCCACGACGCCGCGGGCCGCCTCACCGCCGTGGACTTCGGTGCGGGCCGCCAGGAGATCGGCTACGACGCCGCCGGGCGCCGGACCGCCCTGACGGTGCGCGGACCCGTCGGGGACCTCCTGGTCGGCGCGGAGTACCGCTACGGAACCGCCGACGGTTCGGACGGTGACGTCCTGCTCTCGACGACCGTCGACGGCGAGACCGTCACCTTCGCCTACGACGGCCTCAAGCGCCTGGTGCGGGCCGGGGACACCGAGTTCGAGTACGACGGCGCGCACCACCTGGTCCGCCTCGGCGGCACCCGCTTCACCCTCAACACGGCGGGCCAGGTGGTCCTGCTGGGCGAGACGGGCTTCGCGTACGACGGCGCCGGCAACTTCACCGAGGAGACCAACCCCACCGGCTCCTTCACCTACAGCGCCACCAACCAGACCCTGACCGGCGTGTTCGGCGGGCAGCAGGTGGTGGACATCCGGTACGACGGACTCGGTCAGGAGCTGCCGCGGCGGATCACCGAGACCACCGTGGACGGACGCACCGTCACCCACGTCCTGACCCACACCCCGCTCGGGATCGCCCGCGCCACCGACGACGGGGTCCCGACCGACTTCGTCCGCACCCCCGACGGTGCGCTGCTCGCCGTGCTCACCGCCGACGGCCGACACTACTGGGCCGTCACCGACCAGCAGGGCTCGGTGCTCGCGCTGCTGGACGAGGAGGGCAGGCTCGCCGCCCGCTACCGCTACACGCCGCACGGCGCGGTGACGGCGACCGGGGAGGCCGCCACCGCCAACCCCTTCCGCTACCGCGGCGCGTACCAGCTGCTGCGCAGCGCCCACGTCCTCGACCACCACCTCTACAACGGGTTCTGGGGCCGCTTCACCCAGCCCGACCCGACCGGGCGGCAGTACGCGCCGTACACGTTCTCCGACAACGACCCGGTGAACAGCGGCACCTGGACCAGGCACGACTTCCGGTCGGTGCTGGTGCGCCCGTTCGAACCGGCCGCCGGGTCGTTCCTCCCCCGGCCGGCCCCGGCCGGACCGGCCGACCGGCTGCTGACCGATCTCACCGGTCCCGGTGCCACCCCCGACGTCCCCCCGCTGATCACCGGGGCGCCGCCGGCACGGTTCGCGGCGCACTGACCCGCACGGGCCGCACCGCGCACCGCGCGCGTGCCGCACCCCCGATCCACCCCCTCCACCGCACTGAAAGGAACGGACACATGGCCGAGCAGATCGTCCTCCGGGTTCCCCGGGAAATCGTGGTCAAGGTCGTCGACGACGTCGAGGTCTCGGACCCGCAGGTGGGCCAGACCGGCACCTTCGACGACGAACTCTTCGACGAGTCGGGCAAGCTCATCGGCACCTCCCACGGCTCCTTCCGGATCGAGTACGTGCGCCCCGGCGACGGCGGTCTGATGACGTACTACAGCGAGGACCTCACATTCGAGGACGGCACCGTCCACGCCGAGGGGTGGGCCGACTTCAACGACGTCCGCACCAGCGAGTGGGTCTTCTACCCGGCTGTCGGCACCGGCGGTCGTTACGAGGGCCTGACCGGGTTCCGCACGTGGCGGATGACGGGTGTCCGGGCCTCGGCCGAGGCCCGGATCCTGCTGTCCGACTGACGCCAACACGCCGGCAACCGACGGGAGACCACACATGACCGGCCGGGACGTACACATCCTGTCCGCCGCAGCCGCCCTTCCCGGACCCGCCCTGGACAACGCCACGCTGGCCCGGCGGTTCGGCATGGATCCGCTGTGGGAGCAGTGGGTCGACGCGTTCATCGGCACCCGGGCCCGCCATCTGGCGCTGGACCTGGAGACCGGCAAGCAGACCCGCACCCTGGCCTCGCTCGCCGAGGAGGCGGGGCGCCGCGCGCTGGCCGCCGCCGGCCTCGGCCCGGGCGACGTCGACGCGGTGGTGCTGGCCACGGCCACCCCCGACCAGCTGATGCCGGCGACCGTCAACGTCGTGGCCGACCGGCTCGGCATCGACGGCGTGCGCAGCTTCCAGCTGCAGTCCGGCTGTTCGGGAGCGGTGCAGGCGCTGGACGTCGCGCGGCAGATCCTGCTGAGCGGCAGCGGGCGCACCGTGCTGGTGCTGGGCGGTGACGTGATCGCCCGCTTCTACGACCTCGAAACGGACCTGCGCAAGGCGGCCCCGGCCGAGCTGGTGAACTTCGTGCTCTTCGGGGACGCGGCCGGTGCGGCGGTCCTGTCGACCGACCCGGCCCCGGGCTCGGCGGCGGTGCGGGCCCTGTTCACCCGGCTCGTCGGCCTGGGCCGCCCGCCCGGGGCCGTCCTCGAATGGTTCGGCCCGGCCGACCGCCACAGCGACCGGCCCGCCGCGACCGAGGACTACAAGGCGATCGAGGAGCACGTGCCGACGATGACCGGCGAGGTGCTGGACGAGGTGCTCACCGGCCTCGGCTGGCGCGGCGACGAGGTCGACCTGCTGCTGCCGCCCCAGCTCTCCGGCCGGATGACCAAGCTGATCAGCGAACGGCTCGGACTCCCCCGCGCGCAGGACGTCTCCTGCGTGGACGACGCGGGCAACTGCGGCAACGCGATCGTCTTCCTCCAGTTGCAGCGCGCGCTGGCCGGGGCGCTCGGCCCCGGGCGACGGGCCGTCGGCATCTCCATCGAATCCAGCAAGTGGCTCAAGGCGGGCTTCGCCCTGGAAGGGAACTGACGCCGTGACGGACGCACTGGCGGAGCTGCACCGGGAGGGCAGCCTGCCCGACCGCTACCCGGAGGTCCGGCGGCTGCTCGCCGGCCTGACGGACGACGAACTGGTCCGCGCCGGCCGGGTGCTGGCGAGGACCGACCCCGACGCGGTGCTCGCCGCGCACCCCGGCACCCCCGCGCCGGTCGTCGCCGTCACCGGTCACGGCACGCTCAACGCGCTGCTGCCCGCGCTCACCGCGCAGTTCGCCCGGCACGGCCTGCTGGCCCGCACCCGGCTGTCCGACTTCGACGGCTGGGTCTTCGACCTCGTCGACCCGTCGAGCGGCCTCTACGCGGCCCGCCCCTCGTTCGCACTGTGCGTGCTCGACCCCGCGACCGTGGTGGACGAACTGCCGTCGCCGTGGAAGGTCGAGGACGTGGCGCGGGTGCTGGAGGAGAAGCTCGCCCTCGTCGAGCGGGCCGCGCGGGTCTTCGCCGGCACCGCCGAGGGGGCCACGCTCGTCCTCAACACCCTCCCGCTGCCGCGCGAGTTGACGGGCCAGCTGGTCGACCTGCGGGCCCGGGCCGGGCTCGGGGTGCTCTGGCGGGAGGCCAACGCCCGGCTGCTGCGCCTGTCCGAGGCCCACCCCGAGGTCGTCACCGTGGACCTCGACCCGCTGCTCGCCGAGGGTGTCGCCGCCCGCGACATCCGGCAGAGCGTGTACGCGAAGGCGCACCTGTCCGACGCCCTGCTCGCCGCGTACGCGCGAGAGGTCGGCCACCTCGCCCGGCAGGCGTCGGGCGGCGTGAAGAAGGTCCTCGCGCTGGACCTGGACGACACGGTGTGGGGCGGAGTGCTCGGCGAGGTCGGCCCCGAGGGCATCGAGACCGCCGGCGGCTACCGGGGCGAGGCGTTCGCCCGCTTCCAGCGGGTGGCCCGCCAGCTGAGCTCGCAGGGCGTCCTGCTGGCCGCGGTCAGCAAGAACGACCGCGAACCGGTGGAGCGGACCCTGCGCGAACACCCCGACCTGGTCCTGCGCGAGGAGGACTTCGTGCAGATCCGGGCCGACTGGCGGCCCAAGCCCGAGAACCTCCGTGAACTGGCCCTCGCCCTCAACCTCTCCGTGGACAGCTTCGTCTTCGTCGACGACAGCGCCTTCGAGTGCGGCCTGGTCGGGCGGGAGCTGCCCACCGTCGCCGTGGTCCGGGTCGACGGCGACCCGGCGACCCACGTGACGCGGCTGCTGCACGACGGCTGGTTCGATGCGCGCCGGCTCACCGACGAGGACCTGGCGCGGCCCGCCCGCTACCGCGAGGACCGGGCCCGGCAGGACTTCCTGTCGACCTTCGACTCGCTCGACGGCTACCTGCGGGAGCTGGACATCTCGGTGGCCCTCGGCCCCGCGACGGCCGACCGGTTCGCCCGGGTCTCCCAGATCACCCTGCGCACCAACCAGTTCAACCTCACCACGCGGCGGCTGCAGCCCGCGCAGGTGCGGGCGATGGCCGAGGACCCGGCCGCGCAGGTGCTCACCATCGCCTCCGCCGACCGCTTCGGCGACAACGGACTGGTGGGCGCCGTGCTGCTGCGCCGGGACGCGGACGTCCTGCACATCGAGAACTTCCTGCTCAGCTGCCGGGTGTTCAGCCGCGGCATCGAACAGGCCGTGCTCGGCGCCGTGCTGCGCCACGCGCGCGGCAGCGGCGCCACCGAGGTGCGCGCCGACTACCGCCGCACCGCGAAGAACGGCAACGTCGCCGACTTCTATCCACGGGCCGGCTTCGAGACCGTCACGGTCGACGACGACTCGGCCGCCTTCCGGCACCCGCTGGAGCCGCTGCCCGAGCCCGTCGGGCACATCCGACTGACCGCGAACTTCGAAGGGGACACCCCGTGAGGACCATCGACGACTTCGTCACGCTCCTGCGCGACGAACTCGCCCTGCCCGTCTCGGCCGAGGACCTCGGCCGGGACCTGGACACCGTCGAGGAGTGGGACTCGGTGCACCTGCTGGCGCTGTGCACGCTCCTGGAGCGCGAGACCGGCCGCTCGCTGCGGCTGTCCGAGGTGCTGGAGGCGCCCAGCCTGGAGGCCGTCTACCGACTGGCGGTGGAGTCGTGACCGCCGAAGAGACCGAGGTCGGCGAGCCGCTGCCGCGCCAGCGCCGGCACACCCTGTTCTTCCTCGAAGTGATCCGCGACTTCTCACCGGTCTTCCTGGACACCGAGGTGGACATGGGCCGGGTGCTCGCCCACCGCGCCGCTGCCCTCGACAGCACGGGCGTGCGGTACTCCATCACGGCCTACGTGCTGCGCGCGGCCGGACGGGTCCTGGCCGGGCACCCGGACGCCAACGCGGCCGTGGAGGGCGGACCGCAGCGGCTGCGTATCGCGCACTACCCGTTCGTCAACGGCAAACTGACCCTCGACCGGACCCTCGACGGCCGGCGGGTGGTGCTCGGCACCGTCGTACCGAACCTCCACGAGGCCGAACTCGACGACATCCAGGAGCACCTCGTCCGGGTCCGGGACGGCGACGCCGAGCAGCTGCCGGACTTCGAGGGTGTGCGGCAGCTGCACCGGGCGCCGTGGGCCGAGGGACGCGAGCGCTTCCGCGAGGCGGCGGGTTCGCTCGCGCTGCGCCCCCACCTCACCGGGACGTTCGCGGTGACCTCGCTGGGACACCGCGCGGTCGACTCCTTCCACTCGGTGGGCGGCACGACCACCACCTTCGGCGTCGGCCGGATCCTGGACCGGCCGGTGGTCCGTGACGGCCGGGTCACCGTGGCACCGGTGCTGCGGCTCAGCCTGGCCTTCGACCACCGCGTGATCGACGGGGCCGAGGCCGCGGACGTCCTGACCGAGGTCAAGGAGTCGTTGGAGAGCGTATGAACGACATCGCCGAGCTGAAGAACTTCGTGGTCGCGCACACCCGTTCGCAGGGCCTGCCACCCGAGCACTACGACCCGCTGCTGGACCGCGTCCGGCACGACGGGAACGGCGGGCCCGGGTCCTGGGTCCACGAGTGGAGCACCGACGCGGCCCGGCTGGAGGCCGACGGGAAGCTGCTCGAAGCCTGCGTGCACTACAACATGGCCCGGTTCCCGTACGTGGACGGTTCGGCGCGCCGAGAGGCCCTGAGCCGCTGCACCGACGCGTTCGACCGGTGGCGCGCGGACTTCCCCGCCGTGCAGCGGCTGGACGTCGAGCTGCCCGAGGGCCGGATCCGCTGCTGGAGCGCCGGGCTCGACGCCGCGGACCCCAAGCCGCTGCTGGTGATGACCGGCGGCATCGTGTCCGTCAAGGAGCAGTGGGCACCGGTGCTCCTCCAGCTCGGCGCCCTCGGGTTCGCCGGCGTGGTCACCGAGATGCCGGGCGTGGGCGAGAACACCCTGCCCTACCGCGCCGACAGCTGGCGGATGCTCCCCGCCGTGCTGGACGCCGTGGGAGACCGGGCGGACACCTCGCGGACGTACGCGCTGGCGCTGAGCTTCAGCGGCCACGGCGCCCTGCGGGCCGCCCTGCACGACTCCCGGATCAGAGGGGTGGTGGGCGCGGGCGCCCCGGTGCACGACTTCTTCACCGACACCGCCTGGCAGCGGACGGTGCCGCGCGTCACCACCGACACCCTGGCGCACCTGATCGGCACCAAGCCCGACGAGGTGTACGAGGTGATCCGCGACTGGGCGCTGACGCCCGGCGAACTGGGCGCGCTGCGCATCCCGGTGGCCCACGTCACCAGCCTGCGGGACGAGATCATCCCGCCCGCCGACGCCCGGCTGCTGCGGGAACACGTGCGCGGCGTGCGGCTGCTCGCCCACGACGACGTGCACGGCTCACCGGGCCACTTCGCGCAGACCCGGCTGTGGACACTGCTGTCGGTGCTGCGCATGCGCGGCGGCCTGGGCGACCAACGCGTCGCGCTGACCCGGGACTTCGCCCGGCTCCGGTACGGGAAGGGACGGCGGCCGTGAACACGACGATCGACCTCGACGGCGGCACCCGGTGCCTGCGCAACGTGCTCGGCCGGTTCGCGACCGGCGTGGTCGCGGTGACCTCGGCCGACCCGGCCACCGGCCACCGCGCCGGGCTGGTCGCGAACTCCTTCTGCTCGGTGTCGCTGGAACCGGCGCTGGTCTCCTTCTGCGTCGCCCACACCAGCACCAGCTGGCCGCGCATCCGGTCCGCGGAGCCGCTCGGCATCAGCATCCTCGGGGCGCAGCAGGCCGAGGCGGCGAACCGTCTCGCGGCGAGCGGGACGGACAAGTTCCGGGGCCTGCCCTGGACTTCCTCGCCGGGCGGCGCCCCGATCCTCGACGGTGCGCTGGCCTGGCTGGAGTGCGCGGTCGAGGCGGAGCATCCCGCCGGCGACCACGTGATCGTGGTCGCCCGGGTGCTCCGGCTCGACGCGCTCGCCGACGGCGATCCGCTGCTGTTCTTCCGCGGGTCGTACCAGCGGCTCGACCGCTGAGGCCGGATCCGTCAGACCCCGGTGCCGGAAGCGGTACCGGGGTCGACGCCTGCCCCCGTACCGAAGGCGCGCAGGAAGGTGTCGACCCCGGCGGTGACGACCTTGGTCACCTCGGCGTGGTCGAGCGGCCGCGTGCCCAGCCCGCTCAGGCCCGGCAGTTCCTCGTAGACGAGGGCGATGAACTGGTTGGCGGCGCGGACCGGGTCCTCGATCCGCAGTTGCCCGGCGTTGGCCAGCCTGGCCAGGCGGCCGGCCAGCGCGTCGACGAACTGGTCCGGCCCGCTCGCCCGGACGGCGTCGAAGAGGTCGGGGAAGCGCACCGCCTCGGCGTACAGCAGACGGCGCACCGACTCGGACTGCTCGTCGCAGTAGCAGTCGACCAGCTTCTGGGCCACGTCCTCCAGCCCGGGCCGCAGGTCCTGCGGCTCGTTGGGGAAGGACTCCAGCACGTCCATCGTCTTCGCGTTGGAGCGCGCCGCGGTCTCCGTCATGACGTGCCGGAAGAGGTTCTCCTTGGACCCGAGGTGGTTGTAGATCGTGGGCTTCGCGACCCCCGCCTCGGTGGCGATCTGGTCGAGGCTCGCCTGGGCGTAGCCGACCCGCGCGAAGACCCGCAGGGCGGCCTCCACGATCGCTCGGCGCTTGTCCATCCGGCCCCGGTCGCCGGGGCTCCCGGTCGTCTTTTCGGTCTCGCCAACACTCATGGAGCCATGCTACCGTCCCAGCCATCGAAATGAACTACCTAGTTCATTTAGCTTGGCGGTCTGGTGCAAAGGAGTTTCCGTGTCTGAAACGAACGCGGCGGGGGGCGGGCCCGCCCGGCTCGACGGCCCGCTGCTCAGCCTGGTCGGCGTCATGGTGCTCGGCGGCATGATGTCCTACCTCGACGCGACCATCGTCAACGTCGGGATCAGCACCCTGGGCGGCCACTTCAACGCCACCCTGGCCAGCGTCGAGTGGATCACCACCGGCTACCTGCTCGCGGTGGCGCTGGCCATCCCGCTGGCCGGCTGGGCCATGGTCCGCTTCGGCGCCAAGCGGATGTGGCTGCTCGGCCTGACCCTCTTCCTGGCCGGCTCGACGCTGTGCGCCGTCGCCTGGAACGTCGAGTCCCTGATCGCGTTCCGCGTCCTCCAGGGCCTCGGTGGCGGGATGGTCGACCCGATCATGATGACCGTGGTGGCCGGCGCCGCCGGACCCGCTCGGATCGGCCGGGTGATGGGCCTCATCTCGGTGCCGATCACCCTCGGCCCGGTGGTCGGCCCGATCGTCGGCGGCCTGCTGCTGGAGAACCTGTCCTGGGTGTGGATGTTCCTGGTCAACATCCCGTTCGCGCTCGCCGCGATCATCCTCGCGATCAAGGTCCTACCGGCCGACCCGGCGCCCAGCGGGGACCCGGTGCCGGTCGACGGCCTCGGCATCGCGCTGCTCCCGCCCGGCTTCGCGGCGATCGTCTACGCGCTGTCCCAGGCGGGCAGCGAGGGCTTCGGCAGTGCCAAGGTGATCACCGGCCTGGTCCTCGGCGTCGTGCTGTTCATCGGCTACGTCGTGCACGCGCTGCGCACCGACAAGGCCCCGCTGATCGACCTGCGGCTCTTCGCCAACAAGGGCTTCAGCGCCGCGGTGGCCACCATGTTCCTGCTCGGCGGCGGCCTGTTCTCGCTGCTCTTCCTGCTGCCGCTCTACTACCAGCAGGTCCACCACCACACTGTCCTGGAGTCCGGTCTGCTGCTGGCCCCGCTGGGCTTCGGCACCCTGATCGGCATGCCGATCGCCGGCAAGCTCGCCGACAAGTTCGGTGCCCGGCAGCTGGTGCCGCTCGGCGCCCTGCTGATCGGAGCCGGGGCCCTGGTGTTCACCCAGTCCGGCGCCGACACCTCGCAGGCCGTGCTGACCGTCGCCCAGCTCGCCGCCGGCTTCGGCATGGGCCTGGTCGGCGCCCCCACCATGGGCGCGGTCTACCGCACCGTGCCCGGCGAGTCCGTGGGCGGCGCGACCGGCGCGGTCTTCATCCTCAACCAGATCGGCGCGTCGCTCGGCATCGCCGTCGTCGCGCTGATCATCCAGGGCGGCGGCGAGCACGCGGCCCCGACCGACGCGTCCTTCGGCGACGCCTTCTGGTGGGCGGTCGCCGCCGCCGCCGTCGTCTTCGTCGCGGGCCTCGTCCTGCCGGGCCGGGCGCAGCCCGCCGCCGCCGAGGCCTCGCCCGCGCCGCAGCCCGAGAGCGTCTGACGCCGCGTCCCTCACGGGGCGCCGCCGGTCCCGTGACCGGCGGCGCCCCGGGGAACCGGAACCACCGGCCACACCCGGCCCTCGCGGGCCGTCGACCACCTGCGGAGAACCCATGAGCAAGCTCGCCGGAATCCCCCTGTCCGTCCTCGACGTCGTGCCCGTCTTCGCCGGCGGGACCGCGACCCAGGCACTGCGCGACACCGTGGCCCTCGCCCCCGCGGTCGAGGCGCTCGGCTACCTGCGCTACTGGGTCGCCGAGCACCACAACACCCCGAGCCTCGCCACCTCGGCACCGGGGGTCCTCGTCGGCAGCCTCGCCGCCGTCACCACCACCCTCAAGGTCGGATCCGGCGGCGTGCTGCTGCCCAACCACGCACCGCTGGTCGTGGCCGAGCAGTTCGGCACCCTGGAGGCCCTGCACCCGGGCCGGATCGACCTCGGCCTCGGGCGCGCGCCCGGCACCGACCCGCTCACCGCCCGCGCCCTGCGCCGGGTGCCCGAGCTGGGCCAGGACGACTTCGCACACCAGATAGCCGAGCTCGACGGGTACTTCGCGCCCGCCTCCCCCGACTCCGGCATCGTCGCGGTGCCCGCCGCCGACGGCCGCCCGGACCTGTGGATGCTGGGCTCAAGCCCGTCGAGCGCCCAGGCGGCCGGCGCGCTCGGCCTGCCGTACGCCTTCGCCCACCAGATCAACCCGCACGCCGCGGCGCACGCCCTGGAGCTGTACCGCAGGTCCTTCCGGCCCTCCGCCCACCTCGACCGGCCGCGCACCCTGGTCGCCGCGCTCGTCACGGTGGCCGAGACCGACGACGCGGCCCGGGCCGCGGCCGCACCGTACCTCCTCGGCAAGATACGGATGCGCATGGTGCCGCGCTTCGACGCCTTCCCGTCCGCGCGGGAGACCGCCGCGCACGTGTTCTCCCCGGCCGAGCGGCAGTTCCTGGACGACCTGGTCGAGCCCCAGCTGGTCGGCGGCCCGGAGACGGTCCGCGAGAAGCTCACCGATCTGGTGGCGCGCACCGGCGCGGACGAGCTGATGGCGCTGACCATCGTGCCCGACCAGACCGAGCGGCTGCGCTCCTTCGAGCTCCTCGCCGAGGCCGCGGCCGAGGTGCGCCCGGGGGCCGGCAGCGAGGGTGTTTCAGTTCGGCTTTAGAGATCCCCGAGAGAGTCGTGCACGGTCCAGAGTCCGCCAGCTGCCCCGGAGTTGGAATGCGTTCGCGCCGCACCGCCCCGCTCGAAGCCGTGCTGCTGTCCGTTCTCGTGCTCGTCGGCGCCCAGGCCTGCGGCCCCGGCGCCGACGGCACGCCGGGCGGCTCCGGGCCGCGCACCGGCGGCCACCTGACGTACGCGGTGAAGAAGGAGCCGGACTGCTGGGACCCGCACACCAGCGCCCAGGACGTGACGGCCTTCGTCCAGCGGCCGGTGTTCGACTCGCTGGTCTACCAGACCCCGGACGGCGAGCTGGAACCCTGGCTCGCGCAGTCCTGGCGGACGAGCGAGGACGGCGAGGTCTACACCTTCACCCTCCGCCAGGACGTGACCTTCCACGACGGCACACCGCTCGACGCCGAGGCCGTGAAGGCCAACTTCGACCACGTCACGGCCAAGGGGACCCGCTCCCAGTACGCCGCGGGCCTGCTCGGCCCGTACCAGGGGACCACCGTCACCGGGAAGTACCAGCTGGAGGTGCGCTTCGAGCGCCCCTACGCACCCTTCCTGCAGGCCCTCAGCACCACGTACCTGGGCATCGCCTCGCCCGCCTCGCTCAAGGCCGGCGCGGACAAGCTGTGCTCCGGCACCGACTCGGTGGGCTCGGGCCCGTTCAAGGCCGGCGCCTACCTGCGCGGCCAGCAGCGGCAGTACACCAGGAACCCCGACTACCACTGGGCCCCCGAGCACGCCGGGCACAGCGGCCCGGCCATGCTCGACTCCCTCACGCTGCGGTTCATCGCCGAGGACACCACCAGGGTCGGCGCGCTGACCTCGGGCCAGGTGTCGGCCATCGACGCCGTCCCGGCCAACCAGGCGCCCATGGTGTCCCGGGATCCCCACTTCGGCATCCTCACCATGGACGTCCCCGGCGTGGTGGACACCTTCTTCCTCAACACCCGCAGCGAGCTCTTCTCCGACGTGCGGGTGCGCACGGCCTTCCAGCGCGCCGTCGACCTCGACGCCATCACCAAGTCCGTCTTCCAGGGCACCGGCACGCGTGCCTGGAGCCCGCTCGCCCCCTCCACGCCGCACAGCTACGACGCCGCCCTGGAGAAGAGCTGGCCGTTCGACCGTGCGCTGGCCGGCCGGCTCCTGGACGAGGCCGGCTGGACCGGCCGCGACGCCCAGGGCTACCGCACCAAGGACGGCCGCACGCTCACCGTCGTCGCACCCGTCTACGGCAAGCCGAGCCTCTTCTCACAGGCGGTCCAGGGCGATCTGAAGAAGTCCGGGATCAGACTGGACCTGGCCGCCTCCACCGACGCCACCGAGGTCGCGGGACGGCTGGCCCAGGGCCGCTACGACGTGGTCGAGACCTCCTGGGGCCGCGCCGACGGCGACATGCTCAGCCACTTCTTCCTCACCACCGAGGGTTCGGCCACCGGCCACAACTTCTCCCGGGTCTCCGACCCCAGGGTCGACGACTGGCTCCGGCGGGCCCAGGCGTCCCAGTCGCCGGACGAGCGCGCCGCGAACTACGCCGAGGTGCAGCGCTGGGCGCTCGACCAGGCGGCCGTGGTGCCCGCGTACGTCGTGAAGGCCGCCGTGGGCGTGAACCGGAAGGTGCACGGCCTGCGCCTCGGCAGCTCGGCGTGGCCCGAGTTCTACGGCGCCTGGACGGAGGCCCGCTGATGCCCGCCCTCCTGCGCGTCGTCGTGGCCCGGCTCGGGGCCGCCGCCCTCGTGGTCTGGGGCGCGGCCAGCTGCGCCTTCCTCGCGCTGCACCTGATCCCCGGCGACCCGGTGAACGCCATCGTCGGCTCGAACTCCCTGGTCGGCGACGAGCAGCGGGCGGAGGTCCGGCACCACTACGGCCTCGACCAGCCGCTGGCCGTCCAGTACCTGCGCTACCTGCTCCGGCTGGCGCACGGCGACCTCGGCGACTCCTACCAGTTGCAGCAGCCGGTCTCCTCCGTGCTCTCCGCACAGTTCCGGCCGACCGCCGAACTGGCGCTGTGGGCCACGCTGGTGGCGGTGGCGCTGGCGGTCGCCGTCGCGGTGCTCACCTCGGGCCGCTCCCGGCTGCCGCGCCGGGTGTCGGCCGCGATCGAGCTGGTCGTCGTCTCCACGCCGTCCTTCTGGCTCGGGATCGTCCTGCTGACGGTCTTCTCGTTCCGCCTCGGCTGGCTGCCGGTCTCCGACGGCGACGACGTGCGGTCGCTCGTCCTGCCGGTGGCCACACTGGCCCTGCCGATCGCCGCCGTCCTCATCCCGGTCGTGCGCGAGGGACTGCTGCGGGCCCTGGAGCAGCCGTTCGCGCAGACCGCCCGGGCCCGCGGACTCGCCGAGCCCGCCGTGCGCGTGCGGCACGGGCTGCGGCACGCCGCCCTGCCGGCGCTCACCCTGACCGGCTGGTTCACCGGCACCCTGCTGGGCGGGGCGGTGGTCGTGGAGGACGTGTTCGCCAGGTCCGGGATCGGCCGGGTCACCCTGCAGGCCGTCGAGGGCCGCGACCTCCCGGTCGTGCAGGGAGTGGTCGCGCTGTCCGCGGTGGTGTTCGTCGCCGTGGGCGCGCTGATCGAGGTGCTGTACGTGCTGGTCGATCCGCGGCTGCGCGAGGGAACGGGGGTGACGGCGGCATGACCACCGAACAGCCGGTGCGGACCGGCCGGTCGACGGCACCGACGCAGCGGGTCCCGGGCTTCCGGCCGCGGCCCGGCGTGCTGCTCGCCGCGGCCCTGCTGGCCCTGATCCTGCTGGCCGCCCTCGTCCCGTCCCTGTTCGCGGACGGCAGCCCGACCGACACCGATCCGCTGAACGCGCTCCAGCCGCCGGGCTCCGAGCACTGGTTCGGCACCGATCAGCTCGGCCGGGACGTCTTCACCAGGGTGGTGCACGGCACCCGCTACTCGCTCGCGATCGGCGCCGCGGCCACCGGCTGCGGAGTGGCGCTCGCCGTGCTCTGGGGCCTGGCCGCCGCGCTGTCGGGCCGGTTCGGGAACGCCCTGCTGATGCGCGTCGCCGACGCGCTGCTCGCGGTGCCCGGCCTGCTGCTCGCCCTCCTGGTCGTCCTCGTCGTCGGCAAGGGCGTGACGGGCGCGACGGCCGCCGTGGCGGTCGGGCTCGCCCCCGGCTTCGCCCGGGTGGTCCGCGCCCAGGCCCTGCTGGTGCGCCGCTCCGGGTACGTCGAGGCCGCCGTCGCGATCGGGGTCCGCCGGTCGCTGATCGTCCTGCGGCACGTCCTGCCCAACACGCTCGCGCCGCTGCTCGTCCTGGCGACCGTCACGCTCGGCGCGTCCGTCTCCACCGGGGCGGCGCTCAGCTACCTCGGCCTCGGCGCCCAGCCGCCGACGCCGGAGTGGGGCGCGATGCTCACCGAGGGCCAGGGCTTCCTCGAACAGGCCTGGTGGATCGCGTTCTTCCCCGGCCTCCTGCTGGTCACCACGGTGGTGACCGTCACTGTGCTGGGACGCCACGCCCAGGCACGATCCGAAGGGCGGTCCGCGGCATGACGGAACCACTGATCGACGTGGCCGGGCTCGACGTCAGCTTCGGCACGGGACCCGGGCAGGTCCACGCCGTTCGCGGCGCCTCGCTCACCCTGGACGCCGGCCGGTGCCTGGCACTGGTCGGCGAGTCCGGCTCGGGCAAGAGCACGTTCGCCCGCAGCCTGCTCGGCCTCGCCGGGCCCACCTCGGCCGTCACCGCGCAGCGACTGCGCATCTGCGGGGACGACGCCCGGGAGTTCGGGCCGCGCGACTGGCGTGCGGTCCGGGGCAGGCGGATCGGGCTGGTCGCCCAGGACGCCCTGGTCGCCCTCGACCCGCTGCGCCCGGTCGGCCGGGAGATCTCCGAATCGCTGCTGACCCACCGGACGGTGCCCCGGCGCGACGCCGCGGCGGCGGTGGTCGACCTGCTGACCCGGGTCGGCGTGCCCGAGCCGGCCGAGCGGGCCCGCGCGTACGTCCACCAGCTGTCGGGCGGACTCCGGCAGCGGGCGCTGATCGCCTCCGCCCTGGCGGCGGACCCGGCGGTCCTGATCGCCGACGAGCCGACGACCGCGCTGGACGCCGCCGTGCAGTCCCGGATCCTCGCGCTGCTGGGCCAGTTGAAGGCGGCCGGCACCGGCGTGCTGCTGATCAGCCACGACCTCGCCGTGGTCGAGGCCCTGGCCGACGAGGTCGCGGTGATGAAGGACGGCCGCGTCGTCGAGTCGGGCCCGGTCGGCGAGGTGCTCGACCGCCCCAGGCACCCCTACACCCGCTCGCTGCTGGCCGCTGTGCCCGGCGGCCGCCCGCGGGCGGCCCGGCCGTCCACCGGCACCGGCCGCCCGGTGCTGCGGGCCGAGGGCGTCGGCAAGCACTACCGGGGTCCGCGACGCAGCCGGCGGACGGCCGTGGAGCAGGTCTCGTTCACCCTGCACGCCGGCGAGGCGCTCGGCCTCGTCGGCGAGTCGGGCTCCGGGAAGTCCACGCTCGCCCGGATCGCCCTCGGCCTGCTGACTCCGGACACCGGCGAGGTGCGGCTGGACGGCGAGCCGTGGAGCACGCTGCCCGAACGGGCCCGGCGGGCCCGGCGGCACGCCATCCAGCTCGTCCCGCAGGACCCGCTGAGCGCCTTCGACCCGCGCTGGACGGTGGCCAGGATCATCGACGAGGCCCTGGGCGCCGCGGGAACGGCCCGCGCGGAGCGCCGCGACCGGACGGTGCGGCTGCTGCGGCAGGTGGGACTCGCGGAGGAACTGCTGGAGCGCCGGCCGCTCGCCCTGTCCGGCGGCCAGCGTCAGCGCGTGGCCATCGCCCGGGCGCTCGCCCCCGGACCCCGGGTGCTCGTGTGCGACGAACCGGTGTCGGCACTGGACGTGTCCGTCCAGGCACAGATCCTCGACCTGCTGCGGGAGTTGCAGGACTCCCTCGGTCTGGCGACGCTCTTCGTCTCCCACGACCTGGCGGTCGTCCGGGAGGTGTGCGCACGGGTGATGGTGATGCGCGCCGGCCGCGTCGTGGAGTCGGGACCGGTGGAGGAGGTCCTCGCCACGCCCTCGCACCCGTACACCGCCGAGTTGCTCGACGCGGTACCGCGCCGCACCCGTGCGGCGTTTGGTGCTGCCAAAGAACAGCTTTAGATCCGGCCAATGAGCCGCTGCAAGCCTCGAAGGGCCAATTTCGGACACTCTTGCGCCCCGGAGGCCGCCACTCATGCCCGCCACGCCGAGACCGCCGAGAACCACCAGACTGCCCTCGCTCACCGGGATGCGGTTCATCGCCGCCCTGCTCGTCTTCGCCTTCCACACCACCTGGCAGACCCGGTTCATCCCGGGAGGTGCGGGCGACACCCTCAGCACGGTCTTCGCCAACGCCGGCTTCTACGGCGTGAGCTTCTTCTTCGTGCTCAGCGGCTTCGTCCTGACCTGGTCGGCGCGGCCGAACGACACCGCGACCCGGGTCTGGCGCCGCCGACTCGTCAAGATCTACCCGAACCACCTGGTCACCTTCGTGATCGCCGCCGCCCTGATGCTCGCGGCCTCCGACGTCTTCACCACCGAGGGCACGCTGACCAACCTGTTCCTGCTGCAGGCGTGGGTGCCGCAGATCCAGGTCCCCAACACGATGAACGCCGTCAGCTGGTCGCTCTCCTGCGAGCTGTTCTTCTACCTGAGCTTCCCCTGGCTCCTGCGCCTGATCGACCGGGTGCCGGTACGGCGGCTGTGGGCCCTCGCCGGAGTCCTCGCCGCGTGCACCGTGGCGGTCCCGTGGATCAGCCTGCACACCTTGCACGGGCAGCCGCTGCCCTTCATCGCCGACGGCTCGCTCTCCTTCGAGCAGATCTGGTTCGTCTACTTCTTCCCGCCGGTCCGGGCGCTGGAGTTCGTCCTCGGCATGGTCGCCGCCCGGCTCGTGCTGTCCGGCTCGTGGCCGCGGCTCGGCCTGTGGCCGGCCGGCCTGATCGCCGTCGGCGGCTACACCCTCAACTCGGCCGTGCCGTACCTGTACGGCGTCGCGGGCACCGCCGCCCTCTGGCTCACCCCGCTGGTCGCGAGCGCCGCCGTCGCCGACCGCGACCGCACCCCGACCCCGTTCCGCGGCCGGCTCCTGGTGCGGCTCGGCGAACTCTCCTTCGCCTTCTACATGGTGCACGGCCTCGTCGTCACGTACGGGCACCGGTGGCTCGTCGAGGGGCGGAACCTGCCGACGGCCGCCGCGGCCGCCCTGCTCGTCGCGGCGCTGGCGTTCTGCCTGGTGCTGGCCCTCGCGCTGTTCGCCTGGGTCGAGAACCCGCTCGTGCGCCTGCTCAGCACACCCCGCGCGGAGCGCCGCGCACCGCACACCACACCCCTCTCCGTCCCCGCCCTGGAGGCCAAGGAATGACCGACACCACGCGAGCCGCGAGCGACGACCGCCGACCACCGGCGTACCCCCAGGCGCGCGGCTGCCCCTTCCAGCCGCCGTCCGGCTACGACCGGTACCGCGAGGAAGGACCGGTATCCGCCGTCGAACTCTACGACGGCCGCCGGGTGTGGGCCGTCAGCGGCCACGCCGAGGCCCGTCAGGTCCTGCTCGACGCCGCCACCTTCTCGTCCGACCGCGTCCACCGCGACTACCCGGCCACCGCCCCGCGCTTCGAATCCGCGCGCAAGGTCAAGAACTTCATCGGCATGGACCCGCCGGAACACACCGTGCAACGGCGCATGCTGCTCTCCACCTTCACCGTCAAGAAGGTGCAGGCGCTGCGCCCCGGCATCCAGCGCCTGGTCGACGAGCTCGTGGACGCCATCGAGGCCAAGGGCCCGGTGGCCGACCTCGTTCCCGACTTCGCGCTGCCCGTGCCGTCGATCGTCATCTGCGAGCTGCTCGGTGTGCCCTACGCCGACCACACGTTCTTCGAACAGCAGTCACGGCGCGTGGTCACCGGGAGCACCACCCTGGAGGACAGCGCCGACGCCTTCGCGCAGTTGAGCTCCTACCTCGACGAGCTGATCCGGCGAAAGGAACGCGAACCGGGCGACGGGCTGCTCGACACCCTGATCGCCGAGCAGCTGGCCGTCGGCGCGCTCTCCCGCCGCGAACTGGTGGACATCGCACTGCTGCTGCTCGTCGCGGGCCACGAGACCACCGCGAGCGCCATCGCCCTCGGTGTCCTCACCCTGCTGAAGCACCCGGACCAGCTCGCCGCCCTGCGCGACAACCCGGACCTGCTGCCGACCGCGGTCGAGGAGCTGCTGCGCTACATGGCGATCGCCGACGGCGTGGCCCGGTTCGCCACCACCGACACCGAGCTGGGCGGACAGCGCATCAAGGCCGGTGACGGGGTCGTCGTGGTCATCTCCACCGCCAACCGGGACGAGGCCGCCTTCCCCGCAGCCGGGTCGTTCGACGTCGCCCGCGGCGCCCGGCACCACATCTCCTTCGGCCACGGGGTCCACCAGTGCATCGGCCAGAACCTGGCCCGGGCCGAACTGGAGATCGCCCTGTCCACGCTCTTGCGCCGGCTGCCGGGTCTGCGGCTGGCCGTGCCGGAGACGGAACTGCCGGTCAAGGAGGCGGGCGGGGTCCAGGGCGTCTGGAAACTGCCGGTCACCTGGTGACGGGTGCCAACCTGCAGACCGGCAGCGGTACCTGACGGATCAGAAGAACGAGGAGAACAATGCGCATCACGGCCGACACCGGAAGGTGTCTGGGCGCGGGACAGTGCGTCCTGTCCGCGCCCGACCGCTTCGACCAGTCGACGGAAGGCACGGTGCTCGTGCTGACCCCCTCGGTGGAGGGGGAGGCGGAGGAGGCGCGGCTGCGCGAGACCATCGCGCTCTGCCCGTCGCAGGCGATCGCCCTGGAGGCCTGACCATGCCCGTGACGGGAAACCTCGCCGACGCGATCGCCGACCACCGGGCCGGCCCGCGCCCGCTCGGCGAACTGCCCGCCGTACCCGGCGTTTCGGTGCGCGAGCTGTTCGTGCCCGGCCCTCCGGGGGCCCCGGACGTGCGGGTGCGGACCTATCGCCCCGACGCCGACGACGGCGCGCTGCCCGCGGTGCTCTGGATCCACGGCGGGGGCTTCGTCCTCGGCAACGTGGACGCCGCCCACCACGGCGCCGCGCAGGCCGCCCTGCACGCCTCGGCCGTCGTGGTCGCCGTGGCCTACCGGCTCGCGCCCGAGCACCCGTTCCCGGCGGGTCTCGACGACTGCTGGGCGGCACTGGAGTGGACCGCCGCGAACCCGGCCGAGCTGGGCGCCGACCCGGCCCGGCTCGCCGTGGCCGGCGCGAGCTCCGGCGGCTGCCTCGCCGCGGGCCTCACCCTGCTCGCGCGCGACCGCGGCGGCCCGGCGCTGTGCTTCCAGCACCTGAGCACCCCGGTGCTGGACGACCGGCTGAACACCCCCTCGATGGCCGAGCACACCGCCACACCCATCTGGAACCGGCCGCTCGCCGAGGAGAGCTGGCAGCTGTACCTCGGAGCGGGCCGGGAGACGACGCCGAAGTACGCCGCACCGGCCCGCACCGCGGACCTCCGCAACCTGCCACCGGCGTACATCTCCACCGCGGGCCTCGACCCGCTGCGCGACGAGGGACTCCGGTACGGCCTGCGGCTCGCCGAGGCGGGTGTGCCCACCGAAGTCCACAACTACCCCGGTGCCTACCACGCCTTCGGCGGGGCGGCGGCCCCGGAGGACCAGCAGCGGATCGCGGTCGAGCACCTGGTCACGCTGCGCCGCGGGCTGCACCCTGACCGCCGGGTTTAGCGGGGTTTAGAACGCGCAAAGGTCGTCGTTAGCCCCGCTGGCGAGGGTGGTTGCCACCAGGTCGTCGTCGACGAGGGAGCACGTCACAGACCATGCGTAGCGACCACTCCGCACCGATCGCCGTCATCGGACTCGCCTGCCGCCTGCCCAAGGCGCCCGACCCCGCCGCGTTCTGGCAGCTGCTCAGCAGCGGCGAGGACGCGGTGGGAGAGGCGCCGGCGGGCCGGTGGTCCGCTGCCGCCCCCGCTCGTGGCGCCTTCCTCGACGAGGTCGACCGCTTCGACGCCGCCTTCTTCGGGATCTCCCCGCGCGAGGCCGCGGCGATGGACCCGCAGCAGCGGCTGATGCTCGAACTCGGCTGGGAGGCGCTGGAGGAGTCCGGGATCGTCCCGGCCGCACTCACCGGCAGCCGCACCGCGGTGTTCGCGAGCGCCATCTGGGACGACTACGCGGCCCTGCACCACCGCCGCGGTGAGGACGCCGGCGACCGCCACGCGGTGACCGGCCTCCACCGCGGGATCCTCGCCAACCGGCTGTCGTACGTCCTCGGCCTCACCGGCCCGAGCCTCACGGTGGACGCGGCACAGTCCTCGTCGCTCGTCGCGGTCCACCTGGCCTGCGAGAGCCTGCGCAGCGGCGAATCCGAACTCGCCGTCGTCGGCGGGGTCAACCTGATCCTCTCCCCCGGGTCCAGTGCCGACAGCGCCCGGTTCGGCGCCCTCTCCCCCGACGGACGCTGCTACACGTTCGACGCCCGCGCCAACGGCTACGTCCGCGGCGAGGGCGGCGTCGCCGTCGTCCTCAAACCGCTCGACCGCGCGCTCGCCGACGGCGACCACGTGCACTGCGTGATCCTCGGCAGCGCCGTCAACAACGACGGCGCCTCCACCGCCCTGACCGTCCCCGACCGGACCGCGCAGGAGGCCGTGCTGCGCACGGCCCACGAGCGGGCCGGCACCTCGCCGCTCGCCGTGCAGTACGTCGAACTGCACGGCACCGGCACGCCGGTGGGCGACCCGGTCGAGGCGGCGGCCCTGGGCGCCGTGCTCGGCCGCGGCCGGACGCCGGACGACGCGCTGCACGTCGGCTCGGCGAAGACGAACGTCGGCCACCTGGAGGGCGCCGCCGGACTCGTCGGCCTGCTGAAGACGGCGCTGGCCATCTCGCGGGGCAGCATCCCGGCGAGCCTCAACTTCCGCGCGCCCAACCCGGCGATACCCCTGGACGAGCTCGGCCTGCGGGTGCGCACCGAGCAGGGCCCGTGGCCACGGGCGGAGCTCCCGCTGATCGCGGGCGTCAGCTCGTTCGGCATGGGCGGCACCAACTGCCACGTGGTGCTGGCCGATGCCGCGAGCGTGGCCGAGCTGCGCGGAACGGGCCCGGTGAGCACACCGGCCGGCTCCGCCACCGCTCTCGCCGCCGAACAGGGCGCGGACGGCGCCGGACCCGTCCCGTGGGCGCTGTCCGCACGCGACGCCCGGTCCCTGCGGGCCCAGGCCGCCCGGCTCCGCGACCACCTGGCCACCGGGGCCGGCACCGCCCGCCCGGTCGACACGGCCCACGCGCTGGCCACCACGAGGACGCTCTTCGACGAGCGCGCCGTGGTGCTGGCGGACGACCCCGCCGGGCTGCTGCGCGGCGTCGAGGCGCTGGCCGCGGGCGAGGACCATCCGGCGATCGTGCGGGGGCGGGCGTCCGGCCCGGTGGGCGTCGCGTTCCTGTTCACCGGCCAGGGCAGTCAGCGCGCCGGCATGGGCCGCGAACTCCACACCAGCTACCCCGAGTTCGCCGTCGCCTTCGACGCCGCCTGCGCCGCCCTCGACCCCCACCTCGACCGCCCGCTGCGCGACATCGTCTTCGCCGACGAGGGCACCCCCGAAGCCGCGCTCCTCCACCAGACCCGCTACACCCAACCCGCCCTCTTCGCCCTCGAAACCGCCCTCCATCACCTGGTGGGACGGTTCGGCCTGACGCCGGAACACCTCGCCGGCCACTCCGTCGGCGAGATCGTCGCCGCCCACGCCGCGGGAGTCCTCTCGCTCGACGACGCCGCACTCCTGGTCGCCGCCCGCGGACGGCTCATGCAGGCGCTGCCCGCGGGCGGGGCCATGGCCGCCGTCGAGGCCACCGAGGACGAGGTGCTGCCGCTCCTCAACGAGCGCGTCTCGCTCGCCGCCGTCAACGGACCCCGCGCCGTCGTCATCGCCGGCGACGAACCCGACGTCCTGCGCGTCATCGAAGCGCTCACCGCCCAGGGCCGACGCACCAAACGCCTCACCACCAGCCACGCCTTCCACTCCCCCCACATGGACCCCGTCCTCGACGAGTTCCACCGCGTCGCCGCCGGACTGACCTTCCACGCGCCCCGCGTCCCGGTGGTCTCGAACGTCACCGGCGAGCTCGCCACCGCCGAGGAGCTCACCTCCCCCGCGTACTGGACGCGGCACATCCGCGAGGCCGTCCGCTTCCACGACGGCATCCGCACGCTGCGCCGCCACGGCGTCGGCGTGTTCCTCGAACTCGGCCCCGACGCCGTGCTCACCGGCATGGGCCGCGAATCCCTGGCGGGCCCGGACGAGGACGGCCCCGCGCTGCTGGCCGCACTGCGCCGCGGCCGTCCCGAACCGACGACCCTGCTGGCCGCCCTCGCGGGCGCACACGTCCGGGGCGCCCGGGTGGACTGGGCCGGCTCGCCCGCCGTCCGGGGCGGACGTCCCGTCCCCCTGCCGACCTACCCGTTCCAGCGCGAACGCCACTGGTTGGACACCCCGGCCGCGTCCCCTGCGCCCGAGACCGCCCCCGCACAGACGGCGGCCCCCGCACCGGCACCGCACACCGGGCCGGCGGGCCCGGCCGCAGCGGGCCGCCCGGCGCGACCGGCCGCGCCCGCCGAACTGCTCGACCTCGTGCGCACCCAGACCGCCATCGTGCTCGGCCACGTCACGGGTGACACCGTGGACACCGGCCGCACCTTCAAGGACCTCGGCTTCGACTCGCTCGCCGGGGTCGAGCTGCGCGACCGCCTCCAGGCCGCCACCGGGCTGACGCTGCCGAGCGCGCTGATCTACAACCACCCGACCCCCGAGGCCGTCGTCGGGCTGCTCCACGAGCGGCTGTCCGGCACGCGGACGGACGTCGCGGCGCCGGCCACGGCCCCGTCCCGGACCGGCGCCGACGACCCGATCGCGATCGTCGGCATGGCCTGCCGCTACCCGGGCGGCGTCGCCTCCCCCGAGGACCTCTGGCGGCTCGTCGCCTCCGGCACCGACGCCATCGGCGACTTCCCCACCAACCGCGGCTGGGACCTCTCCGCGCTGTACGACCCCGACCCGGACCACCCCGGCACCTCCTACACCCGCAAGGGCGGATTCCTCCACGACGCCGGCGAGTTCGACCCCGCACTGTTCGGGATCAGCCCGCGCGAGGCCCTCGCGATGGACCCGCAGCAGCGCCTGCTGCTGGAAACCGCGTGGGAGACGTTCGAACGTGCCGGCATCGCACCCGACGGACTGCGCGGGAGCGCGTCCGGCGTCTTCATCGGCGCGACCGCGCAGGACTACGGCGCCCGGCTGCACGAACCCACCGACGGCCTCGACGGCTACCTGCTGACCGGCGGCACCGTGAGCGTCGCCTCCGGCCGGATCGCCTACACGTTCGGGTTGGAGGGCCCGGCGGTCACCGTCGACACCGCGTGCTCCTCCTCACTCGTCGCCCTGCACCTCGCCGCCCAAGCCCTGCGGCAGGGCGAATGCGACCTCGCGCTCGCCGGCGGCGTCACGGTCATGCCGACGCCCGGCATGTTCCTGGAGTTCAGCCGGCAGCGCGGACTGTCCGCCGACGGCCGCTGCAAGTCCTTCGCCGCCGCCGCCGACGGCACCGGCTGGTCCGAAGGCGTCGGCCTCCTCCTCGTCGAACGCCTCTCCGACGCCCGCCGCAACGGCCACCACGTCCTCGCCCTCGTCCGCGGCTCCGCCATCAACCAGGACGGCGCCTCCAACGGCCTCACCGCCCCCAACGGCACAGCACAGGAACGCGTCATCCGCCAGGCCCTCCACCAGGCCGCACTCACCCCCGCCGACATCGACGCCCTCGAAGCCCACGGCACCGGCACACGCCTCGGCGACCCCATCGAAGCCCAGGCCGTCCTCGCCACCTACGGACAGGACCGACCCACCGAACACCCCCTCCTGCTCGGCTCGTTGAAATCCAACATCGGCCACACCCAGGCCGCCGCCGGAGTCGGCGGAATCATCAAGATGATCCA